>JAVEVO010000123.1:0-19882 GCA_034005005.1 Myxococcota bacterium
CCGCCTCAACCCCTCGATCTTCCCCATGATCTCCGGCCAACCCCGACGAACCCGGGTCTGCCGGTGCTGAAGCAGAAGAACATCTGCGCGGAGCTACGCAGGCAGAAAAGCTAGGCTTTCCGGGAGCGCACGTGGCGCGTGTCCCCACCCGAGTCCCCACCCGAGTCCCCATCTGGTACCAAGGCACCTCCTCGGAGCGCATTGGCGATGCGTCCGGCGGGGTTGTCCTCGAGCAGCGGCAGTAGCGCGTAGGTCACGGCGACCACGCCGAACAGGTCCGGCTCGAACGTGCGGCGGAACGTGACCGGATCGTCGTTCGTCCACTCGGCGACGCCGGCGTTGTTCACGAGCACGTCGAGACGCCCGAAGCTCTCCTTGAAGAAGCCCGGCAGGGCCTCGACATCTGCCGGCGACGAGACCTCCAGCTTCACGAAGTGCGCGTCGATGCCCTCGGCGCAGAGCTTCTCGGCAGCAGCCTTCCCCTTGGCTGCGTCGCACGGTGCGAGCCAGTCGAGGGACCCCGAGAGGGTCACCGTGCAACGGATCGCCCGCGTGTCGCCGCCCTGGCGCCGGGCTGCACCGAGGCAGCCGGCCCACGCAATGAGCTGCCGGCCCGCGTCAGAAGAGCTCCGAGAACCCGTCGAGCTCGTAGGCGACGCCCAGGGTGAGCAGCGCCCTCGGCCCCTCCTCGTCGGTCGACATCACATAGGCGGCCCCGAGGCTGACGGCGAGGTTCCAGTAGCTGTCGCCGCCCCCGCCCCACTTCTCGTGCCCCGAGTAGTGATCATCGTCGAGGAGCAGGAGGAGAGCGACCTCGCCGCCGAGCAGGGTGACCGGCATGTCGAAGCCGTCGCAGTCGAAGGGGGCGAGCACCCCGCTCCGCGTGCCCGCTCTGAGGCCCAGGCCCTTGCCGAAGAGCTGCTGGTGGTGGAAGTCCAGGCCGCCGGAGATGCCCAAGAGGCCCTTGGAGGCGGTGGGTACTCCCCCGAGGCGCCCGTCGAAGACGAACAGGACGGCCGAGTCGTCGTCGAGGGCGAGGCCCTGGGAGAAGCCGGGAGCCGCGGCGAGGCCCACGTCCCCTGCGGTGTCCACGGTGGACACAGCCCCGAGCTGGTAGCCCATGACGCACCCCGACGCCCCGAACAGCGCGAGCACCAGCGGCATGAGCGTGCTCCACGATGACGAGCCGAAGGGTAGGCGATGGCACCTCGTTCCCATGAAGCCTCCGTGGGGAGCATCCAGGCAGTTGCTGCAGCCTCGGCACCACGGCTCGCGCGGTGTCGGGATGTCCACCGAGCCAGGGCAACCTCACTGCTCGTCCGCACCCAGGGTGTGGACCGGCACCACGTTGGGGTGCTCCAGCAGGCCGGTGACCCAGGCCTCCTGGAGCAGCGCCCTGCGCGACTCGGGGTCGCGGCGGGAGGGGCGCAGCCTCTTCACCGCCACGTCCCGCTCCAGCGGGAGCTGGCGCGCGGCGAAGACCATCCCCATCCCGCCCTCGCCGAGCTTGCCCTCGAAACAAATCTCCTGCTCCTGCGGGGTGGTGCCGGTGAGGGGACGCAGCGTCTGGGTGCGGGCCCAGGGCGACGACTTGGCACCTCCGGAGGCCCCCCGGGAGGGAGCCACGGTCGGACGCAGGGAGTCGCAGGGTCGCAGCTCCGTGGTGGGCTGCTGCTGGGCAAGGGTCTGCCAGATCGCCTCGAAGCTCGCCTTCGTCTCTGCCGAGCCGGCCTGTTCGTCCATCGGACCTCCGCCGAACAATAAGGGGCGCTCGCCGGCATAGTAGCGCATCGTCGGCCAGGCAGCAGCGCCGAGGCCGGCCACCCGGGCACTCTCCGCTTCACCTCGGGAGTCGAGCCCCGCCAGGGCGGCGTGGATGAGCCTCTCGGCCCAGGTCCATGCCGGCCCCTGCTCCGGTCTCGCCAGACGCGGGCATCCGCTCGTCCTGGAGCGCGAGGCCCGACCACCACCGGACCCACCTGATGATTCGGGGCCAGCGAGGACGGCTTGACAATGAGAGCCGAAAGGCCCACTCTGCGTCTGGGAGTGCTGCAGCAGCAGGACCTTCGTTCCTGCGGGTGCCGGCTCCCGGGTTCGAACGCATCGAGAGGACGCGAGGGATCTGGCCCGTCGACCGTCCGGCAACCTGGCGACCGCCGCCGAGGTGCCAAGGCCAGCCGCAGGGGGGAGGCCTCCCCTGCGGGCGATGCGGCTCCGTTCGGGGCAGACTGCGCGACCCTGCCCGTCCGCGTCCGCCGACCGCATCCCCTCGCCAGTGAGTGGGTCCAGCCCGCGAGGAGGTGCCCCCATGGCCCGCGACAAAGCCGCTTCCCTGCAGCCCGAGTGGCCTGCGCTCATCCCCCTGTTCAGCATCACCCGGCCTCGCCGGGAGGGTCGGGAGCCGGCCGACGTGCAGTCGCCGGACGACCTGCCATCACACCTGATCCTCGGCGATCTCGACCCCGATCGCTTCCAGCGGACGCCAACCGGCTGGACCGCGACCTGGAGCTCACCCGTCGCGCCCCACTTCGCGCGGGGACCGAGCGAGCTGCAGGTGGAGTATCGAGGCCCCGCGCAGGCCTCGTGCGCCACCCTGACCTTCTGGGGCGAGCTGGTCGGTCAGGTCTTCGTCCACCTGGGGAAGTGGTCCGACCTGGCGCGCCAGATCGCCACGGGGATGCCGGACACGCTGCTGCGGGTGCTCGCGGCGGGGCTGGAAGAGACGCGCAACGTCCGGGTGCTCCGCCCTGCCGGGGTGCCCGTCGGCTTCGGCCTGCCCGACGGGCCGATGCTGCTGCTGATGCAGCCCTTGCCGGTGCAGGCCCTGCGCCGCGCCTGCGACCTGCGGGCCCGGCTGCGCAAGGACCCCCGCATCGGCGCCGGGGTCCACGGGCTGCTCGCCACCTCCTTCAGCGTCGTGAACTACATCACCGGCAAGTCCCAGCCCCCCGTCGCCGAGCTGCGGGAGGTCGATCGCTGGACCGTGGAGACCACCGGGATGCTGCCCTTCGCGCACGCCTCGCGCGAGCAAGGGAGCGACGGCACCTCGGCGCTGACCGTGCGCCGCTGCCACTACAACCTGCTGATCGAGTGCTTCTTGCGGGACGTGCCGGCGCTGATCGACCACCTCGTCGTCTGCAACCTGACCAGTACCTCAGCACCAGATCCCGGCTCCTACGCGCACCCTACGGCCCCCGAGTGGGGCTGCCTCGTGCTCCCCGGCACCTTGGCGGCCGTCGAGTACGAGCTCGCGGTGTGGGACGCGGGTCGGACCCGGCGTCTCGTCTTCGATCGCGTGCTGGACGAGCCGGAGGCCGAGATCTGGCAGACCCTGCCCGAGCGAGAGCTGAAGCAACCCGGCCGCCTGGTGGGCCTCGCCGAGGACGCGACCCGGGCGCTGTGGGACTAGTACCTCGTCACAGCGAGGATGACCGGTCGAGCTTCGGGTGGCGACCGGCCTCCGCGCCGGTCGCGCAGGTGCCGGCACGGAGGCCGGCACCCACCGGCAGCAGGCAACCAGTCGAGATCCTTGTGTCGAGGTACTAGGCCGGGCCTGCTCGGGGAGGGGCCGGGACGCGGGTCGCCCCCGAATACGGCGTCGCCAAGGACGGCCGCAGGTGCTAGATCGCCTCCGCGGACAGGCGGGAGGCGCACCTATCCTGCCCGGGCCGCGCAGGAGCGTGATCATGCCCGAGCTGCCCGAGGTCGAGACGGTCGTTCGCAGCCTGGCCCCGCTGGTGACCGGCCAGCGGCTGGCCCGGCTTACCGTGAGCGATCCCCGGCTAGGCTTCCCCCCGGCCGCGTGCCGGGAGGTCGCGGGCCGCACGGTGACCACGGTGTTCCGGCTCGGCAAGCAGGTGCTGCTGCAGCTCGCGCCGCCCGCGCCGCCCGGGGGGGCCCCCCGCTGGCTCTGCGTCCACCTGCGGATGACCGGACGGCTGCTGTGGTTCCCCGCCGGGGAGCCCCTGCCGCCCGATCGACCGCCCCGGGCGACCCTGTTCTTCCCGGACGGCCGGTTGCTGTTCTGCGACACCCGGCGCTTCGGCACCCTGCGGCTGCTGACCTCCCTCACGGAGGCGGAGCCCGCGGGCCTCGAGCCCCTCTCGCCGGCCTGCACCGCGGCCCGCCTCGGCGAGCTGCTGCGGGGCAGCCGGCTGGGGCTGAAGACCTGGCTGCTGCGCCAGGACCGGCTGGTGGGGATCGGCAACATCTACGCGTCCGAGATCCTCTTCGACTGCCGACTGCACCCCGATCGCCCGGCCGGCTCCCTGCAGCCCGCGGAGGTCGTGCGGCTGCACCGCTCCCTGCGCCGGATCCTCCGCCGGGCCATCGCGGCCTGCGGCACCACCTTCGACAGCTTCCAGGACGCGCACGCGGTCTCGGGCGAGTATCAGGAGCGGCTCACCGTCTATGGCCGGGGGGGAAAGCCCTGCACCCGCTGCCGGACGCCGGTCGCGTGCGAGCCGCGGGGCGGCCGCAGCACCTACTGGTGTCCGCGGTGCCAGTGAGGACCGATCAGCAGCTCACCGAGACGAGCAGACCCCGAGGGGGCGGGGAGGGGAAGCGCGCCCTCCCGGACGGAGCTCAGCGCACCTGCACCCGGCATTCCTCGCGGAAGCGCTCGAGGAGGTGGCCGACGAGCTGCTGATCGGCCGGCGAGCTGTGGATCGCGAGCATGGTCGTCAGCCAGAGCTCGAACTCGGGCCACTGGTCCGGACCGTGGAGCGCGGTGAAGCGCCCCCGGGCGACGCAGAGGACCTGCGCGGCCTCCCGGTAGAAGGCCTGCAGCTCCACATGCTCCGCCTGCGCCGCGGGGGTGGTCGGGGCCAGCGCCTCCAGGCGCGCCAGCAGCAAGGTCGGGGCGCGCACGTCTCCCCGGACCACCTCGAAGTCGTCCTCCAGGGGCCCGGGCGGCTCCCGCTGCAGCAGGCACTCCAGGTCCTGCTCCGCCTCGACCCCCGCCACCTGGGCCGAAAACACGACGCACGGCCGCAGCCAGCCCTGGCGGCCGTCGTCCAGCGCCACCTGCACCACCCGGTGGTAGCGCGTGCGGAGCTGGCCTTGCGGGGTCCGGTCCTGCTGCAGGCCCGCGAGCACCGTGACGGGCGTGCCCCGCCGCAGCTCGGCCAGGGGCCGGGTCAGGGCCTCGTCCGCGAAGACCCGCAGGCTCGCCGGGAGCGTGTGCCGCCGCGGCAGGGCCGGGGTGGCTGCCGAGGAGGAGGTGGCCGGTGGTGGCCCTACGACGGGTTGGGCGACCGGCTCCGCCGACGCCGTGGGCACCGTTCCCGTCGGTGCCGTGGGCACCGTGCCCGCCGGTGCCGTGGTCAACGGCCCCGCGTCACCGGCCAAGCCCCCGTGGCCCGCCGGAGCGCGGGCAGCCTCCCGGGCCGGGCCCGACGCGGCGCAGTCCGCCAGCACGAGCCCGACCAGCACGAGCCCGAACAGCACGAACCCGCCCCCCTCGCGCCCGCGCCCGACCAGCTCCCCACCGCGCCGCCCCCGGACCATGGTGCCTCCCCTGGCCTCCCCGGAGGCCCGTTCCTCCGGAGAGCCTCATCATCCGCCGGGAGCAGGTCGCGCGCAACCCACCGGCGGCCTGGCGGGCAGCCGGGAAATGGCCCTTTCGCGAGGGCTCTGGCAGGATGGGCTCCGTGGTGAGGGAGGCCCCGGGCCGGCAGCCACGCGACCGACGGCCAATCTCCGCGCGGGGCTCGCCGCCACGACCGCCCGGGCCGAGCAGCGGTCAGGGAGCTGTTCCCCCACCCGGCTGGTACTTCATGACGACTGATGGAGTGATTTCATGACCTCGGTCCCACGGATCCTCCCCGGACTCCTCGGGTTGCTGGTCCTGCTGCTCCCGGCGAGCGCGACGGCGGTCGGGCTCGGCGTGCTCCTCGGCACCCGCGAGCCGGACCTGGCCCTGTCCGTGAAGACCGGCTTCGGCCGCGGCGGCGCCGACCTGGCGCTCTCCTGGAGCGAGGGCCTCTACCTGCACGCGGACGCGCTCGCCCACCTGCCCCTCGCCCGACACCAGCTCTACGCATACCTCGGCGTGGGTGGACGGCTCCGGCTCGAGGACGACCCGTTCATCGGGCTGCGGATCCCGGTGGGGCTGAGCCTGGTGCTCGCGAACGTCGAGCTGTTCTTCGAGGTCGTCCCGCAGATCCAGCTCTACCCGGAGATGTACCGCGACTGGGCGGAGCCCAACCTCGGCCTCGGGGCGCGCGTCCACTTCTCCTGACGCCGCCCCCGGGCACCGCGGCCGGCCGGGAGAGGACGCGCCCGCGGTTCGCGCCTCGGGGAGCGATCAGGAGGCCGCCTCCCCCGGGCCCGCCCCCGGCCCCGCGGCCTCGATGGCCTCGCGCAGCACCGTCCGCAGGGACTCGAGCAGATAGGGCTTCTGCACGAACCCGGCGAGGCTCAGCCCACCGAAGCGGCGCCGGACTTCCTGCTCGCTGTAGCCGCTGGAGAGCACCACGGGCAGATCGGTCGTGAGCTGCCGCACGGCGCGCAGGGTCTCCTCACCGTCGAGCCGGGGCATGGTCAGGTCGAGGAGCACGCAGACGAAGCGCTCGGCCGCGGGTCGCTGGATATCCTTGCGGATCAGCTCGAGCGCGGCCCGGCCGTCGGGCGCGGTGACCACCGAGAACCCCAGCCGGACGAGCATCTGCTCCCCGATCGCCCGCACCATCTCCTCGTCGTCGACGAGGAGCACCGTGCCGCCACCCCTCCAGGAGGAGCTGACGGTCGGCACCTGCTCCGGCTGCCCGGCCTCCTGCGCCGGGACCGGCAGCAGCACCTGGAAGCGCGTGCCCTGGCCCGGCGAGCTGCCGACCTGCAAGGCGCCGCGGTGGCCCCGGACGATCCCCAGCACCACGGCCAGCCCGAGCCCACGGCCCGTGAACTTGGTCGTGAAGAAGGGGTCGAAGACCCGCGCCAGCGTCTCGGGGTCCATCCCGCAGCCCGTGTCCGTGACCTCGAGGCAGACGTAGGGCCCCTCCGGGAGCTGCTCGTCCAGGTAGGTCCGGGCGAGGGTCGCCCGATCGCACTGCCGCAGGCTGGTGGTGATGTCGATGACGCCGCTCTGCTCGCCCAGCGCGTCAGAGGCGTTGAAGATCAGGTTCATCACCACCTGACGGAGCTGGGAGGGGTCGGCCTGGATCAGCGGCAAGGCGGCCGCGCAACAGATGCGCAGCTCGGCCTTCTTGGAGATGGACACCGCGAGCATGCCGGCGATCTCGCGGATCACGGCGTTGAGGTCCGTGGGCTCGACCACGAAGCGCCCGCGCCCCGAGTAGGCGAGCATCTGCCGGGACAGCTCGGCGGCCCGGCGAGAGGCCGTCTCGGCCGCCAGCAGGTTGGTCCGGACCGGCGAGAGCGGGGAGGTGTCCGCGAGCGCGAGATCGAGATTGCCGAGGATCGCCATCAACAAGTTATTGAAATCGTGAGCAATTCCACCGGCGAGCACGCCGAGGCTCTCCAGCTTCTGCACCTGGCGCAGGTGCTGCTCGAAGGCCTGCCGCTCTTGCTCCTGGCGCTTGCGCTCCGACACGTCGCGCGAGATGCAGACGATCCCCTGCAGCACCGGGTTGCCGAGCTGGTTGCTGGCCACGGCATCCATCCAGCGCCAGCTCCCGTCCTTGTCCCGGTACCGGTAGCCGACCTGGACGAGGCCCTCGGACCGGGCGACCAGCTCGGCCAGCCGGGCGCTGACCAGGGGCTGGTCCTCGGGATGGATGAGGTCGAAGGTGCTCTTCCCCTGCAGGTCCTCGGGGAGGTAGCCGTGGATCCGCTGGGCGGCCGGGGAGTTGTAGACGAGCGTGCCCTGACCGTCGAGGATCGAGACGATGTCGGGGGAGAGGTTGAGGATCGCGCCGAGCCGCTCGCGGCTCTCGCGCAGGGCGACCTCGGCTTGCTGACGTTCGACCATGCTGGCGACGACGCTGCCGAGGGTGCGGACCAGCTCGACCTCCTCGTCGGCCCAGACGTGGGGCCCGGAGTAGACGTCGAAGCCCAGCGCGCCCGTGGCCACGCCGCCCTTGCCCTGCACGGGGGTGATGAGCATCGCCTGGTGGCCGATCTCCTCGTGCACCCGGCGGTCGAGCTGCGCGTCGGCCGGGAAGTCGTCCAGGGACTGGAGGCGGACCACCTCGCCACGGCGCAAGGTGCCGATGATCCAGGGGAGCATCGAGGAGGGCCGGTCCACGTAGTGCTGCTTGCGCACCCCGGAGACGGCCGAGGCCCACTCGTGGGTCATGGACCAGTGGCGCGTGAGCTGGTCCACGAGGATCAGGTACGCGTGCTCCGCGCCGAGGTGCTGACCGACCTCCGCCAGGGCCAGCTCGATGTTCGCATCCACCTCGGTGAGGGGGTCCTGGGCGAAGCGCATCAAGATCCCCGCGAGCAGCCTCCCCGAGCGCACCTGCCGCAGCAGGGCCTCGTCCGGGGTCGGTGGCGCCGCGGCGCCCGGACCGACCGCATCTCCGGGCTTCCCGGAGGCCAAGACGTCACTCATGAGGATGACCTCCGCACCAGCAGCCCCTCCTGTCTCGAGGACCGGAGCATATCAGTCGCCGCCGGAGATCGCCACCTGTCACCGCGACCTGGCACTGTCACCGCTCCCTGACACATTTTGCGCGCGGGCCCCGGCCGCGGGGAGGCCCGAGGGTGAACCGGATCGCGGTCGCACGGCCCCCCGCCCGCCCTTCCCGGTCCGGACGGCAAGCTGGCTCGAAGATTGCATAAAAACACCGCCGGATGGCGAGCCGGGACCAGGATGCTCGCCGGAGGTGATCCATGCGCCAACTGATCAGGCTCGCCATGCTCGGCGGACTCTGCTGGGGACTGCTGGGGACGGGCTGCACCGCGGATCCGGTGAGCCGCGGCGAGGGCGCCGAGGGCGAAGGGGAGGGCGAAGGGACCGAGGGCGAGGGCGAAGGGACCGAGGGCGAAGGGACCGAGGGCGAGGGCGAAGGGGCCGAGGGCGAGGGCGAAGGGGCCGAGGGCGAGGGCGAAGGGGCCGAGGGCGAGGGCGAAGGGGCCGAGGGCGAGGGCGAGGTCACGGTGATCCGGCTGCTCGCGGACGCCATCGAGGTCGAAGGCGACGGGGTCGACGTCGACGGCCCGGTGGCCACCATCACCGCGGCCGGCCGCTACACGGTCCGCGGCCGCCTGGACGACGGTCAGTTGCGGATCGATACCGACGACGACGCGGACGTCGAGGTCCTCTTCGACGGGGTCGACATCCACTGCTCGACGTGCGCGCCCTTCTTCGTCGTCGCGGCCGAGGACGTGAAGCTGGAGCTGGCCGCGGGCACCGCCAACGAGCTCTCGGACGAGGCTGGCGCCGTGCCCGAGGATGGAGACGAGCCCAACGCAGCCCTCTTCAGCCGGTCCGATCTGAAGATCAAGGGAAGCGGCTCCCTGACCGTGGTCGGGCTCGCGGGCGACGGCATCGCGAGCAAGGACAGCCTCACCATCAAGGGAGGAACGCTCGACGTCCAGGCCGCGGACGACGGCCTGCGCGGCAAGGACGACGTCACCATCGAGGGCGGGACCGTGACCATCGAGGCCGGCGGTGACGGCATCACCTCCGACAACGCCACGGAGCCCGAGCGTGGCTACATCGAGCTCGACGACGGCCTCGTCACGATCACCGCGGCGGGCGACGGGCTGGCCGCGGCGACCAGCGTGGACCTGTTCGGGGGCGAGCTGACGATCACCGCGGGCGGCGGCGCCGCCGGGTTCGTCGGCGCGAACGACTCGGCCAAGGGCATCAAGGGGCTCGTCGGCGTACGGATCTCGGGAGGGACGATCGACATCGACGCCGCCGACGACGCGGTCCACTCCAACGGGGCGATCGTCGTGAGCGGCGGCACCCTGACCCTGGCCACCGGTGACGACGGGATGCACGCCGACGCGACCATCGGGATCGAGGGTGGCGAGATCACGATCCGCGAGTCCTTCGAGGGGCTCGAGGCGGCCACGATCACCATCGACGACGGGACGATCCACATCACCGCCACCGACGACGGGCTGAACGCCGGCGGCGGGGCCGACGGCTCGGGGACGGGAGGCGGCCGGCCACGCCCGGGCGACGAGTTCCCCACGGGCACCTACTCCCTCGCGATCCACGGCGGCTACCTCTACGTGGATGCAGACGGCGACGGCCTCGACTCCAACGGCAGCATCGACGTCACGGGCGGCACCGTCCTGGTCGACGGGCCCACGGGCAACATGAACGGCCCCCTCGACATCGAGGAGCGCAGCGGCCACCTCATGTACGGCGGCGGGTTCCTGATCGCGGTCGGCAGCTCGGGGATGGCCGTCGGCGCCTCTCCCGGCTCGACGCAGTACTCGGTCCTGATCTACCTCACCAGCCAGCAGCGGGCCGGAACCCTCGTCCACCTGCGCACGGGCGACGGTGAGGAGCTGTTCACGTTCCAGCCGGTGAAGGCCTACCAGTCCGTCTCCTTCACCTCGCCCGACCTCGGCCCTGGCACCCACGAGATCTTCCTCGGCGGCAGCTCCACCGGCACGCTCACCGACGGCCGGTACACGGGAGGGAGCTACTCCGGCGGCAGCCGCTACGCGAGCTTCACGATCTCGAGCATCAACACCACGGTGGGCCAGGGAGGTGGCCCGCGACCCTAGCCTCGTGACCCGACCCGCCCCCCCGCGCGCTCGGCCCCCAGCTCCCGGAACTGCTCGACGATCTTGGGCCAGCTCCACGCCGGTCGCAGCCGGAGCCCCGCGGCGGCCCGCGCCGTGTCGAGCACCGAGCCGTACTGCAGGTGGTCGATCTCGGGCGGCGGGAAGTTGGTCAGCCCGAGCCGCCAGAGCTGGTGGAAGGCCCGGCGCACCAGGGGGGCCGGCACCGGGACCTGCGGCCGCCCGATCTGGGCCAGCACCCGCCGCAGGGGAGCGGGCTCGGTCCCCGCGAGGTTGAAGATGCCTCGCAGCTCGGGCGCCAGGGCGAGCTCGATGGCCGTGACGAGGTCCTCCTGGTGGATCGCCTGCAGCAGCGGATCGAAGCCGAGGATCACCGGGTAGTAGGGCAGCCGCAGGTAAGTCGAGGCGCCGTTGCGCAAGGTCGGTCCGAGGATGTGGGCCGGCCGCAGCAGCACGGTCGCGATCTGCGGCTGCGCCCAGTAGAAGGACTGCCCCATGCGGTCGATGGCGACGAGGCTGCGCATCTCGGGATAGCGCAGGTCCCCCTGCAAGGCCGTGTCCTCGGAGATGAACTGGCTCGTCCCGGGCAGCGGCCCGTAGACGTCGGCCGAGGAGAGCAGCACGACCTTGGGCACCTGGTACGCCGTACAGAAGTCGAACAGCCGCTGGGTGCCGGTGACGCCGGCCCCGAGGCTCTCCTCCTGGTCGCGTGTCGCCCCCCGCGGGCCGCCGAGGTGGACCAGGGCCTGGACCTGGCGCCGCCGGAACAGGTTCTCGGCCCGCCGCCGCCGGGGGTCGATGCGCAGGTGGGTGATCGCCGCGGGCAGATCGGGGCGGGGACGCGGGTCGAGCCCGACCACCTGGTACTGGAGGTGCAGCCGCAAGGCCACCAGGCGGCCGAGCTTCCCACCGATCCCCGTGAGCACCACGGTCGGCCGCGCGCTCATCGGAACACGCCCCGACGCCGGGCCCGACCCTCGGCGATCAGGGTCTGCAGGCTGACGCGGATCAGGGCGATGCGTTTGTCGATGACCTCGTCCTCGTCATGGGGATCCCCCTTGAAGTGCATGGGGTCCCCGAAGAGGAGCTGGTAGCGGCTCGGATAGGGCAGCAGGCCGATCCCCGGGAGCAGCGGATGCGTCGGGGTGATCGGGAACGCGGGCAGGCCGAGCAGCCGGCCGAGGGCCCGGGCGTTGTAGAAGGAGGGGGTCTGCTCCTCGGAGCCGATCACCGCCACGGGCACGATGGGCGTGCTGGTCTCGATGGCCAGCCGCATGAAGCCCCGGCCGAACTCCTGGAGCCGGTAACGCTCCCGCCACGTCTTGTTCAGCCCCCGCACCCCCTCCGGGAAGACCAGCAAGAGCTCCTCCTGCGCCAGCAGCGCCCGGGCGTTCTCCGGCGTGCCGACGATCTGGCCGATGCGGGGCAGCAGGTAGGAGACGAAGGGGGTGGCCGGCACGAAGCGCTCGACCATGGAGCGCACCACCCGGGGCGGCTCGGCCTCGAGGAACAGCGCCGTGCCGATCATCAGGCCGTCCCAGGGGAGCTGCCCCGCGTGGTTGGCGACGAGCAGGCAGCGCCCGGCGGGGACCTTGGCGAGGCCCCGGGTCTGGACCCGGAACCAGCGCCGGTACAGCCAGGTGGCCAGGGGCGCCAGGTGGCGGAGGTAGGTGGGATCGAAGCCGAACGGGTCGACGCCGAACCCCGCCTCCGGGCGTGGCAGCCGGCTCAGCCGCTCCTCGATGAGCGGGTCGGCGAGCAGACGGGCGAGCCCTGCGGGAAGGCCAAGAGACATGAACCCCCTCCGGTCCCTGGTCATCCTCGAGCAGACCTCGACTCTACCGGGAACGGGAGCCGGGGGCAATCACGCGCCGCCCGGCAGCGGCGGGGAGGCGGAGGGGGGGACCGGGCGCCGGACGGGGCGCTACCACCAGCCGTTGACGTGATAGGGAGTGTTGTAGATCCACTTGGGATAGATGCGGGTCTGCGTGACCCGGCTGCCGTCTTCGGAGCGCAGCAAGCCCAGCCACTGGGGGTTGCGGATCACCAGGTCGGCGTCGCCGTCCGCATCGAGGTCGCCGGGGAGGAGCCGGTCCGCGGTCCCCAGCTTCCACTGCCCGAGCTGCGGCCCCTGGATGGCTCCCTGCAGCGCCGCGCCGGAGGAGCCGAGCAGCCCGAGGAAGGGGCCGTTCTTCCAGTCCTGGAGGTTGAGCACCCAGAGGTCGTCGCGCCCGTCGCCGTTCAGGTCGGCCGGGCCGAAGCGATCGTTGGGCGCGAGCGTGCCCCACCCGGGGATGCTGTCCGCGTGGAGGGAGACCTGCTGGAGCGCGCCCCCGGTGGAGCGGAACAGACCGAGGTAGATCGGCCCCCAGTCCCAGCCGTTGAAGATGTACAGGTCGTCACGCTGGTCCCCGTCGAGATCGGCGACATGGAAAAGATCGCTGGCCTCCATGGTATCCCAGCCGGGGATGTAATCATCATAACGCATCGCCATCGTCAATGAGTTGCCATTCGATCGCAGCATACCGAGATAGCCCATGGACCAGTCACCATGATTGAACACATAGAGGTCCTTTTTTCCATCAGCATTGAAATCACCAACAAAAAACTGGTCACCGACCTTCATGTCGTCCCATCCTGGAAGCTCTTCGATGTAGTTCCTCACGTTGACCAGTTCTGTTCCCGTGGAGCGGAGCATTCCAAGGTAGATCTCGGACCAGTCATGCGCGTTGAAGACCACGACATCGTCTCGCCCATCGCCGTCGAAATCGGCCACATAGAAACGATCGTTTGCCCGCATGTCGTCCCAGTTGGGGAGTTCTAGTACATAAGTACGTGTTGTCGTGAAGCCATTGGCACCATCAGACCTCAACATTGCAAAATAGGGCTTGGTCCAGTCGGTGAAGTTGTAGACATAGAGATCGTCGTCCCCGTCCCCATCGAAATCCGCGACGAGGAACCGGTCGCCCTTGGCGATCTCCGCCCAGGCGGCATCGAGCACCCCCGCGGCCGTCCAGTACAGCTCGAGCTGCTCCCCGGTGCTGCGGTAGGCCAGCAGCGAGTTGCCGTAGTGCACCAGCAGATCGGCGTCGCCGTCCCCGTCGAAGTCGCCGGCATAGGAGCGCTCGAACGAGTGATCGTTGGCCTGCTCGAGCACGCTCCGCATCTGGTGGTAGCAGACCGCGCAGAAGGGGGCGGCGTGCTCGTGGCGCATCCGGCAGGCTTGCTGGGGACGGAAGAGCCCCTGGTCGTGGTACATCGCCCCCTCGAAGGCGCCCACCGTCGCCGGATCCACCCCCGGCCCGGCGATCGTCGGCAGGGCCGTCGCCGGGTCGACGAAATCCGACCACTTCACCGGGCTGGCGGTGGCCGTGACGTTGACCCCGGCCGGCTCGGCGCCGGTGTAGACGTTGACCTTGTCGTACTCGTCCTTGAGGCCGCCCATCGCGTGCCCGAACTCGTGCTCGATGGTCTCCCAGCCCGTGGCGCGCGTCACCGTGCCCCGGCCGCCGCCCCCGCAGGCCCCACCGCTGAGCTCGTTGAGGACGAGGAGCACGTAGTCCGCCTCCGGGACCAGCGCGTCGAGGATCGCCTTGTAGCGGGTGGCGAAGTCGGGGCCGGCCTCCACCCAGCAGCGGCACCAGACCCCGGAGTAGCGGTAGTCGAGGGCCGTGGTGCGGGCCACGGTGACCTGCTCGTGCACTCCTGCACCGCAGGTCTGGCAGGTGTCCTTGCAGGGGTACGCGCCGGGATTGACCGTCCCCCAGGGCTGGGTGTGAGCCGGGTTGGCGTCGCACTCGGCGTCCTTGGAGATCTGGGTGACCCCGGAGTCCGTGGAGATCGCGTTGATCCGGTAGATGTTGAAGGAGTTGGCGTTCTCACCGAAGAAGCGGCCCGGGCCGAACAGCCCGTCGACGATCTGGGACTGCACCCACTGGTCGAAGATGCCCTGCTCCGCGAGGGTGAAGCCGTCGCCGATGATCACCAGGTCCTTCTTCACCCCCGCCGGGCCGCTCGCCAGCAAGGTGGTGACGGTGTTCTGGGCGTACAGCGGGCTCGTGACGGTCAGCGCGGCCAGGGAGCCGGCCAGCGCGAGGACGATTCGCACGCTCTTGCTCTGCATGGTGGCCTCCTGCCGCTACTGCGGATCGCGGCCGAAGACGGCCCGGAAGAGATCGCCCGGCCGGGTGGCGCCGATGGGCTCCAGGCGGTCCCGGAGCTGCGGCAGGTCGGCGACGCCGAGGGTCCGGCGGCCCAGGGAATCGACGGGGAAGGGCACCTCCCCGGTGAACTGGTAGAGCCGGAGCACGGCCGGCCCGAGCAGCTCCTCGGCCAGCGCGGCCGGCGGCACCACGACCTTGAACCAGGCCGGCTGCCCGGCCAGGAAGGCCTCGCGCGCCGTCCCGTCGGGGAGGTAGACCCGCTCGTAGCGGGGATCGGGCAGGGTCGCGACGTGCAGCACGCGGCCGTTGGCTTCGAGCTCGTAGGCCAGGGAGCCGGCGACGACCGTCGAGACGGCGAGGGGGCCGTCGAAGACGTGGCCGGCCTCGAGGGCGAGCTGACCGCCCTCGAGACGGATGCGGACCTCGGCGAAGGGGTCCGTCGGGGTCACCCCGGCGACCGGCTGCTTGTCCGGGCGCTGCGGTGGCGGCGTGGGGTGGTCGAGCTCCTTGAGCAGGCGCCCCTGGGGGTCGACCTGCGGCGGCTCTCCCGGCGGTCGCTTGCGCGGCCCCTCGGGCGGCGCGACCGGGTCGCGGCCCTTCTCGCCGAGGGCGGGGCGCCGCTCCGTGAGCAGGCTGCCCTTCACCTCGTCGACGACACCGGCGTCGACCACGGGGTCGGGCTGTGGATCGCACCCCTCCTGGCAGCCGTTGGCCTGTTGACCACCCAGCGGTGGCGTGACGACGAGCCCCAGCAGCGCGAGGCCCAGCAGCGAGCGGTAGTCCATGATCGAGACCCTCCCCTCCCACGGGCCCGGCGCGGGCGCCGAGCCAGGAAGCAGACGACGCCACGCGAGAGCAGGCTGACTTCCCCGGATGAGCGCTTCTTAGGAAATCGGGAGACGTCGGTCAACGAAAAAGCACGGCGGCCAGGGGAGATGCACGAGGGATCGACCTGGCGCGGGCGCCACGGCTGGGCGGGACCCGGCAGCGGTGGTACCCTGGTGGCGGACGACCACCGCGGAGGGAGGGATGACCGCGTTGCGCCCACGCTCCCCCGGCCGCCGGGCGAACGGACTGCTCGCCGTGGCCCTCGGGCTGGCCCTGGCCGGCGTGGCCACGGGCTGCCGGACGCCCCCCGACGACGAGCAGTTGCGAGGCCTCGTCCGCCGCGCGGCCGAGCTCGCCGAGCGGCACGAGACCCGTGAGCTGCTGCAGCTCACCCACCCGACCTTCCGCGCCGACCCCGGCAACCTGGCCGCGGACGAGGTCCGCACCCTGCTGTTCGCAGCCTTCCAGCGCTTCGGCCGCTTCCGGGTGATCCACCCCGCTCCGGCGGTGACGATCGACGCGGCCGCGGGCCAGGCGCAGGCCAAGGTCCCCTTCATCCTCCTCCGGGAGGGGCAGCCGCTCCCGGCCCTGCGGGACTTCCCCGCGGACCCCCTCGGCTGGCTCGCCGCGGCCCGCGAGGTGGCCGATCCCTACCAGATCGAGATCGAATTCCGCCGCGAGGGGAAGGAGTGGCAGGTGCGCCGGGTCTTCCTGGAGGGCACGCGCGCCGCAGCCGACTGGTACTGAAGTCCCAAAAACTGACCGACCGGGGACGACCACCGCCCCCCGAGCTCAGCCCGGCGGCCCGGGCTCCCAGCCCGGCGGCGCCAGCGTGAAGCCCGCCTCGGCAAAGGCCGGCGCCACGGTACACCCCACGAGGGTGTAGCCTCCACGGGCCGGACCGGCCGCCTGCCAGACGCCCGGCGGGATGACGAGCTGCGGCCGCGCCCCGCGGCGCAGGTCGGGCCCGAGCAGCAGCTCCTCCACCACCCCGGCCGCATCGGCCCGGCGCAGCCGGAGCGGGGCCCCGCCGTACCAGTGCCAGACCTCGGTGGCGTCGACGCGGTGCCAGTGCGAGCGCTCCCCCTCCTGCAGCAGGTAGTAGATCGCCGTGCTCGCGCCCCGCTCGCCACAAGGGCCGGGCGGATCGCGCCAGCTCTCGACGAACCACCCGCCCTCCGGGTGGGGCCGCAGCCCCAGCAGCCGGATGATCTCCTCGGCGGAAGGTGGCGGAACCGGTGGGGACGTCATGTCGCGCTCCTCGGGACGGTGCGGGCCGCGGCCACGGTTCGTCCGGGCGCGGGGGCTGGAGTATAGCAGCCGGGTGCCGTCCAGGGGGGAGTCCCGCGAGCCGGGGTGGCGATCCGCGCTTGGGCGAGGAGGCGAGTCGTGCTAGGTTGGGCCGCGGCCCGGAATCACCAGGCGGCCACGGCAGTTGTGCAGCGCGGAGGTGTGAGTGTCCCCAGCGAGAAGGCGACCGGCCTGGCCGAACGGTCGATGCGCGAGCCGCCGCGCGAGGCTGCCGCTGCTGGTCCTCGTGGCCGGCCTCCTGCCCTGGCCGGCCGCCGCGACCCCGGTGCGGCCCCTCGGCGCGGACGCGGACGACCGGCCGCCGTGCGCAGCCGATGCGCCGCCCCCGCTCCCCACCGGCGCATCCCCGCCCGCACCGGGGGAGGAGCGCGCCGCACCGCCCCCGACCTCGGCCACCCCACCCGAGGAGGCCCCAGAAGAGCCCGACGACGCCGATCCGCAGGACGACGTCGCCGAGGACGAGGCGCGGCTGGAGGAGGAGGGCGTGGCCGCGGTCGCGCCCGCGCTCCCCGCGCTCGACGACGCGCAGCTCACCGACCTCCTCGCCCGCGACCCGGCGAGCCTCGGCCCGCTCTCGGTGGGCCGCCCCAACTGCGGCGCCTTGCTGCAGGCGGTGCGCGTGCCCCCGCACCCCCGCTGGACGCTCCTCCACCCGTACGCGTCCTACGCCACCCAGGAGACCATCGACGCGCTCGCCCGGGCCATCGACTCGGTCCGGAGCCGCTTCCCGGATACGCCGCCCCTGCTCCTCGGCGACTTCAGCGATCGCGACGGCGGCCGCCTCGGTCGCCACCTCAGCCACCAGTCGGGACGCGACGTCGACACGGGCTGGTACTATCAGCGCGGCCACGCCGAATGGTACCGGCCGGCCACGCGCGCGACCCTCGACCTCGACCGCACGTGGGCCCTGGTGCGGGCGCTGATCATCGAGACGGACGTGGAGTTCCTGTTCATCGACCGCTCGGTGCAGCGGCTGCTCTACCAGCACGCCCTGGAGCAGGGTGAGGAGCGAGCCTGGCTCGACCGCATCTTCCAGCACCCCGGCGACCGACCGGGGACCCCGATCCGCCACGCGACCGGACACCGCACGCACATCCACGTCCGCTTCTACAACCCGGTGGCGCAGGAGCTGGGACGGCGCGCCTACCCCTGGCTGATCGCGCACCAGAAGATCCGCCCCGAGACGCGCTACGTCTCGATCCCGGTGAAGCGCGGCGAGGGCCTCTGGCAGTTCGCGCGCCGCAACGGCACGACGATCCGGGCGGTGAAGAGCGCCAACCGGCTGCGCTCCAACAACCTGCGCATCGGCCAGCGGCTCCTGGTCCCCCGCCGCGGCGGTGTCGGCCAGCCCCCGCCCCTGCGGCTGCCCCCGCGCCGCCTGCCGCCCGTGGACCTCGTCGCCCAACAGCTCGCCACCCCGGCCCTGCCCGACCTCGTCGCGACCCTCGCTCAGGCCAGCCCGCCGCCACTCGCCGCGGACCCCGTGGTGACCGCTGCAGACCCCGTGGTGACCGCCACGGACCCCGTGGTGACCGCTACGGACCCCGTGGTGACCGCTGCAGACCCCGTGGTGACCGCCGAGGCCCCCGTGGCGACCGCCGAGGCCCCCGTGGTGACCGCTGCAGACCCCGGGCCGACCGACCCGCCACCCCCGGAGGAAGCCGAGCCCCCCAGCGCCGAGCCGGCCAAGCCGACCGCCACCGCGGCCAAGACCAAGTCGACCAAGCCGACCGCCACCGCGGCCAAGGCCAAGTCGACCAAGCCGGCCACCGCCCAGGCCAAAGCCAAACCGGCCACCGCCCCGGCCAAAGCCAAGCCGGCCACCACTCAGGCCAAGGCCAAGACCAAGCCCACGCCGCCTCGCGCCCGGACCCAGACCTACACCGTCCGGCCCGGGGACTGCCCCTGGACCATCGCCCGCCGCCTGGGCCTGCCCGTGGAGACGGTCAGCAAGGCCGCGGCCCGGCGGCCCGGCCAGCTCCAGCCCGGCCAGAAGCTCGTGCTGCCGCTCAGACCCCACCCTTGATCGGAGCGTAGTCGGGTGCGACCGAGGGGACCAGCCCCCGGGTCCCCGCGCCGTCCCAGCCAGAGTCCGGATCGACCTCGAGGGGCTTGCGCGGAAGCACGATATCGCCGAGCTGGGTGTCCCCCTGGATGGTGACCGGGATCTCCTGAGTCTTGAAGCCAGCCTTCTTCAGCTTCAGGGTGTACCGCCCCTCCTGCAGGGGCGCGATGGCCGCGCCGTCGACGACCCGGTCGATGAGGAAGGAGCCGTCCAGGCCGCTGGTCTTGTAGTCGGTGGGCGGGATGGTCTCGATGTCCACCCGCGACAGTGGCCGGTGGTCGTCATCGAGGATCTTGCCCTGCAGCCGGGTCGCGGTGCAACCGCCGAGCAGCGCGGGCACCACCAGCAGGACGAGGAGTTGCGGAAGCTGCCTGCGGTTCATGGTCGCCTCCTGGATGGATCGGGGAGTCCTCCAAGTCAGGAGACGTTCTCGCTGCCGCGATCATTCACCCTGCTTGCCGGAAATCCTTCGACGGCTATGCTTCCACCCCGAGGAGGTCTCCCGATGCGCATCCACCTGGCCATTCGCCTCTGCTCGAGCATCACGTTGTGCTGCGCCCTCACCGCCTGCGCGCCAGATCAACGGGATCGTCGGCACGGTGGCGAGGGCGAGGGCGAGGGCGAGGGCGCCGAGGGCGAGGGCGAGGGCGCCGAGGGCGAGGGCGAGGGCGCCGAGGGCGAGGGCGAAGGCGCCGAAGGCGAGGGCGAGGGCGCCGAGGGCGAGGGCGAGGGTGCCGAGGGCGAGGGCGAGGGCGCCGAGGGCGAGGGCGAAGGCGCCGTGGGCGAGGGCGAAGGCGCCGAGGGCGAGGGCGAAGGCGCCGAGGGCGAGGGCGAGGGCGCCGAG
>JAVEVO010000299.1:0-4124 GCA_034005005.1 Myxococcota bacterium
GTGCGGAGGGGGAAGGCGAGGGAGCGGAGGGGGAAGGTGAGGGCGCGGAGGGGGAAGGCGAGGGTGCGGAGGGGGAAGGTGAGGGCGCGGAGGGGGAAGGTGAGGGCGCGGAGGGGGAAGGTGAGGGTGCGGAGGGGGAAGGTGAGGGCGCGGAGGGCGAGGGCGAGGGCGCGGTGGGCCTCCCTCCGGGGAGCCGCTGCCTCTGCGACGCGGACTGCAGCTCCCCCAGCCCGGCCCACCTCCCGATCTGCGTCACCGGCATCTGCATGGTCGAGGCATCCGCCAACTGCTCCGTCGGAGGCTCCCCGGCGGAGTGCCCCGCGGGGCTGCGCTGCTGGGGTTGGAACTGGGGTGCAGACCATATCTGCTACCCTGACTGCGCCTCCTTCGGCTGCGCCGGCGAGTGTGACGGGGATGGGAGCTGTGTGCCGGCCGTGGGGATGGACTGCTATGCCGAGTGCGGCGACCACTGCGGCTGGGTGTCCGACATGGATTGTCCGGGGCTCGTGGACTGTGCCCTCGACTGCGCCGAGGAGGCCGACTGCCTGGCCCAGTGTCGCGAGCGGGGGGCTGCCGAGGGGTTGGGCCTCTTCGATCCGTTCTTCGCGTGCTGGCAGCAGCACTGCGAAGGCCTCGACCCGTACGTGGACGACCTGAACGGGTGCCTGCTCGAGCACTGTCGCGACCTCGGCGCCACCTGCCTCGACAGCGTCTGCCAGGACGGCGAGTGCGGCTGGGGGGAGGACCGGCTCTCTTGCCCCCAGGACTGCGTGGCCTGCCACGACCAGCACTGCGATCCGGGCGAGACCCTGGCGTCCTGCCCCGCGGACTGCTCCCCGCGGCCGGCCAACGACACCTGCGGGACCGCCCTGGGCCTGAGCGAGGGCGTCGCCACCACGGGGACCACCAATGGCGCCCTGGGCGATCTGCCCGCCGGGGGGCCGCCCGACGTCTTCTACTTCATCGACTTGCCGACGCCCGCGGCCCTCGTGGTCATCGTGGAGCCCGACGACCCGGACTACGCGGCCGAGGTCCAGATCCTGCGGGGCGGCTGCGCGAGCCTCGAGGAGATCGAGGAAGGCTGGGGGGGGGGCGGTGAGGTCGTCGAGGTCCAGCCCGGCGCGCTCGCGGCCGGGCGCTACACCGTGCGGGTGAGCGGCATCAGCGCCGCGGACAGTGGCGGCTTCGCGGTGAGCTACCGCACCGGCGGCCAGCCGCCGGTGCTGGTGAGCGCGTCGGCCTCCCTACGGCCCGACGCCCACGGCTTCGGCATCGACCTGCAGTGGGAGGACTCCGACGGGGATCTCCACCACGTCCTGGTAGAGCCCCTGGACACCAGCGGCAGCCCCATCCTCTTCTACGACGCGGAGCTGCTGCCGGAGCAGGTGGTGGCCACGGGCCCATCCCGCCTCGCGGGTCGGCTGCGCTACCTCGACCGCGAGCCCATCCCCGACCTGGCCGGCATCCGCCTGACCCTCGTCGACGGCATGGGCCTGACCAGCCCGGCGCAGGACATCGTGCCGGTCGCCGCCCCGCAGCTCGCCGAGGGGGACACCTGCGAGTCCTACAACCTGTTCGGGAGCTGCGGGCCAGGCCTGCTGTGCCTCGCGGGCGAGGACGGGGACTGGGGCACCTGCCAGTCCGGGGGCAGCTCCCAGTGCCCCGAGGGCTGGCCGGTGGTGGAGATCGCAGTCAGCCCGGGCGCGACGGTCGGCCTCGAGGGCACGACCCTCGACGGCGTGGTGGAGCTCTGGGGGAGCTGTGGGGGTGGCCCCCAGACGACGGTCTACCACCTGACCTTGCCGTCCTCCGGCACCCTGGTGGCCTGGACCGAGGCCCTCACCGACCCGGACATCGACACGGTGCTCCACGCCCGCACCCACTGCGGGGTCGCGGCCTCGGAGCTGGGCTGCGACGACGACGAGGACGACGGCTCCTACACCTCCCGGCTGGAGCTGGCCGAGCAGGCCGCGGGGGACGAGATCTATCTCTTCGTGTCCGGCTATCATGGTTCTTTCGGGGATTGGGATGGTCCTTACGTCCTGAGCGTGACGGTTCCGTAGGCCACGGAGGTGGTGAACTTTCCTTCGACCAACGGGAGCCTCATGGATCCAGGCCGTGGACTCTGCCCCCCCCGCCCGGGAGGCCGTCGCTGGCTGGGCTCCCGGGCGCTCGGCGTCCTCGTACTGATCCCGGCCCTCGCCGGCAGCCTCCCGGCCTGGGCCGGAGGAGTGCAGCTCGTCGAGCGGGGCGTGCGCGCGCTCGGCCGCGGCGGTGCGGCCATCGTCGGCGCGGACGACGTCAACACGGCCTACCTCAACCCCGCGGGGCTGCTGCGGTTGTCGGGCCTGACCGTCTCGGTCGACTCCTCGCTCATCGACTTCGCGGTGCACCACACCCGGACCCCCGATCCGGTCGGCGGCGAGCCCGGCTGCTGCGACGAGGCGCGCAGCCACATCGACTACCTCAACCCCTCGGCCGGGGTCGCGTACACGCCGCCGGGGGGGCGCTGGGCCGCAGCCTTCTCGGTCTTCGGGCCGTACGCCGGCGCGGTGAAGTTCGACGCGGACGGTGCGGCCCGCTACGCGATCGTCAACCAGGCCAACGCCCTGGTCTACGCGCAGGCCACGGGCGCGTACCGGCTGCACGACACTCTCTGGCTGGGGCTGGGCCTGCAGCTACGCCAGTTCCGGATGTTCCAGCAGCTCGCGGTCTCGGTGTATCCGGGGTTTCTGGGTACTCCCGAGGACCCCCAGTTCGACGCCCTGCTCGACATCCGGGTCGACGACTGGTTCAGTCCGGGGGGCGTCGCCGGTCTGATCTTTCGGCCCAGGGACTGGCTCGAGATCGGACTTTCGTACCAGACTCCCTTCGACGTCGACGGGGTCGGGAGCATGCGATCCACCATCCCGGGCCACTACCTCTTCGCCGACGTCGCCCAGCGAGGGGACCAGGTGCGCCTGCAGACCCGGCTGCCCGACATCCTGCGGCTCGGCGTGCGGTACCGGCAGCCCGAGCGCTTCGATCTCGAGCTCGCCGCGGTCTGGGAGCGCTGGTCGGACCACACGACCATCACCGCGACTCCCCAGGGAGAGGTGCTGTTCACCGGCGTCCCCGGGATCGGGGAGTACCGCATCCGGCAGATCGCGGTGGAGGACTACTTCCAGGACACGCTCTCCCTGCGGCTCGGCGGCGAGCTCCGGCTGCGGCCGGACGGGCTGCGCCTGCGGGCCGGGGTCTGCTGGGAGAACGCCACCGTGCCGGACTCCTCGGTCTCCGTGGGGGCCTTCGACGCCGCCAAGCTGGGGATCGGCCTCGGCCTGACCGCGCCCCTGGGCCCCTGGGAGCTGGACGCGGGGTTCATGCACCTGTTCCTCGCGGACCGGCACATCACGAGCTCGACGCGACGGCAGATCAATCCCCTGTACCCGGGCGGCGACCCGCTCGAGGGGCCGACGGTGGTGGGCAACGGCAGCTACTCCGGCCGCCTCGACGTCCTGTCCCTCGGCTTCACGCGGAGGTGGTGAGCATGCGCCACCTGCTCGGCCAATGTCCTCCGTCCTCCCCGACGTGCTGCCCGGCGTGGCGGCCCGGCGCCCTGGTGCGGGTGGCGGTGCTCGTCACCTTCCTGGGCTCGGCGGGCTGTCTGACCCTCGACGACCCGCCCGCCCGGGCTCGCGCGGAGTACGGCCCCTTCGGCGAGGAACTCTACCTGGTCTGGCTCGACGAGCTGAGCCGCTCCTTCCCCGCCCCCCTCGCCCCCTACCGGGTCGCGCAGCTCCAGGAGCGCGAGGCCGCGGTCCAGGAGGCCCTCACGGCCGTCGCCGCGGACCCCGTGGGCAGTGACGACGGGCTGCTCGCCCTGCTGCAGCGGCCCGAGGTCCTCGTGCTGTGGACCGATGGCACCGTCGACGCCCTGCTCGACGCCGCGACCGCCGCGCTCGCCACCTTGCGTGCGGGCCCGCAGCCCGGGCTGCAGGCGGCGACAGCCTTGCTCGCGGCCTCCGGCGGTCACAACCCGGCCGGCCCCTACCGGCTCGGGGATCGGCTTGCGACCCAGCCGGAGACTCTGCTCAACGAGCAGCAGCGTCTGCTCGTCCTCCACCCGGACCGGGTGACCACCT
>JAVEVO010000300.1:0-4113 GCA_034005005.1 Myxococcota bacterium
GCCCGCTCCCCACTGCGATCCCGAGACGGGGAGCTGCGTGGTCTGCCTCGTGGACGGGGACTGCACCTCCCGGGGCGCCAACCTGATCTGCGTCAACCACACTTGCCAGCAGGACGGCGGCGGGGCCTGCCGCGGCGACGCGGACTGCGGCCCGGGCGCCCCCAAGTGCCTCGCGGGGACCTGCGTCGGCTGCATCGTCGACGAGGACTGCGGCCTGCGACAGGCCTGCAACGATCAGCTCGTCTGCGTGGCCGATCTCTGCCGAGGCCTCAACTGCGGCAACCAGGGTGTCTGCGACCCCCGGACCGGGCGGTGCTCGCCGGGCTGCGCGGCCGACGGCGACTGCGCCGCGGGCCAGAAGTGCGATCCCCTGTACGGCATCTGCTACAACGGCGACGGCACCTGCGACGACCTGATCTCCCCCTGCCGTCCAGGCCTGAACTGTGGCACCAGCGTCCTCGGGGGGGCACCCTACTGCCAGTGCCCGGTCATGGCCTGCGGCCCCCAGGAGGACGGCACCGTGCTGACCTGCCCCGAGCCGGCGATCTGCAACGAGTGGTTCAAGACCTGCAGCTTCGACACCCTCTGCCATCCCGGCCAGTTCTGCATGATCATGATGGGCGGCTGTATCGGCTTCAACTGACCCTCCCCCTGCGAGGGACCTACCCATCCCGATCGATTCGTGACAGAATGGGCCTCCGTTGCCGGACCCGGCGGTCGCGCGCCGTGCAACCCGCCTGCAGGCGGGGCAGCGCGGCGCCCGGCGAGCCAGCGAGGCAGCGTCACTGCGATCTGGCGCAAGAGAGGACCGATGGCCGCGAGCACCCCCGCAGAAGAGAAGAAGCCTCGCAAGAAGAAGGAGCGGGCGATCTCCGAGGCGGAGTTCGTCGAGCTCTTTTTGGGCACCGAGCTGCTGCGGGATCTCCCGGAGTCAGCCCTCAACGACCTCGCCCGCGGCAAGGCGGAGCTGCGCGAGGTCGCGCCCGGCGAGGAGCTCTTGCGCCTCGCGCCGGCACGGGACGGCAAGACCCCGCTGCTGATCCTCGTCAGCGGCTCCCTGCGGCTCAACGCGCTCGTCGGCGACGGACCCGGCACCCCCCTCAACGTCGTGCTCGCGGACGAGGTGTTCTTCGACAAGGCGTACGACCCCGAGGGCGCGCTCGGGCTGCAGATCGTCGCCTTGCAGCCGGCCAAGGTCGTCCAGATCGGCTACGACGACGCCAACCTGCTGCTCAAGGCGCACCCCAACTTCAAGGACCACTTCACCGAGATCCTCCAGCGCTGCACCGACCGCAAGCGGGACCTCTTCGACGACCAGGAGATCCGCCCCATCGCCGAGTTCCTCGCCAAGGAGGGGCTCGCCGGCATCCAGCGCCTGAAGATCAAGCGCCTCGACAAGTGCATCGACTGCGACGCCTGCTTCGAGGCCTGCGCCGAGCGGCGCGGCGTCAGCCGGCTGGGCGACTACCAGAGCAAGTTCGACCGGATCGGGCTCCCCTACAACTGCCATAGCTGCAGCGCGCCCGCGTGCATCGCGGCCTGCAAGTTCGGACACATCTCCCTCGTCTCCGGAGAGCTGAAGATCGCCGACGACTGCGCCGGCTGCACGATGTGCAAGAAGGCGTGCCCGTACTCGGCGATCAACATGATCCCCCTGGAGTCGATCCCCGACGGCTTCCTCGACCGCTCGCCCAACGCTCGTGGCAAGCAGGTCGCGATGAAGTGCGACGACTGCATCGACTACCAGGACCAGGCCTGCATCTCGGCCTGCCCGACCGGCTCCCTGTTCCAGGTCACCTCCAAGAGCTTCCAGGACTACCTCGCGGTCTTCGCCTTGCGCAGCACCCGGGCGATCGAGAAGCTCGGCGCCAGCGTCATCGAGGTGGAGAAGGCCCCCTGGATCGGCTGGCGCTTCCTCTTCATCGGCGGCCTGATCCTCGCCACGCTGCTGTCGGCCTACGAGAGCATCGGCCGGATGTACCTCCAGCAGACACGGGCCGACACGGTCGTCGCGGCCCTGATCGAGGCCGGGCTCGACGAGGAGAAGGCCGACGAGATCGTCAACATCGCCGGCCCCGACTCCGACTACCGAGGCCCTGACGTCTACGCGGCCCTCCACTACACCCTCAAGCCGCTGACCGACCACGACGTCGACGAGGACCTGGCCCGCAAGGTCCAGTCGGCCATCAAGAAACGGAAGACGCCGCCCTGGGAGGACAACTGGCGGGTGAAGTACTTCTCCCTGTCGGCCGTGCTGTACCACACGGGCCTGCGCGCCATCCCGCCCCCCGGCCGGCAGACCATGAAGCCGGGCAACCAGCTCTCCCTGCTGCTCGGGTACCTCGGAGCGCTGGCGATGCTCCTCAGCCAGCTCTACCGCGTGCGGCGGGCCATGGGTGCGCGCATGGGCAACATGCGCACCTGGCTAGAATTTCACATCTACACTGGATATCTCGGTGCCATGCTGATCTTCTTCCATGCCACCTACGAGTTCCGCGGCATGGTGTTCTGGCTCTGCTTCGTACCCATGGTCATCGCCATCCTCACCGGCGTGCTCGGCCGCTACGTCTACTTCCTGATCCCGCGCAGCGAGAGCGGCCGGGCGATGGATGCCACCGAGATCCGCGACCGGATCCTCCAGCTCAACGCGCAGCTCGAGGAGCTGATCAAGAGTTGCAAGGGCGGCGCCAAGGGGCTGGAGGAGGTACGCAAGCAGGCCCTGCTCGCGCCCCCGGTGGAAGAGGCGGCGGAGAAGGCCTGGTACAAGACCCTGCTGCTGTCCTTCGTCGCCGGGTTCCGGCAGCGCGCCGCGGCCAAGAAGCTCCTGAACCAGCTCACGACCCTCGCCAAGGCCGACGGCAAGGCCAAGAAGGAGCTGGCCACCCTGGTCGGACAGCGCTCCACCCTCGAGGGCGCGGCCCGGCGGATCAAGAGCCTCGAGGTCCTCACGGGCTCGTGGCGCATCGTCCACGTCGTCTCGTCCTACCTCATGTTCCTGGCGATGCTCGTGCACACGGTCTACGCGTGGATCTTCCTCGGCAGCAAGGCCTTCTTCGCCCGCTAGATACCTAGGCGGAGGTGCCGGTCGCGGTTGGCTGCGGGGGCTGCCCTCCTCGAGGGTGGCGATCGGGGCGGCCGCGCGGCCAGGAAGACTGGACGAGGCGACCTGGCTGGAGTAGAGGGAGGCTGCTCCGCCCGCGAGGCGGAGGGCCACCTCGGCGACAGGAGCGAGCCCGCGATGCAGATCACCGTGATGTGCCCTGGCTGTGCACGTCTGCTCACCGTGAAGATGCAGGACGACAAGGGGCTGATCGTCTGCCCGACCTGCGGCTGGAAGGGGAGGCGCGACGACAAGGGCGACCTCATCGAGGAGGCGGAGGCGGGAGGTCGGGGCTAGCGCGACGGCCTCGGAGGTTGCCCTTCCCGCAGCGGTGGATCGGCGCTCGCCGGCACAGACCGCGTCAGGCGGACGTGCAGCCGCTGCCAGGCAGCCTGCAGCTCACCGAGCCGGACCGGACGGTCCGGATTGCCCGGGCAGAAGAGCCAGGTTGGCGAAGCGGGCGGCACGCTCGCGGTCCGGTGGCGACCACGCGCAGGCGGAGACCAGGGCACGCCGAGATCCTCGCAGGAGCAGGCCGCACCCGCCGGCACCCAGCCGGGCGGCGCCCCCTGCAGCAGCTCCGTGGCCTGTGCGGCCGTTCCGGCGACGAGCAGCAGCAGCACGCCCACGGAGGGATCCTGGTCCGCCTTGCGGAGTCGCTTCAGCTCGGCGATCGCCAGCCCGGCCAGCCCCAGGGAGCCGGCGAGGCCCGGCCCCACGTACTCTTCGCCCCGGACCACCAGCCGCGCGGCCCGGGAGCTCGGCGGCCCGCCGGTGTCGCCGGCCGTGGGCAAGGGGACGAGCAGGAGCAGGGACGGGGCCTGGTCACCCGCCGTCAGCTCGGCCCGCACGAACGCCGGCAGCACCCGCCCATCGGCCAGCGGCACGCGCTCCTGGAGCTGGGCCGGCACGCCGTCCGCGACCAGCAGGGCCTGCGCCAGCCGGAGCGGGTCGAGCTCGCCGGCGCTGACATCGTAGGTCCCGACGAGGGTGGCGAGCACGCCGCGCAGCAG
>JAVEVO010000124.1:0-19743 GCA_034005005.1 Myxococcota bacterium
AGGGCAAGGGGAAGGGGAAGGTGGCCAAGGGCGAGGAGGAGGACGAGGAAGACGCTGCGGCGGACGAGGGCAAGGGGAAGGGCAAGGGGAAGGGCAAGGGCAAGGTGGCCAAGGGCGAAGAGGAGGACGAGGAAGACGCTGCGGCGGACGAGGAGAAGGGGAAGGGCAAGGGGAAGGGGAAGGTGGCCAAGGGCGAGGAGGAGGACGAGGAAGACGCTGCGGCGGACGAGGGCAAGGGGAAGGGCAAGGGGAAGGGCAAGGGCAAGGTGGCCAAGGGCGAAGAGGAGGAGGAGGAGCCGGTGGCCGAGGGGAAGGGCAAGGGGAAGGGCAAGGGTGACAGCCCCCAGGGTCCGGTCTTCACCGGCAAGATCGAGCCGCTCTGACCTCTCCGGAGTCTGGACGGCGCGGCATTGACCCACCCCCTCCCGCTCGCTCCGCTCTTGCCGGCGCTCGACGCCCCCCGTTATCTCGACGAGCAGCGACGGTTGTACGGTCGACGTCCGGTGCTGCTGCTCCCGGGCGACGCGCCCCGGGAGGTCCTCGCGGCGCTCGATCTGCTGCCGGTGGAGGTCTGGGGTGGGGGGGAGGAACCCGCCGTCCCGAGGTGCCCGCGGCTGCCGCCCTTCGTCTGCTCCCTGGCGCAGCGTCAGCTCCAGCGGCTGCTCGCGGCGGCCACGGAGTCGGTCGCGGCGGTCGTCCTCCCGGGCCTGTGCGATACGCAGCAGGGCCTCGGGAGCCTGTTGGCGGAGGCTTTGGGGCCGTCGCTACCGGTCCTGACGTACGACCCGGGGATCAGCGTCTGGAGCCCTCGGGGCGGGGCCGCGCCGGAGCCCGTGGCCGAGGCCCTGGACCCCTTCCGCAAGGCGGAGCTGGAGCTGTTCGTCCAGGCCTGTGAGGGGATCGCGGGGCGGAAGCTGCAGCCGGAACGGCTCGCCACGGAGCTGCGCCTCCAGGAGGAGGCGCAGCGGCTGGCGCTCGCCCTGTATCGCCGGCGGGCCGGTCTGGTGCTCGGGGAGCGTCCTTTCGGCGAGCTCCTGCGCACGCGGGAGTTCCTGACCACCGCGGACTGGCTGCGGCGGCTGCAAGACGCCCAGGCGCTCGTCGTCCAGGCTTCCGGTAGCCTGCCGGCGCGCCGCCCCGTCCTGCTGTCCGGGATCGCACCGGAGCCCATGGAGTTGCTCGATCTCGTCGAAGCGGCCGGTCTCACGGTCGTCGGCGACGATCTCCTCTGCCTCGGTCGGCGCTGGACCGTCCGCGCCCGGGCGGCGCAGTGTCCCGAGGGGCGGGAGCTCGCCGGCCGTGCGCAGCTCCTCCGGGAGCTCGCGGCGCTGCCGCCGGCCCCGACCCGGACCGGCGGCGGGGTCTCCCGGGCGTCCTGGCTGCTCGCCGAGGTCCATCGCAGCGAGGCGCAGGGGGTCCTCGTCCTGGTCCCCCGCTGCTGTGAGCCCGAGCTGTGCGGCGTGCCCGAGCTGACCGCCAGCCTCGCCCGGGCCCGGGTGCCGCTGCTCGTGGTCGAGCACGAGCCGGGTGCGCCCCTGGCCGGGGACCTGGCGACTCGCCTGACGGCCTTCGCCGGGTTGCTGTCGGCTGCGGGGTGCCCTGGCGGAGGCGGTCCATGATCCGGGACCTCCTCCGCTCCTCCACGGCCGCGGCGGTCGGGCGGCTGGTCGGGCCGGCCTGGGTCCGCCTGGAGACCCTGGGGCGGCAGGGCCGCCGGCTGCTCCGACGTCGGGCTCCCCCCGCCTCGTCGCCGCTCGCCCCGCCCCTGCCGGCCACGAACCGGCTGCGGGAGCTGCTGGCCCTGTACCGGCTGGAGGGGCGGTACGGGCTGGGGGGCCGGCCCGTGGCCTGGGCGACGCACGGCGCACCGGTGGAGCTGTTGCGGGCCCAGGGCTTCTACGTCGTCCTCCCGGAGCACGAGGGGGCGCGTTGCGGAGTCCGGCGCGGCGGTGGGACCCTGGCGCGCCTCGCCGAGCAGGAGGGCTTCGCCCCGGAGGTCTGCTCCTCGGCGCGTCTCGACCTGGGCGCGCTGGTCGGCGGCTCGCCGCGCGGGGCCATCCCCCGCCCCGACGTACTGGTGGCGTGCACCAACGGCTGCAACACGGTGCTGTACTGGTTCCGGGAGCTGGCGCGCCGCACGGGTGCGCCGCTGTTCGTGCTCGAGACGCCCTTCGTCCGGGGCCAGGTCCGTCACCATGCCCGGCTGTACGTGCGGGACCAGCTCCAGGGGCTCGCCGAGCGTCTCGCGGGGATCGGCGGGCGGCGCCTGGATCCGGATCGGCTCAGCGAGGTGCTCCACCACTCCCGGGAGGCGAGCGCCGGCTGGCGGCGAGCCCTGGAGGCCGCGCGCGCCCGCCCGGCCCCCTGGGAGGCGGCCGACATGTTCGCCCTGCTGGCCCCGCTCGTCGTGCTGCGCGGGGAGCCGGCCACGGCCCGTGGCTACCAGCAGCTCGGCGCGGCGCTGGAGGCCCGCAGCCGCGCCGGCCGGGGTGCGGTCCCCACGGAGCGGCTGCGCCTGCTGTGGGACGGCCCGCCGATCTGGTTCCGGCTGCGGCACCTCTCCCGCTTCCTGGCCGCGCGCCAGGTCGCCCTGGTGGGCGCCACGGCCACCGCGGTCTGGGCCGAGGCCGCGGCGCTGCTCGATCCCGACCGCCCGTGGCTCTCCCTGGCCGATGTCCTCCTGCAGGTCCACCTCGCGGCGGACCTCCGCACGCGCCACCAGCGGCTCGCCACCCTGGCCCGGGACCTCGCCGCGGACGGCGTGATCTTCCACGCGGACCGGTCCTGCAAGCCCTCCAGCATCGGGCAGGCGGAGCTCGCCTCCCTGCTGGGGGCCGAGGGGCTGCGAGGCCTGCTGCTGGAGGCCGACCACGCGGACGAGCGGGGGTACGTGGACGAGGAGATCGAGCGGCAGCTCCTCGACTTCCTGGAGACTTGCGGCTGAGGGGCCGGCCGGGTGCCGGGGGCGGTCCGCGGAAGCTGGTCGGGGGCGCAGTGGCGCGCTATGCTCTCGCCCGCGGTCGGGGCGGGCCGCCCAGTCGTCAGGAGCGCGTGGTATGGATCGCGAGAGCTGGATGTGTCGCCGCTGTGGCTTCCGCTCGATCCCGGGGCTGCCTCGCCCGACCCTGTGCCCCGAGGATGGCCAACCCCTCGTCCCGGAAGAGCTGCTGGCGCGCTCGCCGGACGATCCGCTGCTGGGCACCCTCGTCGAGGGGCGCTTCGCGGTCATCGGCCGGCTGGCTTCCTCCTTGCCGGGGCGCGGCTACGTCGCGCTGGCGCTGCCCGCGGGGACGCGGGTGTCCTTGCACGCCGCGTTCCCCGAGGAGCTGGGGGGCAGCGTGGACCTCGCGCGCTTCTTCCGCATCGCCGACTCCCTGCGACAGCTCGATCACCCGGGCCTGGTGAGCCTGCTCCACTTCGGCACCTTGCCCGAGGCCGGTGGCTACCTCGTCACCGAGGACTGCGATCGTCCGACCCTGCACCAGTGGCTCAAGGAGCGGCGGGCCCTTGGCTGGCCCGGAGCCCTGGACCTGCTGCGGCCAGTCCTCGAGGCCCTCGTCCGGCCCCACGAGCGGGGTGTCGCCTACGGCACGGTGCTCCCCTCCCGGCTCCTCCTCGATCCGGCGAGCCCCCCCGAGGCCGGCGGCACGGCCCGTCTCGTCGGGCTCGGCTTCGAGCAGCTCTTCCTCCCCGCGGCGGCGGCCCGGGGCAAGGCTCCGAGCCGTGTCCACCTCGACGCCACCCTGGCCAGCTACATGTCGCCCGAGGAGATCCGGCTGGAGGCCCTCGGACCCACGTCGGACGTCTACTCCCTCGGCTGCGTGCTGCACCACCTCATCACCGGGGCGCCTCCCTATCCGGGCCAGCGCCCCCTGGAGATCATCTCGGCCCACCTCGCCGGGCGGTATCCCCGGGAGGTGGTGCAGGCGGCTGCCTCCCCCGCGGTGGCCGCCCTGCTCGCCGCGGCCTGCGCCAGCCAGCCGGCCCAGCGGCACGCGAGCGCGGCGCAGCTCCTCGCCGCCTTGCTCGCGGTCGACCGTGCCGGGGAAGCTCCTGCGGCCCAGCGCCACCCCGCGCTCGACGAGCCCAGCGCCGACGCGACCCTCGCGCTGCCCGCCCTGCGGTCGGCGCGCCCGGGACGCGCCGCGCCCCCGGAGGAGACGGTGGCCCTGCCCCCGCGTCCGGCGCGGGCGCCGGCGGAGGTCCTGGCGACGGTCGTGCAGCCTCCCCTGGCGGTCGCCCGCGGGTCTGCGCCGGAGGAGACGGTGGCCCTGCCCCCGCGTCCGGCGCGGGCGCCGGCGGAGGTCCTGGCGACGGTCGTGCAGCCTCCCCTGGTGGTCGCCCGCGGGTCTGCGCCCGAGGAGACGGTGGCCCTGTCCCCGCGTCCGGCGCGGGCGCCGGCGGAGGTCCTGGCGACGGTCGTGCAGCCTCCCCTGGCAGTCTCCCGCGGGTCCGCGCCCGAGGAGACGGTGGCCCTGCCGCCCCGGGGCGCGGGCGCGTCCGCGGAGGCCCTCCCGACGGTGGCCCTCGCGGCCCTGCCCGCTCTGCCGCCTCCCTCCCCGACGGAGGGACGGGAGACCGTGCTGCTGGAGGCCCTCGATCCCCACCTCGTCCTGTTGCAGGAGGAGTATCAGCGCAAGCAGGACGAGGCGGTCCGGGAACGCGAGGCCGCGGCCCGGGCGGCCGAGGAGGAGCAGCAGGCGGCCGCGCGGCGGCTCCGACACCAGCGGCTCCTCTCCCGGCTGATCGTCGGCACCGCGCTCTCCCTGCTGCTGGTCGGCGGCGGGACCTGGCTCTACCTCGAGCTGCGCCACCCCGACGTGCCCCTGTACACCCTCGACCCGGAGCTCCAGGCCTTCCTCGCCGGGATGCCCGACGGCGCAGCCGCGACGCCCCTGCCGCGTCAACAGCTCCCCGCGCAGCTCCGGGCGGCCACGCGCGAGGAGATCGGCCGCCTGGTCGAGGAGAGCTGGGATGCCCTGCTGGAGAGCCAGCGCAGCATCGAGATCGCCAAGACCCACCTGCACTCGGCCCACGGCCGGGCCCAGGCGCGGGTGGCCGCGGGCGAGCTCCTGGCCATGGCGGGCGAGCTGCGGCAGCTCCGGCGCGAAGCCATCGCCCTGAAGGTCGCCCTGCCCCAGGCCGATGAGGAGCAGCTCGGCGGGATCGCGGCCAACGGCCGGCGGCTCGCCGGCAACCTGATCGAGTCCCGCGCCCGCGTCCAGGCCGCGCTCGACGAGCTGCTGGAGACGCTGCCGAAGGCCACCGCCGCGGCCTTGCGCGTCCCATCGACCACGGCCCGCCCGCGCCCGCCGGCCGAGGACGAGCCGACGGACGGCCCCCGGCCGGCTCCCCGGCCCACGCCGCGCGCCGACGCTCCGGACGAGCCCGGCCCCGCGCTCCTGGCGGCTGCCCCGGCGCCGGACATGGTCACGTCCGGCGAGGCGGCGGAGCCGGGGCGCCCTGCGGCCGGCAGCCCGCCGGCCTCGGAGCTCGCGACCCTCTCCGACGAGGAGCTGCTGGTCCGGGTGCTGGGCCCGCAGGAGCAGGGTCCCATCGCGGTCACGGGGCTGAGCTGTGCGTGCGACGCGGACCGGCTCGCGCGCTCGGTGGGGGCGGGCAGCAAGGGGGAGAGCCTCTCCGCGTGCGAGGTCCAGGCCTGCGCGCGGGTGCCCGCGGGGAGCCAGCGCTACTCCGAGGTGGCCCTGAACCTCTCCCGCTACCACTTCTTCCGACAGCAGCACAAGGAGCAGCTCGCGGCCTTGCAGCGGGCCACCAACACCGGCAAGTACAGCCACGACCCCGCGGTCCTCTTCCAGCTCATCGCGGTCGCCGCCCGGCTCGGCAGCTTCCAGATCGCGCTCGAGGCCAAGGACCGCTTCCTCTACCTCAAGGAGCTGCTCCCCCCCGCGGAGCGGCAGCGCAAGGTGCCCGAAGCGTACCGGATCCTCGGTCTGGCCTTCGAGGCCCGCTATCACCGGGTGGCGGAGGACGATCCCGACCGGGCCGATCCGGCCTTGCTCCACCGGGCCGTCGACTACCTCGAGCGCTACTCGGATGCGGCCAATCGCCCGGCCGCGATGGAGACGAAGCTGGCCGAGCTCCGCCGACTGCAGCAGGAGATCGCCGCGGGTCCTTGAGCAGAGCCTCCCTGGTGGCTCCGGGGCCGGCTACCGGCGGGACCGGGACTTCTGGATTTGTGCCGCCTGCCTTGACAGGCCGCCCTCCCTACCCCACGTTGAGCAGAATACCCGCGCCCGGCGCGGCCGTGAGGAGTCGACGATGAAGGCACCGACCGAGCTGATCGCCCAGCTTCCGAAGACCGATCTCCACGTCCACCTGGACGGTTCGCTGCGGATCTCCACCCTGATCGACCTGGCGCGGACGTACGACGTCGAGCTGCCCTCCTACACCGAGGACGGTCTGCGGCAGTTGGTCTTCAAGCCCACCTACGAGAGCCTGGGGGACTACCTCAAGGGGTTCCGCTTCACCGTGGCCGTGCTCCAGCAGGAGCTGGCCCTGGAGCAGGTGGCCTACGAGCTGGCCCAGGACACCCAGCAGGAAGGTGTGCGCTACCTCGAGGTCCGCTTCGCCCCCCAGCTCCACGTGCACGCGCACCTCGACGCGATCACGGTGATCCGGGCCGTCGACCGGGGCCTGCGTCGCGCCACCCAGGAGTTCAACCAGCGGGCGTCGGTGGTCGAGGGGCGCGAGCCCGAGTTCCGCTACGGGATCATCGTCTGCGCGATGCGGGCCTTCGCCGCCGGGTCCAGCGAGTACTTCCGGGACCTGCTGCGGGTCCACCGCTTCGCCCCGGAGAAGGAGGTCTTCGCGGCCGCCTCCCAGGAAGCGGCGCGGGCGGCCATCCGCGCCCGGGACGAGTTCGACCTGCCGGTGGTCGGCTTCGACCTCGCGGGCCAGGAGGACGGCTACCCGGCGGTCGATCACAAGGAGGCCTACCAGATCGCCCACCGCAACTTCCTGATGAAGACCGTGCACGCCGGGGAAGCCTACGGCCCGGAGAGCATCTTCCAGGCGATCACCGAGCTGCACGCCGACCGTCTCGGCCACGGGCTGTACCTCTTCGAGCACGACATGATCACCAGCCCGGAGATCCGCGACCGGGAGGCGTACGTCACCGCGCTCTCGCAGTACATCGCGGACCGCCGCATCACCGTGGAGGTCTGCCTGACCTCCAACCTCCAGACCAACCCCCGGCTGCCCGACCTCTCCTTCCACACCCTGCGGAAGATGAACGCGGCCCGGCTCTCCACGACCTTCTGCACCGACAACCGCCTGATCTCGAGCACCACTGTGACCCAGGAGATCTGCCTGGCGGTGGAGCACCTCGACCTGACCCCGCGGCAGCTCAAGAACAGCATCATCTACGGCTTCAAGCGCAGCTTCCTGCCGGGCTCCTACCTCGACAAGCGCTCCTACGTGCGGCAGATCATCGACTACTTCGACCAGGTCTGGCGCGACTACGCCACCCAGCACCCCGACGAGCCCTTCTGCCAGCTCGCCAACCGCAATCGCTCCCTGGCGCAGGCCGAGGCGCGGGCCACTGCCCTCGCGCAGGGCCTGCCCTTCGACGAGGACGATGGGTTGCTCGACGGCAGCGGCGACTAGGGACCTCCGGGCGGCCCTCTCCCGGTGGCCCCTCGCCAGACGCCCAGCCCTTGGTTGGAATTGATGCTCTGAATCTGGGTCGAAAGATCCATTTCAGCGAATAGAGTTGGTTCTTTGGAACGGTGGCCGGTCGCGACCACCCGCGGGCTCAGCGCGGGGTCTTCTTGCGGATCGCCGCGCAGATGCAGCTCGTGCCGTAGCCGACGTCGATGAGCATCTGGGCGACCTGGTACTGGGCCTTATCGCCGAAGCCCTTGGCCGCGAGGAAGCGCCAGGCGATCTCGGGATCGTCGGCCTTGGTCTGCCAGTGGACCTCCACCTCGCCGAGCCGCCGCGTCGGGAAGCTCGGCATGATCCCCTTGACGACCTTGTCGACGTACCCGAGGCTCGTCGGCACGAGGATCTTCTCGATCTCGTTGATGACCAGGACGTGGGCGATCTTCTCGCCCGTCAGGGCGGCCCAGGTCTCCTCTGGAAGCTGCACGAACTGATAATCACTCATCCTTCTCCTCCCGATGGTGCGGGGATCGTGGCGCGCCTGCGGAGCCTCCCGGCGGGAGGAGGGGGGCCGTCTCCGCCAGGCGCAGCGGGAGCCGGTCACGACGGGCATCCACCGCGCCGAGCCGCGGGGTCAGCCAGGTCCCGGGGGAGAGGCCCGGCGGGGCCTCCAGGATGCCCCGCAGGCAGGTCTGCCGGAGCTCCACGAGGTAGCTCCCGGGATGGATCTCCTCGAGGACCTGGGCCTCGACGGGCGCTCCCCGGTGCCCCTCGAGGTAGCGCAGCGTCCAGTACCGCTTGCTCGCGCGCTCGATGCCCGTGAGGCCGAGGGCGACCTCCTCGGCCTCGCCGAGCCGGTCGAGCAGCTCCTCCTCCCGGTAGCGCGGCCGCCCCTCCAGCAGCCAGCCACGGAGCTGCTCCTGGAGCAGCAGGTCACCGTAGCGGCGGATCGGCGAGGTGATCTGGACGTAGGGCTCGACCCCCAGGCCGGCATGGCGTCGCGGGATCCGGCTCAGCTCGGCGCGGTGGAGGCGACGGAGCACGGCGTAGGCGGTGGCTGCGTCGTGGGGCCCCTCGGGGATCCGGCAGGGCTCGGTGGGGGGATCCTGGACCCGGTAGATCGCGGGGATGCCCTCCCGCATGAAGAGGCGGGCCGCGCAGGTCCCCACGAGGATCATCAGCTCGGCGACGAGGGAGCGACTGGGGGAATAGGGATCGACGGGCTGCAGCCGGATCCGGCCGTCCGCGAGCCGGCGGACCCGGACCTCCGGGCGGTTCAAGAGCAGCGCGCCCTGCTCCCGACGCGCCTCCTCGAGCGCATACGCGGCCTCCTGCAGCCGGTGGAGCAGGTCGCCCAGGGGGCCCCGCTCCTCCTGCAGCCGGTCGGCCTCCTCATAGGAGAGGCGTCGATCGACCTGGATCCGGCTCACCAGGAAGCGCTGTTCCAGGATGCGGCCCTCGGGCGAGATCCGGGCCTGCAGGGTCAAGGCGGCCCGCGGCTGGCCCTCGGCCAGGGAGGCCGGGCCCTCGGCGAGGACCGGTGGCAGCATGGTGATCTTGCGGTCGGGCAGGTAGAGGGTGGCGGCCCGCCGGCCGGCCTCCCGCCGCAGGGCCGAGTCCGGGGGGAGGAACGCGCCGGGATCGGCGATGTGGACCCACACGAGGTGGCTCCCGCCCGGGCCGGGCGCGGCGCTGAGCGCGTCGTCGACCTCGGACGTCTCCGGGTCGTCGATGGTGACCGTCGGCAGGTCGCCGAGGTCGACCCGGGAGGCCGCGGCCCAGGGCTCGCGGGTGGCGAGGCGGGCCGCCTCGGCCAGGAGGCTCGTGGCGAACTGCTGCGGGACCCGGTCCCGGAGCAGGTGGAGGTTCTCGTCGGGCGCGAAGCGGCCGAGCTGGACGAGCAGGTCGAAGGCCTGGTGCTGCGGCTCGTGGCTGGGCGAAAGCCCGAGGAGCCGGAGCGACTCGCCGGCCGCGGTCGCGCGGGAGGCTTGCTCCCCGTGGAGGGCCAGGTCCACGAGCGCGGCGAGGGCCTCGCCGCCGGCCGTCGTCGCCAGGGGCTCGCCGGCCTCCAGGGCCGCACGCCAGGCGCGCAGCTCCTCGGTCCAGACCGTCGACGGGCCGGTGCCGGCTCCCGGATCAGCCGGGGCCATCGGGCGGGTCTCCGGCGAAGGCGATCCCCAGGGTGCGACGCAGCTCGAGGTACGCCGGGGAGACGGCGAAGCTCCGCAGCCCCGGGGCGATCTCCGGGGGGAAGGCCTCCAGGGCGCACGGGAGGTCCTCGGTCAGCAGCAAGGCCAGCCGGGCGGCGCTGCCTTGCAGTCCGGGCAGGAAGGTCGACGGCTCGAGCAGGGCCGGGGTCTCCAGCAGGCGCTGGGCATGGGGGAGCAGCGGGGCCGGGTCCGGGAGCTCCTGACGCAGGGCCGCGAGCACCTGCTGCCCCGTGGGGGAGCCATCCGGGGGGGCGGCCAGCCCGAGGTGGGCGAGGATCCAGCCGAGGAGCCAGCGCAGGGCCGGAGGCTCCAGGCAGCGGGTCAGCAGGTTGCCGCCCCGCAGCAGGATCAGCTCGCGTCCCAGGGGGGCCAGGAGCTGGGTCAGGGTGCGGCCGGCGAGCTGCTCCTCGCCCAAGAGCAGCAGGGGCGGGAGCGAGGGGAAGAGGGTGATCCCCGGGCGCGTGGCCTGGCGGTACGCGAGGGGCCGGGGCAGCCCGAGCAGGTCGACGAGGCGGGACAGGGCCCGGTTGACGGGCAGGGGGGCCTCGGGGAGGACCTGCTCCCGGGGGCGCAGCTCGAGGCTCCGGGGAGACGCCGCGAAGAGCGGCAGCAAGGCCGGTGCCGTCGCGGCGAGCAGGTACTCGAGCTCGGCCGGGAACTCCGGGAGGCGGAGCCCGCTCGCCCAGGCCGCCTCGGGGAGGGGAGTGGCCAGGGGGAGCTCGGGGCGCTGGAGGTTGTGGAAGAAGGCCTCCTCGGCGGGCGTGGCCTGGCCATCCGCGACCAGCCGGGCGGTCACGCACCAGGCCTCGTCGGTCTCGCCGAGCTCCAGGGCGACCCGGCGCAGCTCGCGCAGGCTGGCGATCCGCTCCGGCTGGCGGATCAGGAGCTGGCGCTGGGCCTGCCGGCGGAGCGTCGCGGGGGCGCCCGGGAGCTGCTCGTACAGCTCCGCCAGCGCGAGGAGCGGCTCCTCGTTGGTCGGGTCGAGCTGCCAGGCGGCCTCGTACGCGGCGATCGCCTCGGCCACCTCGCCGCCCCGGCGCCGGTGGGCCGCCCCCAGGTTCTCGAGCAGGGCCGCACGCTGGCCCGTCGGGGTCGATTCCGGCAGGCGCGCGAGCTGCCGCCGGAGGCAGCCTTGCAGGCCGGACCAGTCCTCGGCGGCGGCGAGCAGCTCGGTGGCCCGGGCGAGCGCGTCGAGCAAGGTGCCGTCCAGCTCGAGGGCTTGCAGGTAGCAGGCGAGCGCGGTGTCCGGATCCGCGAGCTGATCCTGGTAGAGCTGGCCCATGGTGTAGTAGGCGGCCGCCCGCTCGCGGGGCGCTGACTGGGGAGGGGCGAGCAGGATCATCCCGGCGAGGTCGCGCACGACCTCACGGAGCTGGCCGCGCTGCCGGTGCAGCTCGATGAGCTGCCGCAGGGGGCGCTGGTCGTCCTCGCGCTGCCGGCGAGCCTCGACGAGGAGCTGCTCGGCGTCCTCCAGCTTCTGGAGCCGTCGCAGCACGGCCGCTGCCTCGACGAGGTAGCCGACCTGGTCGCTGGCGAAGCGGGTGCCCTGCTGCAGCAAGGTCAACCCCTCGGGTGCGCTCCCGGTGCGGTAGGAGAGCTCGGCCAGCCATAGGCGGAGCGGCTGCTGCTCGGGCGTGGCCTGCAAGGCCTTCTCCAGATCGGCGCGCGCCAGGCGCTGGGCGCTGGGCGTGTCACCCTCGTCGGCCAGCCGGCGCTCGGCGAGGTACGCGTAGATCCGGCTGCGGACCGGCGGGGGGAGCTCCTCCCGGTGCTGGGCGAGCAGGGTCCGGCAGAGGGGGACGGCCTCGGCATGGCGTCCGCCGGCCACGAGCAGATCGATCAGCGCGGCCAGCGCGCCGGGATGGCCCGGGGCCTGGGCCAAGGCCTCGCGATAGGCCGCCTCGCGCACCGCGGGCGCCGGCTCCTCGACCGTGAGCTGCAGCCGCCGCAGCACCAGGTCGCCCCGCAAGGCCGGGGAGGGCGGTGGGCCGAGGAGCGGGGGGAGCAGGTCGAGGAGCTGCCGGCCCGTCTGGGGCAGCCCCTTGGCGAGCAGGCGGTCGAGCACCCGGCCGGCCTCCTCCCAGGGGTGCGGCGCTTCCTGGATGCGGGTGACGAGGACCTGCACCTGCTCGGGGGAGAGGGACGGCTCCCGCCGTGGCGGCGGCGGGGGCGGTGGCGGGGGCGTCACCGTGCGGGCTGGCGCGGACTGCGGCGGGGCCAGGGGAGGGCGGTGCGGGGGGTCGTTCGTCGCCACCACGATCTCGCTTCTCGCTCGAGCCGGCTCTCCATGAGCGGGCTCAGGAACGCGGGCGCCCCGGAGAGCCACGGCGTAGCTCCCACACGAAGCGCAGGGGATCGAAGCCGGGGCCGGGGCTGCCCTCGAGCTGCAAGGTGCCCGGGCCGAGGGCTCCGGGGAAGATCAGCTCCCCCTGAACCTTGTACAGGGTCACCACCCGGGCGGCATCCAGGACCGTGAGGGTCTGCTGCTCCTCCTGCAGCACCCGGGAGGCGATGTGCGAGGGGCCGCGGGCGGCCTGCCCCGGGCTCGGCCCGGTCAGGGTCCAGCGCCAGCGGCTCAGGGTGGCGCAGGACTGGCAGTCGGTGAACAGCCACGCCTCGAAGCCGATGCTCGCGGGGTGGCCGAGGGCCGCCAGCCGGGCCGCGGCCCGCGCTCGCCCGTGCGCCGCGGGGAGGTTGGCCAGCCGGGCCAGCTCCTCCTCCGCGGCGTCGATCCAGGTGGGGTCGGCGAGGGTCAGCTCGGCCCAGCGGATGTCGAGGTCCGGGGGGACCACCGTCCGGGTGAAGTGATCCCGGAGCTCCTCGACGCCCTCGTCGGCCAGCTCGGCCGCCGGCGCCCGCCCCGGCGCGAGGAAGGTCGGGCTGGCGCAGGACGCGACCAGCAGCGCGCAGGTCAGGGCGGACAGCGGTCCGACGTGGCCGCTCATGGCCAGAACCAGTCGACCGCGGCGGTCGGGTCGATCTCGGGCACCTCCCGGTCCCCGCTGAGGGAGGCCCAGGCCGGGCCGGGGTAGTACGGTCCGAGGCCGGGCACGAAGAGGTAGCGGAAGTAGTCGCTCGAGGGGCGCGCGGCCAGGTGGGCCGCGGGCTTGTCGCCAAGGAGGATGAAGCTCTTGCGGCCGCGGGCCTCCAGGGTGGGGTCCCAGAGGGTGCCGTTGACGAGCAGCAGGCCCTCGAAGGTGTCCGTCGTGTCGGCGAGCGCGAGATCGTTGCCGAAGGTGGCGCCGACGCCGAGTCCCGTGAGCAGCGTCTCCTGGCGCTCGATGGGGAAGAGCTGCTCGACCGCGAGGACCGTGGCGAGGACCGTGGCGCGGTTGGCCTCCGCGTTCTCCAGCCAGTTGCGCCGGCCGACGTAGCTCGGCAGGGCCTCGGGCAGCGCCACGACGTAGCCCCGGGCCGCGGCCGCGACGACCCACTTGTAGCGCAGGTACTCCCGGTTCCCGTCGGCGTCGGCGAGGGCCACCACCAGCCCGTAGCGTGCCCCGGGCTGCTCGCAGCGCGGCACGTGGAGCAGCACCCGGCGCTGGCTGCCGTCGGCCGTGATCGTGATCTCGCTGTCCCCGAGCTGCCCGCCGCTTCCCCCGGAGTGGTCCTGGGCCGGGCGGGCCAGGCGCGGCCAGGGGCCGACCGGGCAAGGCTCGCCGAGATCGACCGGCGGCGGCAGGTCGATCTCCTGGCGCAGGTCCGGCAGCAAGGGCCCCTGGTCACGCGGCGGACCGCCGCCCCCGTCCAGCAGCCCGCCGTCGCCCGGCAGCCGGCAGGGGCGGTCGCCGCAGGTGAGCTTGCCGGGCTCGCAGCCGCTCCCCAGCAGCAGCCCGGGGAGCAGCAGCCCGGCCAGCAGGGCTGGACCGCGCCGGCGCGCGCCCGCGGGGCCGCGCGGGGTGAGGGCGAGGGTCTCCTCGGGCTCGGGGCCGTGCATCGCGGATCACTATACCTGGCCGCAGGGCGGAGGAGAAGGCGCGGCCCCTAGGAGCGTGTTGCGCAAAGCGTTCTGCTGCGGCGGCCGATGCATCGGCGCATGGTGCGTCAGCACCGGCCGATCCGTCCTCGACGTATCACAAGTACGCCTGCGGCGTCTCGGCTCGGTGCTTCCTTCCCTGCGCCGCGCCTTGACCGCCTCGCGACGGACTTTTCCGCAACACGCTCCTAGAAGGTGAGGGCGGCGGTCACGAAGGCCGTGAGGTTCAGGTGCTCGGCCAGGCGCAGCCGCCGACCGATCATGTCGAGGTTGGAGTTGAAGGTCGGGTTCTCCTCCTCGGTGCCCGGATCGATGAAGCCGGGCCGGTAGCGCGGCACTTCCACCCCGTCCACGACCTGGAACTCGGTCTTGCGGTTGTCCTTGCCGCTGTCCGCGGAGGTCAGGAAGTGGTCGAACTGGTGGGAGATGTTGACCTGGGTGCGGAACTTGACGAAGCGGGAGGCCTGCACGTTGAAGCCGAACCAGCCCCAGACCTCGCCGTACTGCTCCACGTCGGTGATCCCGTTGGCGAGCATGATGTCGCTGCCCGGGCCGGTGCCCTTGAGGGTGGTCAGGGTGCAGCCCTGCGCACCGGCTCGGCGCGCCGAGTCGCTGCAGGTGGAGGCGCCGAGCGCATCGAAGATCGGCGAGTAGTCGCGGCCCTCGAACTGGTAGGCGAAGCGGCCACCGAAGTCGATGGAGAACTTCTGGTGCTTCTGCGGGTTCTCCCAGGGGACCACCTCGCTGCCGAACGCGATCGCGAAGTTGTTGCCCGGGGTGATCAGGGTCTGGCCGCGCCCGTAGTCGTCGAACAGCGACTTGCGGTCGTTGAGCACCAGGGTGAAGTCGAAGCCGAGGTAGGGATCCATCTTCGAGAAGCGGCGGCTCATGCGCGTCGTGAAGGTCAGCTCGTGGACCTTGCGGCCCAGCCCGGTGCCCTCCTGCAGCACGCCGTCGACGGTCTGGCCGGCCTGCATGACCTCGGCGGTGGGCGCGAGGTAGTTGATGCCGAGCATCCAGGTCGCCACGGTGTCGTCGCGCTCGGCGTTCCAGGGGCTCCACCAGAGGCCGAACTCCATGTCGCCGATCCCGCCGCGATCGGGCCCGGTGAATGGCAACTGGAAGAGGCTGTTGAGCACGTCGGGGTTGCCCGCGGCGTCCTCCCGGTAGATGGACGAGGGGCTGCAGTCCTGCCCCTTCACGCAGTAGGCCTTGATCGGCTTGAGCCCGGGATCGCCCCCCGTGCCCGCCAGGCTCAGGGTCGTCTGGTCGGAGGCGATGTAGGGGAGCAGGACGCGCAGCTCGAGGTCCCGCCAGATCGCGAAGCGGGCCAGGAAGTTGACCGTGTCCACGGTGCGCCGGTAGTCCATCTCCCGGGCATTGACCAGCCGGTCCCCCTTGACGCAGTTCGGATCGTAGCCCGCCTGGCTGGGGGAGAGGGTGGTGGTGTTGCCCTGGGCGTCGACCCGGGTGTTGGAGCACTGGTACTCCCGCTGGATCAGACCCCACGCTTCCTGGTGATCGTAGGTGACCTCCAGGTTGAAGTCGTAGGGGTCGTCCCCGTCGGCCGCGTCCAGCACGTCGGTGATCTCCGCGGCCGCGGCGACGGCGGGGAAGAGGAGAAAAGACAGCGAGATCGCTAGGTTCGTTCGGCGCATGGACGTCCTTCGCGCACGCGGCACCAGGAGATCGGTTCGCCGGAAGGCTAGCAGCCAGGGGCGGCGCGGTCAAGTTCCGAGATCCCGACCTGGCGCCGGCGAGACCACGATCCGGGCCTCTCCTCGCCGGCGCGCTTCCTCTCGTCGCCAACAACGGGCAGGATGGGAGCATGGTCGGGGTGCAGGGAGGTCGGCCACACCAGGATGCGGGCAGGGCGAGGCGAGGGCCGGACGCCGGGCGGCAGCCCCCCCGCGCCGCCTGGCTGCTCCTCGGCTCGCTGCTCACCCTCGCGCCGGCCCCGGCGCTGGCCGGCGATGCCTCCCTGGTGTGGCTCACCCTGCACAGCGAGCACCTCCGGGTCCACTGCCCCGAGCCCCTGCTCCCCCTCGGCCAGCGAGTGGTGCAGGCGGGCGAGGAGGCCTGGGCACAGCTCGTCACGCGGTTCGGCTGGGAGCCGGCCGCCCCGCTGGAGCTGCGCCTGGAGGACCAGACCGACTTCGCCAACGGGCTGGCCAGCAGCCTGCCCTACAACCGGGTCGTCGTCTACGGGGTCCCGCCCGAGTCGAGCTCGGCCCTGCACGCCCACGACGACTGGCTCCGGCTGCTCGTCTACCACGAGCTGACCCACATCGTGCACCTCGACCAGGCGACGGGCCTCCCCGCCCTGCTCAACCGGGTCCTCGGGCGGACTTTCTTGCCCAACCTCGTGCTGCCTCGCTGGTGGCACGAGGGCGTGGCCATCTGGCAGGAATCCAACCTCACCGGCGGCGGGCGGCTGCGCTCGTCCCTGTACAAGGGGCAGCTACGCGTGGCCGCGCTCGCCGGCACCTTGCCCCCGGCCGACTGGATGAGCTCGCAGCCCACCGCGTGGCCCCAGGGAGCGGCCTGGTACCTCTTTGGCTCGTCCTTCGTCGCCTTCCTCATCGAGCACCATGGCGAGGAGGCCATCGCGCGCTTCACCCGTCTGTATGGGCGGTCGCTGGTTCCTTATGCCCTAAATCGCACGGCACTACAGTCCTTTGGTGCTACTCTCGAGGCCGAGTGGGCGCGCTGGCAGGACGCCCTGCGCAATCTGGCCGCGGCCGAGGCCCGCGCGCTGCGTGCCGCCGGGCTCGTCGAGGGTCTCCCCCTGACCGCGGGCGGTGAGGAGCACGCCGCGCCCCGTTTCTCCCCCCGGGCCGGGGGCGGGCTGCTCTACTTCGCGAGCGACGGGCACCGGCCGGCCGCGTTCCGGCTCCACGACCGCAGGCACGTCGGGGAAGGGCGGGACCTGCTGCAGCTCGACGGTGCGGCCGCGGGGAGCTGGGACCCCGGGGGGGAGTCCTTCGTCTTCCACCAGCCGGTGATCGTCGGCGGGCTCGGCGTCTACCACGATCTGTTCCGCCACGAGCTGTCCACCGGTGCGACCCGGCGGCTGACCACGGGCCTGCGGGCCCGGGAGCCGTGCGTCGGGGCCGACGGCCGGATCGTCTTCACCCGCGCGGCCGCCGGAGGCACGCAGCTCGCCCTCGCCGACCGGGACGGGCGGAACGTGCGGCCGCTGCCCACTGCGGGCGTGGACATCGTCTCGACCCCCAGCCTCGCCCCCGATGGGGGGCGGGTCGCGTTCTCCGGCTGGCGCGCGGCCACGGGGGAGCGAGACCTCTACCTGCTCGAGCTGGGGCCCACCGCGGCGCTGCACCGGCTCACCCGCGACCCCGCCATCGACCTCGATCCGACCTGGTCGCCCGATGGTCGGGCGCTCTTCTTCGCCTCGGACCGCGAAGGGGTCTTCGACATCTACCGGCTCGGTCTGGACGAGGGCGTGGTCCGGCGGGTGACCCGGGTGCTGGGAGGGGCGTTCCAGCCGGCCGTCTCCCCGGACGGTGGCTCCCTGGCCTACGTCCACCTCGGCCCCCACGGGTACGATCTCCGATGGCTCACCCTGCCGGCGCCGGAGCGGCTGCCCGCGGTGGCCAGCACCCTCGCGGGGGGGCGGGCGCGTCCCCGGCGCTACGCCCTCGTCGAGCCGTCGCTGGTGCAGGCGGTCACCCCCTACTCGCCCCTCCCCTCGCTGCTGCCCCGGGCCTACAGCCCCGCGTTCGGCGCGACGGGGGTCGGCCAGAGCTGGGGGATCCTGGTCGCCGGCGAGGATGCGCTCGGGCGCCACGCCTACCTCGCCCAGCTCGAGCTCGATCCCACCCACTGGACTCCCGCGTTCTCCCTCTCCTGGTCGTACGATCGCTTCTATCCGCTCCTCGGGCTATGGGCGAGCCGTTCGCTCCAGACCTGGCCCGCCGGCTTCTTCGACGGCACCACGAGCCGGCCCTACACCGAGGAGACCCTCGCCGGTGGGGCGCGGCTCACCTTCCCCTTCCCCTTGCTGCGGGCCTCCCAGGGGCTGACCCTGGGCTACGGCGCGACCCGCTACCGGCCGGTCAGCTCCCTCGGCGACGTCGACCCGGGGGGGCTGGCGCCGCGGTACCCCGCGACGGGCCTCCTCGCGGAGCTGACCCTCGGCTGGTACCTGTCCGATGCGCGGCGGCAGGTCTTCAGCAGCTCTCCCGAGGAGGGGCGCCTCGCGTCCTTCGTCCTCGGTCTGCGGGAGCCGCAGCTCGGCAGCGACTACTCCTCGCTGCTGGCCAGCGGCTCGTTCCAGCAGTTCGTCCGCCTGCCCCGGGCGTGGGCGGGCCACGCGGTCCTCAGCCTGCGCGTGGCGGGCGGCCTGGCCAGCGGTGAGCCGGGGGCGCGGCCCTCCTTCAGCCTCGGCGGGCCGCCCGCCCTGGACGTGGTGCTGGCCCTGATCGACGAGACGTATGTCGGGAACTCCGGGTACTTGCGTGGATTCCGGCCCGGGGTGCTGACCGGTGACCGCTACCTCCTGGGCAACGGGGAGGTCCGGCTGCCCGTCCTCCGTGTGGACCGGGGGGTCGGGTTCTTGCCCGTCTACCTGCGCCGGCTGCTGGTCGTGCCCTTCGTCGATCACGGCCAGGCGGCCTGGGGACGGCTCGAGCCCCGCGACGGGCGGACCGGCCTCGGGGCCGAGCTGCGCGCGGACACCAGCCTGGGCTACTACCTCGACGCGACCTGGCGCCTCGGCTACGCGCACGGGCTCGGGGAGGGGGCCGAGGACGGGCTCTACCTGCTGCTGAGCAACGCCTACTGACCCGGGCCGTGGCTGCGTCGCCACGCGAGCCAGTCGCTCTGGGCGCGCTTCCACTCCTTGCGGGGGCCCGCGGGATCGAAGGGGATGCGCTGGCCGGTCAGCTTGTGCAGCTCCTGCGCGGCCTGGGAGCGCAGCTCGAGCTCCTCCGTGACCAGGGCGTCGATCAGCCACTCCAGGCGATCCCGGTGCCGGTTCTTGCCGTACCAGCGCCGCCAGTTGCGCACCGTGAGGCCGAAGTCCTGCCGGGTCAGCTCCCGCAGGGCGTTGCGGGCCAGCTCCTGCAGCGGCGGGTCCCGGTGGCCGAGCAGCGGGATGAGCAGCTCCACCGACTCCGTGTCCCGGAACCAGACCGTCGCCTCGAGCGCGTAGCGGACCCGTTCGCCCTCGGCCTCGATCAGGTCGCTGGTCAGCCGGGCCCGCACTGCGGCGAAGCCCGGCGTGGACACCTGCCGGACGAGGGCCTCCCGGGCCGCCTGCCGGACCAGCCCCACCCCGTCGTACAGCCGGGGGAGGAGCAGCTCGCAGCTCTGCTCCCCGGCCAGCCGCCCGAGCAGCAGGCAGGCATAGAAGCGGTTGGCGATGACCGGAGACTCCAGCTCCCGGGGCAAGGCGGGGACGATGAGCGGCCCCAGCTCCAGCAGCAGGGCGAGCACCGGGCCGTGCTCCTCGATGGGGGGGTAGCGGCCCGGGACCAGGCTGTCCCGATCGATCAGCACCGGCCCGGGGAAGCCCCGCAACAAGGCCTCCTGGGCCGCGGCGCCGAGCTCCCGCAGCCGCTGCCGCGCGGCCGGCCGGCGAGCCTCGTCGCCGAGCTGCGCCACCAGCTCGGTCGCGGTCGGTGGGCCAGGGCGGGTCGGGGCCGCGTCCGCCAGCTCCGCGTCCGCCGGCTTCGCGTCCGGTCCGACCTCCGGGAGCTGGGGCGCGGGGTCGGCCCCGGTCGGCGGGGCGGGCCCCCGCTTGGGTCGGGTCAGCTCGATCACGGGGGAGCTGGGCCAGCCGGACGGATCCGGGGCGGCGGGCTCGGCCGGAGCGGGCCGGTCGGCCGCCGGGGCCGAGGCGGGGGCGGCCACGGGCGGGGGCACCAGCTCGGGGGGGGGGAAGGGCAACCCCGGGGTCGGCGACGGCAG
>JAVEVO010000125.1:0-19738 GCA_034005005.1 Myxococcota bacterium
CCGGGAGAGCAGTTCGAGGTCGTCGACCTCCTGAAGGCTGATCCGCCAGGGGCACCATTTGACTACGTGCTGGCCTCGGGGGCCCTCTCGGTGAGACTTCCGGACCACGAGACCTTCGTGCGCCGGATGATCGAGCGCATGCTGCGCCTGAGCACGCGCGGCCTGGCCTTCAACATGCAGAGCGCCCGGGCGCGCACCCGCACGGTCCTCGCCCAGCTCGACACGGACATCTACTACGCCGATCCCCTGGAGCTGTACGCCTACTGCCGGACCCTCACCCCGCGGACCATCCTGCGGGAGGACTTCGTCACCACCGACTTCGCGATCTTCCTCTTCCCCGGGCCGACGACCGCGCACCGGGGCTACGACAGCTACCTCTGCATGCCCCCGGAGCGGGAGGATCGGCCCGTGGGCATGGCCTACCTCTACCTCGAGCAGCAACTGCCGGAGCACGCGCTGGCGGTGCTCGAGAAGGCCCGGGAGACGGCCGAGGTCGCCAACTATCGCGGGCTCAGCCTGCTGTACCTCGGGCAGGCGGCCCGGGCCATCGAGCCCTTGCGCCGGGCGGTCGAGCTCGATCCCCGGGGGCTCAATGCGCCGGTCAACCTCGGGGTCGCCCTGACCATGCTCGGGCGCCGCGACGAGGCCCAGCGGGTGTGGGAGGACGCCTTGCTGCTGCGCCCCGACAACGAGGCGGTGCGGGTCAAGCTGGTGCACTCGCTCCTCGAGGAGGACCGGGCGGCCCAGGCCGAGCCCCTCGCCCGGGGCATCAAGGAGCCTAACCTGCGCGACAACCTCCTGGGGCTGGCCCTGGCCGGGATCGGCCGCCGGGAGGAAGGCCAGGAGCTGCTCGAGGCGGTCGCGGCGCGCAACCCCTCCATGACCAAGGTCCGCTTCGAGCTGGCGCAGCTCCTCGAGGAGGCCGGCGACGAGGCCGCGGCCGCCACCCGCTACCTCGAAGCCCTGGCCATCCTGCCCGAGCACCAGGAGGCCCGCAAAGCCTTGCGTCGCCTGGTCCTGCGGCGACGGGGCCAGGGGGCGGGCCCTGCATCCGGGCTGCGTGCGGCCATCGCGCAGGGCGCGGGGCGGGGCCTCGACGAGCTGGTCGGGGGGTTGCTCAAGGAGCTCGATCGGGGCTGAGGGCCCGGGCTAGCCGGGCGGAGCCGCGTCGCCGGCCGGCTGGCAGTCGACGACCAGCTCGCCGTCCCGCTCCTCGACGGTCGCGGTGCCGCCCGCCACGAGCTTGCCGAAGAGCAGCTCCTCGGCGAGGGGCTTGCGCACGGTCCGCTGGATCAGCCGGTTCAGGGGGCGGGCCCCGAAGACCTCGTCGTAGCCGTGGCTCGCCAGCCAGCGGGTCGCGGCCGGCGTGAGCCGCAGGGTCACGTTGCGGGCCGTCAGTTGCTCCTGGAGCTGGCGGGCGAACTTCTCGACGATTCGCTCCATCACCGCGGGCGTCAGCTTCTGGAACTGGACGATCTCGGTCAGGCGGTTGCGGAACTCCGGCGAGAAGAGCTTCTCCACGGCCTTCAGGCCCTTGGCCGGGTCGCCCGTCCCGCCTCCGAACCCGATGCTCGCCGCGCTCATCTCCCGGGTGCCCGCGTTGCTGGTCATGATCAGGATGACGTGGTGGAAGTCCGCCTGGCGGCCGTTGTTGTCCGTGAGGGCCGCATGGTCCATGACCTGCAACAGGATGTCGAAGAGGTCGGGGTGGGCCTTCTCGATCTCGTCGAGGAGCAGCACCGCATGGGGGGTCTTGCGGATCGCCTCCGTGAGCAGCCCGCCCTGATCGAAGCCGACGTAGCCGGGCGGGGCGCCGATCAGCCGGCTGACCGCGTGCTTCTCCATGTACTCGCTCATGTCGAAGCGCACGAAGCCGATGCCGAGCCGCGCGGCGAGCTGGCGCGCGACCTCGGTCTTGCCCACGCCCGTCGGCCCGGTGAACAGGAAGGAGCCCACCGGCTGGTCCGGGTGGCCGAGGCCGGCGCGGGAGAGCTTCACCGCGTCGACCACGGTCGTCAACGCCGCGTCCTGGCCGAAGATCAGCCCCTGCAGCTCGTCCCGGAGGGTCGCGAGGCGCTCCCGCTCGTCGGTCTTGGCCTCGAGGTCGGGGATCCCGGCGATGCGCGCGATCACCTCCTCGATGTCGGGCTTGCCCAGCACCTGCCGCCGCGTCTCCGGCGGGCGCAGCCGGTTGCGGGCGCCCGCCTCGTCGATCACGTCGATGGCCTTGTCGGGCAGGTAGCGCTCCGCGAGGTAGCGGGCCGACAGCCCCGCCGCGGCCGCGAGGGCCTCGTCCGCGTACTGGACCTCGTGGTAGCGCGCGTAGCGCTCCTTCAGCCCCTGGAGGATCCGGGTCGTCTCCTCCACCGTCGGCTCGCCGACCTCGATCCGCTGGAAGCGACGAACCAGGGCCCGGTCGCGCTCCAGGTTGCGGCGGAAGTCCTCGTGGGTGGTGGCGCCGATGCAGCGCAGCTTGCCACCCTGCAGGGCCGGCTTGAGGAGGTTGGAGACGTCCACCGAGCTGCCCGAGGCCGAGCCGGCGCCGACGATCATGTGCAGCTCGTCGATGAAGAGGATCGGCTTGTCCTTCTGCTGCAGCTCGTCGAGGGCTGCCTTCATCCGCTCCTCGAACTGACCGCGGAACTTGGTGCCGGCCACGAGGGAGCCGAGGTCGAGCAGCCAGACCTCGCTCCCCTGGAGCAGGTCGGGCACGTCGCCGCCGGCGATGCGCTGGGCCAGCCCCTCGACGATCGCGGTCTTGCCCACGCCCGGGTCGCCGATCAGCAAGGGGTTGTGCTTGTTGCGGCGGCAGAGCACCTGGATCATCCGCTCGAGCTCCGGCTCCCGGCCGATGAGCGGGTCGAGCTGGCCCTGCGCGGCCTGCTCGGTCAGGTTGGCCGCGAAGCGGCTGAGCTGCTGGCGCGGCCGACGACCGGGCCCGGCCTCCCCCCCCTCCTCGTCGTCCTCCTCCTCGCTCCGGGGAGCCTCCTCGCCGAGTTCATCGGTACTTTCGTCATCGTCGGATGAGGGGGCATGGGACAGGTAGGTGATGACGTCCAGGCGCTTCACCCCGTGCCGGCGCAAGAGCTGGGCGCCCACCGTGTCCCGGCCCGCGAGCAGGGCGACGAAGAGGTCGCCGAGGGTGAGGTCACGCTTCCCGCTGGACTGCACGTGCGCGAGGGCCCGGTGGAGCACCTTCCGGAAGCCGACGCTCTGCTTCGGCTCGTCGGTCGTGTCCGTGGGCAGCCGGGGCAGATCGTCCCCGTCGAGGAAGGCCACCAGCTCCTGCCGCAAGGCGTCGAGGTCCACGCCGATGTGGCGGAGGAGGCGGGTGGTCTCGTGGGCGTAGAGCATCGCCAGCAGCAGGTGCTCGGGGGTCAGGTACTCGTGGCGCCGGCTGGTGGCCTCGCGCAGGGCAGACTGCAGGGTCACCTGCAGGTCGAGCTGGCTCATGATCGTCCGCTCCCGGAGTCGTTGGGCATCAGCAGGCCTCCACCGTGCACTTCAGGGGGAAGCCCTCCCCGCGGGCGCGGTCCATGGTCTCGGCGGCCTTGGTCTCGGCGATATCTTTGATGTAAGTCCCGGCGATCCCTCGACCTTTCTTGTGGACGTCGAGCATGATCCGGGCGGCCTGGGAGGGGGGATGGTGGAAGATCGACTCGAGGACCTGCACGACGAACTCCATCGTCGTGTAGTCGTCGTTGTGCAGGATCACGTGGTAGGGGCGGGGTCGGCCGGTGCGCGTGCCGCGCTCGGTGACGACGTCTTCACCCTGCTCTGGTCTGGGTCCGCTCATGCTCGTCCGTCGCTCCCCGTCCGGTCGCGTGGTCCGTCCCCGAGCGGACGCGGCCGTGGCCTCTCGCCGGCCTCAACGTAAGTCCCGGCTCGACCCCTGACAACCCGGGGCCGGCGCGCGCGGCGACCGGGCGTCAGTACGCGAAGAAGTCGCCCCAGTGGCCGCTGTAGGCCCGCCAGGTGCTCTGCGAGTAGTCCTCGTACTCGAAGCGGTCGAAGTCGAAGCCGTCGGCGAAGATCGGCAGGACGATCACCTGCAGGTACTCGCCGCGGGGCAGTCCCGAGATGTCCTGGAGGTCGGGCAGGGGCACGGTGCGGGTCTGGCCGTCGACGAACAGGGTCCAGACCGGGATCGGGCTCGGGAAGGAGGGCTGCTGGATCATCACGAGCTGGGTGTTGGGCAGCGCCGAGCCCCCGAGGATCTCCCAGCTCAGGGCGCCGTCGACGAGGTCGAGGGTGAGGGGGCTGGGCGAGGTGATCCGGGGGACGCCGACGAAGGGCGTGATGACCAGGGGCGCCGTGAGATCGGTGATCCCCCGCGTCTGGTTCACCGACAGGGGGGCATACAGCCCGAGGGCCTCGGGGTAGCTGGTGTAGGTGCCCGTCTCGAAGGTGAAGCCGAGGCCAGAGAGCGGGCCGGACAGCTCGGGGAAGCCGGGGAGGTCGAGCAGCTCGACGATCGGACCCGCGTAGTCGGCGTAGCGGAACAGGGGGAGCACGCCCTCCGTGCCGAGCTCGATCACCGGCTTGCACGTCATCTCGTTGGGGCCGGGCAGGTCAGCGAGGAGGCCCACCGGCTGATCGAAGAGGAGCCGGGCCGTCCGGTCCAGGGGCAGGTTGACGGGGATGTCGACGTCCGTCGTCTCGACGCCCGAGATGCCGAAGACGAAGCGGTGCACCCCCATGCGCAGCGGCGTGAAGCGCCCGGTCAGCTCCTGGTAGTGGCCGGCCACGGCGATCACCGCGAGGTCCCCGAGCCGGGCGTCGATGGCGTAGGGACCATCCCGGCCGAGGGTCCCCCCGGGCCCGGGATCGGGTCGGTAGGGCGGGTCGCAGCTCGTCGCGGTGGCGCAGGTGGTGGTGACGAAGGCTCGCTTGACGATGCCGAGGCCCTCGGGCTCGGGGATGTACTTGTCCATCCCCCAGACGACGCCGGAGATGCGGGCCGGCGGGATGCCCGGCCCCGGCTCGCCCTGGGCCGGATCGGGCAGGGGGACGAGCGCGATGGTGACGTTCTCGGCGTCGAAGCGGAGGATCGAGGTGGTCTCGAAGCCCTCCTTGGCCGCGGTGATCATCTGTCGGCCGCGGAGATCGACGCCGGAGAACGTGATCAGCCCGCTTTCGTCGGTGAGCCCCTGGTAGGGGGAGGAGCGCGTCGTGGACAGCAGCACGAAGGCCTCGGCGACGGGCCGGTCCATGGCCAGCGCGTTGCGCACCGAGACGTTGAGGGAGCCCTGGATCTGCTCCCCCCAGACTCCGCCGAACAGGGTGGTGGGGTCGAAGTACTCGAACGCGCCCCGGCGCCGGATCCCCTCCCCCTCCGGGGGGAGCACGGTGACGTCGACGGTTCCCTCGGCGCCGGGCGGGGTGAGGACTTGCAGGCTGGTCCCGTCCACGTCTGTGACCTGGGAGGCGGGCACTTCACCGAAGAGCACGGTGCAGTCCGGGAGGAGACCGGTGCCGGTGATCGTGACCAAGGTACCACCAGCCACCGAGCCTCGCGCCGGCTCGAGCGCGAGCACGCGCCGCGCGTCCGTGTAGCGGAAGCCGCCTGTCAGCCGCTGCTCCCGTCCGGCCTGGGTGACGACGACGTCGGCCGGGCCGGCCACGCCCGGAGGGGTCTCGCCGGCGAGGGCCGTCGCGCTCAGCAGCCGGGGCGCCTGCAAGGGCAGCAGCCCGACGCGCACCAGGGTCTGCTGGTCGAAGCCGGCGCCGTGGACGACGATGGGGGTACCGCCGGCGGCCGGGCCCTGGTCCGGGACGACGGCGTCGAGCCCTAGCTCGGCCAGGTACGTGAAGCCGCCGGGCAGCCGGACCGTGGCCTCGCCGCCGCGCACCGTCAGATCGACCTCCCCCGCCGGGTGGGCGGGGGTCCGGCAGGTCAGGAGGTTGGGGTTCTCCAGCAGGCAGGCCGCCGCCTCCAGGCCGAAGAACACCTCGGTGGTCACCGTGAAGCCAGCGCCGATCACGGTCACGAGCTCGCCGCCGGCCGGCGCGCCGGCCTCCGGTCGCACGGCGAGGAGCTGCAGGTCGGTCTGCCCGGGATCGTAGTAGGTGAAGGCGTCCGCGAGGGTGACGAGCCCGCCCTCGCCGGCGACCACGACGGGCTGCGGTCCCACGGAGCCGGGCGGCGTGCGCGCGGTGAGCGCGTCGCCCGTGGGGTCGACCTCCAGCAGCTCGGCCTGCTCGCCGCCCACGCTCACCCAGCCCTCCCGGGAGAAGCCGCCTCCCCGGACCTGGATCCGGGTGCTCCCCGTGACGGGGCCCGCGGCCGGCGAGACGCCGTCGAGGCGTGTCTCCCGGTGGTAGGTCACCGCCTCGGGGAGGACCGCCCGGCGACCGTCGGGCAGGTAGACGCGCAGCTCCGCCGGCCCGAGGGGGCCAGCGGGCGCGTGGACGAGCAGGGTCTCCCCGTCCAGGACGGTCAGCCCGGGGCCGAGGCGACCGCCGATCGTGGCAAGGGCCCCGTCGCGGAAGCCCTCCCCGACCACCGTCAGCAAGGTCCCGCCCGTGCTCGGGATCCGTTCCGGTATCACCGCGTCGACCCGCAGCTCGGCGAGGTAGCGGAAGGCCGCGCCGAGGAGCAGCACACCTCCCGGACCCTGGAGCTGGACGTCCACGAGGCCGGTGGTGTCGCCGGGGGGAGTGACCAGGGTCAGGCGGGTCGGATCGTGGATCACCAGCCCGCGTGCCGGCTGCTCGCCGATGCGGGCGGTCAGCGGCCGCACGAAGCCGGTGCCGAGCACCTCGATCACGGTGCCGCCGGAGATGGGACCTTCGGACGGTGTCATGGAGCGAACGGTCAGGGGATCTGGCGGCAAGGCGCCTTCGCCCTCACCCTCGCCCTCACCCTCACCCTCGCCCTCACCCTCGCCCTCACCCTCGCCCTCACCCTCACCCTCGCCCTCGCCCTCACCCTCGCCCTCGCCCTCCAGCCCGCCCTCACCCTCGCCCTCGCCCTCCAGCCCGCCCTCACCCTCGCCCTCGCCCTCACCCTCGCCCGGCTCGCAGGTGCAGATCCCCCAGCGCGGGACGTCGTCCACGAGCGAGCAGCGGGACCAGGAGAGGGAGCCGTCGGGGCAGGGCAGCTCGCAGGGGCGTTCGTCACCGGGGCGGCACGCGCCCGCGGTCTCGTCGGAGCTGCAGCCGGCGGGGAGGCCCCCGAAAAGCAGGAGCAAGACCACCAAGACCATCGGCCGGGAAGATCTCGCCATCGAATCCCCCCACCTGCCGCGCACGGCCGCGACGTCGTACCTGCCGCCGGTGGCCTGGATGTCGGAGCCGGCGCGCGCTCCGGGGAAGACCACCCTCGCCATTATAGTCGCTCTGCCCGTGGCGTCCACGCGCCGGCCCCGCACCGTGCCGGGACCCGGGGGCTCACCGTCTCGGGCGCCGCGCGACGCCTCACCCCTTGCGGAGCAACAGCAGCCAGCAGGAGTAGACGATGTGCTCCCGCGCGTGCTTGCGCAGCACCCAGCGCAGGTCCCGGGGCCGTTCGGCGAGGGTCAGCCCGAGGCCCGCCGCCCCCTCGCCGGTGAGCAGGGCGAGGAGCTGCGCCTCATCGTCCGCGTCGGCCCGCGCCTCACCCAGGCCCCCCGGGGCGAGCTCCGCGCGCCAGGCGAAGGGGGTCGTCAGCAGCAGGAGCCCGCCGGGGCGCAGCAGCTCCACGAGCCGGTCCAGGACCCGTCGGGGCGTGGTCGTGCTGTCGAGGAGGTTCAGCGCGGCCAGCCCCGCGACGCTGCCCGGGGGCAGGGGGGGCTGGCTGGCGTCCCCCACGAGGAACAGGGCCTGGTCACCCCGGAGCGGCGGGCCGGGCGGCACGTCGTGCCAGCGGCGGGCACGCCCGGGAGGCTGCTCCAGCCAGCGGGCCCGGCCGTCGCGACCGGCGGCCGCGGCGAGCCGGAGGGCCTCGTAGCGGAGGTCCAGCCCGAGGGTCGGGAGTCCCGACCCGGCCAGGTCCCAGACCTCCCGCCCGAGCCCGCACCCCGCATCGAGGAGCAGCCCGCCCGGGGGGCGACGGGCCTCGGCCACGAGCTCCGCCAGCGCCCGGGCGATCTCCTCCCGGTAGGTGCGGGCCGCCTGCTGGAGGTCCGCGACCGCCGGCTCGAGGGGGATCCTGTCGGCCCAGGCCGTCCAGGAGTAGGCGGCCAAGAACTCGTGGCCTCGTCCGCTGCCGAGCTCCAGCTCGCCCTGCAAGGCCTGCCGCTCCGACTCGCAGTACCGGTCCGGGAGCGGGTGGAGCAGCGGGACGCCGTCTCGCAGCGGGTAGACCACCGCGCAGCCGGCCCGCGGGCAGCAGAGCTGGCCCGTGACCACCTCCTCCTGCGCGACGCGGTCGACGTGCAGGGAGAGGGGCGCGGCGCCCCGGGGATCGTCCCGGCAGGCGGGACAGCAGAGCGGCAAGCTGGCGAGGGTCTCGAGGCGCATCGGGCTCCTTGCCCGGGGGGGACCGTTCCGCCGATCGGCAGCGGCGTTCAGATCTGCTGGCAGTACCGGCCGCTGCCGAGGTTGACGCACTGCTGGAAGGGCACCCGACAGTCGGCGTTGCTCTCGCAGCCCTTGCACAGGCGGCGCTGGCGGTCGCAGGAGAGGGTGATCGGGCACTCGGCATCCGTGACGCAGGTGGCGTCGGCGTTGTAGCAGACGCCGTTCGGCACGTCGCAGCGCCGCGTCCCGCCGCAGTCCTCGTCATCGGCGCAGATGCCGATCTCCACGCAGGCCCGGGCCTCCGTGTCGCAGACCGTCGTGCCCACCGGGCAGGTCACTCGCTGGCAGAAGTCCTCGCCATAGCAGCGGAAGTTGTGGCAGATCAGCCCATCTTCGGGGCAGTCCGCGGTGGAGATGCACTCGACGCAGCGCCCCTCGAAGCAGTGCGCGTACGGGGCCGCGCAGGGCTCGCCCCCCACCGTGCAGGTCGGGCCCTTGGCCAGGCAGAGCCGGGAGCTCTCCGCACACACCAGCCCGGAGGCGCAGTCGAGGGTCGCCAGGCACTCGGTGCAGGTGCCCGTGGCGGGGTTGCAGTAGGGCGACAGCGGGCCGCAGAGCTGGTTGGCGCAGCGATCGCAGGTTCCTGAGAGGGGCAGGCAGAGGGGCTGGGCGAGGGAGGTCTCGCAGGAGAAGCCCGCGGGGCAGGTGGGCGCCTGGCGTTCGCAGGTCGGCAGGCAGTGGCGGACTCCGTCGAGGCCGACGCACCGCGCCTCGGGGCCGCACGCGTCGTTGGTGGCGCAGGGATCGCAGGGGGCGAGCTGCTCCTGACAGTGGCCGGAGCTGGGGTTGCAGAAGGGGAAGTCGATGTCGTCGCACCCGGTGATCTGGCAGTTGGTCGTGCAGTCGCCCACCGCCGGGATGCACTGCCAGGCGTCCGCACCGATGCTCCGGCAGCGGTAGCCCGCGGGGCACTCCCGGGTGAGGTTGCAGTCCTTGGCGCAGAACTTCCCGCTCTCGCCGACCTCGAGGCAGCGGTCCAGGGGGCCGCCGCAGTCGTCGTCTTCCTGGCAGGCCCGGCAGAGCACGACGTCCGGGAGGCAGATGTTCTCGACGCAGGAGGAGCCGTCGGGGCAGGGGAGGCTGCGGCAATCCTGGAAGCAGCGGTTGGCGGTCGCGGAGATCCGGCGGCAGACCCAGCCGTTGGCGCAGTCCTCGCTGTTGGAGCAGCCCTCGTTGCAGGTGTCCAGCTCGCAGACGCTCCCGGGCGGGCACTGGTTGTCGCCCTCGCACTCGAGGGGCGGATCGACGCAGGCCGGGGGAGTGGCCGTGAGATCGCAGATCTGGCCCGGGCAGTCCCGGCGGCTGGTGCAGGGACCCGCCGAGCCTTCGCCCTCTCCACCTCCCCCTTCACCCTCGCCTTCGCCTTCGCCCTCGCCTTCGCCGGGGACGCTGCTGCCGGGGTCGCCACACCCGCCCGCGACCGCCAGGCACCCGCCGACCAGCAACAGCAACAGCAGGAGGAGCTCGCTCCCGGACCGTCTCGCCGATGTACCCATGCCTTGCGCCACGCCAGCCCCTCCGTTTGCTCGGCCTCCTCGCCCCTGCCGGCCAGCCGGGTCGATCCGGGAGTACGCCGGCGTGGGGGAGGGCGGCTGTTCGATTCTAGGGAGCCCCGACCTGCGGAGTCAACGGTGGCCGGGAAGGGCTCGGGCTCAGCAGAGGCCCAGATCGGCCAGGGAGAGCACCTCCACGCTGGTCCCCGGGAAGGTCTCCGCGAGGGCCCGGGCTTGCTCCTTGTTGCCCACGGCGACGAGCACGCAATCTTCGCCGGCCGGGAAACCGTGGGCGGCCATGTCCTGCACCGCGGCGAAGGTCACGCTGTCGAGCCGCTCCTGGTAGCGGGCGAGGAAGTCCCGGGGGAGCCCCTCGCGTCGCAGCCAGGAGATCTGGTCGAGGGTGCCCGTCGGCGTCTCGAAGCGGAAGGGGAAGCTCAGCACCAGCTTGTCCCGGGCGTCGGCGAGCTCCTGCTCCTGCGGGCCCTCGTCACGGAACCGGTGCAGCTCCTCCAGGGAGCACTGCAAGGCCCGGGCGAGGAGGTCGAGCTCGACGTAGGTCACCAGGCCAGCGGTCCCCGGGAGGTTGGTGGTCGGCCGGTAGGAGAAGCGGGCGCCGTAGGTCAGGCCCTCGCGCACCCGCAGCCGCTGGTTGAGCCGGGCGCTGAAGTCGCCACCGAGGATGTGCGCCGCGAGTCGATAGGGATAAAGTTCCATGGAATCGGTCCGTACTGGTGCGATGGCACCAATGCGGAAGTGGACCTGGCTGAGGCTCGGGTCCTTTTTGTCCACCAGCAGCAGGCGGCGCCCGGCGGTCGGGGGAGGGAGCGGCGAGTCGGGCAAGGGCTCGGGTGTCCCCGTCCAGCTCCCGAAGGTGCGGGTCGCCAGCGCGACGGCCTGCTCGACGGTGATGTCGCCCGCGATACCGAGCCGTGCGCCCTGGGGGAGGTAGTGGCGTTGCCAGAAGCCCTCGATGGCCGGACGGTCGATCCGCCGGAGGCTGGCGACGCTCCCGGACACGGGGCGGCCCGCGAGCTGGCCCTGCAAGGTCGCCTGCTCGAAGGCGCGTGCCGCCACCTGGTCGTTCTGGTCGGCCAGCCGGCGGATGCCACCCTCCCGCAAGGCGCGGACCTTCGCGATCTCGGCTTCGGGGAAGGTCGGCTCCCGGACGATCTCGGCCATGGCCGCGAGCAGCAGCTCGCCGTTTTTCGGGTCGAGGGTCGTCACGTCGCCGCCGACGTCGACGTGGTCGAGGTAGGTCGCGGTGCTCAGGCGCGCCCCGAGCCCGTCGATGGCCTCGCTCAGCTCCGCCTCGCTGCGGCGGCGGGTGCCGTGGCGGAGGAGCTGGGCCGTGAACGCGGCCAGCCCCTCCTCCTCCGCCGGGTCACCGAGGCTGCCCGCGGGCAGCTCGAGGTGGGCGGCGAGGTAGGGGTTCCCCGGCACGGGGACCACGAGCAGTTGCAGGCCGTTGTCGAGCGCGACGTCCACCGCCTCGGGGATCTGGGTCCGGCGGGGGTCCTGCTTCGGGGTGCCAGTCGACATCGCGGCCTCCTCAGAGCACGCGCAGCTCCCACGCCAGGGCGGCGAGGGCGTGGGCCTCGGGGGACAGGGGGGGGGCCGCCTCGCCAGCGAGGAGGGTCGCCTCCAGCCGGTGGGCCAGATCGAGGGCCGCCGCGGCCTCGCCGTGGAGCTGGCGCCGCCGGGCCAGGCGGGCCAGGTTCACCAGCAGCAGCAGCTCCTCCTCCAGGGAGCGTCCCGGAGCCAGGGCGGCGGGCGGCGGCAGCGGCGCGGCGCCGAGCGCGGCCTGGGCGAGCAGCAGGCGCGGATCGTCCGGCCCGGCCGCGGTGAGGGCCGCGAGCAAAAGCTGCGCGCGCTCGTCGAGCTCTCCCTGGCGGCGGGCGAGGGGTTCGCGGGCCTTCTCGACCGCGGCCCGGCGCAGGTCCACGCCCTTGCCGGCCGTGGTGCGGAACTCGTGCAGCGCCCGCCGGGCCGCCTCGCCTTCGGGCGTCGCGGGCAGGTTCGCCGCAGCGTGGTCGAGCCGCTGCTCCAGCAGGCGGATCGCCTGCTCTTCCTCGCGCAGGGCCGCGACCTCGATCCCCAGCTCGTGGCGCTCCCGGGCGATGCTCAGGGCCTGCCGCAGCAGGCTGCGCGCCGAGGTGGTCGGGGTCTCCGGCGGGTCCTCGAGCAGCCGCTCGTTGAGCTCGTCCAGCCGACCGGGGTGGATCGCGCAGACGAGGGTCGCCTGCTCCGGACGCAGGTAGCGGCAGGCGACCTCGCGCAGCTCCTCCGGGGTCACCGTGGCCATCTGCTGGAGGTGGGCGAAGAAGAGCTGCGGGTCCCCCGTCGCGAGCAAGGAGAAGCCGATCAGGTTGGCCTTGCCCTGGGTCTCCAGGGCGCTGCGCACCGACTCGGCCTGGAGCGCATGGACGGCCTTGCGCAGCTCCGCCTCGGGGACGAGGGTCTGCCGCAGCTCGGCGAGCACCTCCTCGAGGCGCTCGGCGACGGCCCGGCAGGTGCGGTTGGGCGCGACGTGGATCTCGAGCTGGTACAGGTAGGGGCCCCGCATCGTCCAGAGGGTGGCCGACACGGAGCTCGCGAGGCTGTCCGCACCGTAGACGAGGCTGCGCTGCAGCCGGGAGGACTTGCCCCGGGCCAGCAGGGAGTGCAGGACCTCGAGGACGAGGAAGTCCCGGGTGCTGGCCTGCGGGGCATGGTACGCGACCTGGAGCAGGCCGCTCGAGATGGCCTTCTCCACGTGGTCCCGGCGGGCCGCGACCTGGGGGGGCTCCGCCGGCAGCTCGAGGGCCGGCGGTGAAGCGGCGGGGAGGTCGCCGAACTCCCGCTGCGCCAGGCGCAGCGCCTCCGCGGGGTCGAAATCCCCGACGATCACGAGGAAGGCGTTGCCCGGGTTGTAGTGCTGCCGGAAGTGGGCCTGCACCTCCTCGGGGGTCAGGGTGATCAGGTCCTGCGGGAGGCCGATGACCGGCCAGCGGTACGGGCTGATCGTGAAGGCGCGCTGGTGGAGGAGCTCGTCGAGCGCGCCCTGGGGGTCGTTGACCGAGCGGAGCAGCCGCTCGTTGCGGACCACCTCTCGCTCCGGCTCGAGGGTCAGGGGGTCGAAGCGCACGTTGGCCAGCCGGTCGGCCTCGAGCTGGAACGCGAGCTCCAGGTTGCCGGCCGGCAGCTTCTCCCAGAAGCAGGTGGCGTCGTACCAGGTCCAGGCGTTGAGCTGACCGCCCCGCGTGTAGACGGTGGAGAAGGCGTCGGGGAAGCGCTCGGTCCCCTTGAAGAGCAGGTGCTCGAGGAAGTGGGAGACCCCCGTCGTCCCCGACCGGCCGCCGGCTCCGGGTCGTTCGCCGGTCGAGCCGACCGCGAACCAGATCTGGAACGTGAAGATCGGGCTGGTGTGGTCCTCCACCAGGTGGATCTTCATCCCGTTGGCCAGGACCTCGATCTGGACGACGGGGAGGTGCGGCAAGGGCGGGCTCTTCACCATGGGCGACTCCTTGGCGGGGCCCTTTAGCATGAATGTGCAGGCGGGGAAAGCGCCAATGCGCCGGGCGCTCTCGCGGACGGCCGCGCCGGCTTGACAGGGGCGGGCCCCGGTCTTATCTAGCGCCCAGGGAGCGCCCCGGAGCGCGCCGCGGGAGGTGGCGGATGCCCGTCTACGAGTACCGGTGCAACGATTGTGAGCACGAGTTCGAGCTGATCCAGCGGATCACCGCCCCGGCGGGTGGCACCTGTCCGAGCTGCGGTTCGAGTCGGGTCCATCGGCTGATCTCCTTGACCAGCTTCCAGCTCAAGGGATCCGGCTGGTACGTCACCGACTACGCCGGCAAGAAGGGGAGCAACGGGAGCAACGGCAAGGATCACAAAGATCACCCGGAGCCGGGCCCGACCAGCGCGGCCAAGGCCGAGGCGGCCGCGCCGGCCAAGAGCGAACCCGACGCCTCCTCGACCAAGGCCGAGCCGACCAAGGCCGCGACCAGCAGTCCCTCCCCGGCCCCCCCGAGCTGAGCCGTCCCGGCGACGACGGCGCTCGTCGCCGCCCACCCACACCAGAATCGAACCACGACGTCGGCGTGCCGGGTCCGCGCGGGCAGGTGATCCTGCGGCGTGTCCGGCGATCCCGAGCCCACCCGGCGTGGTGGCCGGCGGAGCCCTCGGTGCGGGGTGGGGGCTCAGACCTTGTCGAGGATGCGTTCGACCACGGCGAGGGTCGCCGAGCTCTTGGCGGTGAGGCGCAGGCTGTCCAGGCGAGCCACGAAGGAGGCCTTGTGCTTGAGGGGCTGCAGCTCGAGGAGCTCCTCGAGCTGTCCGAGGATCCGGCAGACCAGCTCCTCGCGGGGGTGGTCGATCAGCGAGGCGAGCAACGCCGCGTCGTCGGGGAGGCGCTCGCCGGCAGCCAGGAGCTCGTCCAGCGCCTCGTGGCGCTCCTTGCTCTCCGTGGCGGCCCGGATCTTGCGGATCAGGGCCGCGCGCGCCGGGGGCTCGTCCGCGTCGGGATCCCGGGGGCTGCTCTTGCGTCCCGTCCGGCGCTCCTCGATCTTGCCGAGGATCTCGCCGCTGTCGAAGGCCCGGCTCAACTGGGAGCGGAGGGTCGCGCCCGAGGCGGCCCCCTTGGCCTTCTTGCCGCCCTTGTCGCCGAGCACCTGGTCCTTCTCTTCGGGGTGGTCGTGCAGGTAGTCCCGCTCGCGCCAGCTCAGCCCCTCGTCCTCGCCGTCGTCGCCGTCCTCGAACTCGTCGTCCTCCCGTCGCTTGCCCATGTCTTCTCCTCGTACATCGGCGCGCGGTCGCCGCTCGCGGTCCTGGTCAACTGCTCTTCCGGCCGCCGTCACGCTCCCGGATCAACCGGGTAACTTGCCCCGACAGGTCTCGGACTCGCAAGGCCATATTCTGCAGGAAGCGCCAGAGCAGCTTCGTGGCCAGGGTGTGGTCGGTGCGCAGCAGCTCGTAGAACTCCCGGCGCGGGATGCACAGCAGCACGGAGTCTTCGACCGCGACCACGTCGGCGCTGCGCTCCCCGGCGGTCACCAGGGAGAGATCGCCGAAGTGCCCGCCCGGGCCGATCCGGGTCAACAGCACCCCCTCCTGCGAGACCTCCACCGCGCCCGAGACGATCAGGTAGAGCTGGTCGCCCTCCTGTCCCAGCTCGAGGAGCCGCTGACCCTTGGCGGCGCGCTGCTCGTGGACGCACTGCATCACCCGGAGGAGCTCCGGGAAGGACAGCTCCTCGAAGAGGAAGAGGTGCGACAGGAAGGAGGCCCGCTGCTCCGTCGCCATGACCTGCGAGGGTGGGGGGGTGCCCAGCACCTGCACCGCGATCGCGGTGACGTTGTCCGGGCCCCCGGCGTCGAGGGCGGCGGCCACCAGGCGCGGCACCGTCTCCTGCGGGGGGCCTGCGCCCAGCAGGGTCTGCAGCCGGTCCTCGGGCACGGGGTCGGAGAGCCCGTCGGAGCAGAGCAGCAGCACGTCCCCGGGGAGCAGCTCGAGGGGGACGACGTCGGCCAGGACCGTCGGCTGGAGCCCGACGGAGCGCAAGATCACGTTCTTGTAGCGAAAACGGGGGATCTCGCTCGCGGCGAGCAGCCCCTTGGCGACCATCTCCCGGGCGAGGCTGTGGTCCTCGGTGACCTGGTGCAGCTTCTCCTTGCGCAGCAGGTACAGGCGGCTGTCGCCGACGTGGGCGATGATCGCCCGGTCGCCCACCAGCTTGAGGAGGACGAGGGTCGTCGCCATGCCCCGGTAGTCGGGCTCCTCCTGGGCCTTGCGGTAGATCCGCTCGCTGGCGTCGGCGATGAGCCGCGGCAGGCGCTGCTGGTAGGTCTCCTGCTGCTCGGTCGCGGAGGCTTGCCGCCCGCGCAGCTCCTCGGCGAGCGCCGCGATCTCGTCATAGACGTACTCGGTGAGCAGGGAGGCGGCGATCTCGCCGGCGTTGCCCCCGCCGACGCCGTCCGCGACGAGGAACAGGCCGAGGTCGGCGTCGGCGACGAAGCAGTCCTCGTTGTGGTCGCGCACCCGGCCGACGTTGGTCTCGCCGCAGGCGACGGTCCTGAGCTGTCCCATCGATCTTCCCCGCCGCCGGCCGGACCCTCCGACCGCTCCGCCGGATCAAAGCACGCCAGGGGCAGGCCGGCAAGTCCCCCGGCGAGCATGCTCCGGGCGTTCCCCCGGGCGACCGCCGCGCCTGCCCTTGCCACCGGAGTCGCGGTTGCATATACAGTGGAGTGGTAGGCTTTGCGGATCCGCATGGAGTATGCAGGATGAGGCGATCTCCCCTGGACGGTCTCGTGCTCTCCCTGGGAGCCGGGCTCTTGGCTCTGACCCTCGGCGCTGGCTGCGGCGACGAACGCGACTCCTACGGCGAGGGGGAGGGTGCGGAGGGGGAGGGCGAGGGCGCGGAGGGCGAGGGCGCGGAGGGCGAGGGCGCGGAGGGCGAGGGCGCGGAGGGCGAGGGCGCGGAGGGCGAGGGCGCGGAGGGCGAGGGCGCGGAGGGCGAGGGCGCGGAGGGCGAGGGCGAGGGCGAGGGCGCGGAGGGCGAGGGCGAGGGAGAAGGGGAGGGCGAAGGCGAGGGTGAGGGCGAGGGCGCGCTCCCGGCCTGCGCGGGAGACGAGGAGTACCCGCCCGCACCCTACGGGACCGCGGTCGGCAACACCATCCGCAACCACTGCTTCTTCGACACGGAGCACGTTTTGCGCTGCTTCTCCGCATACTGGAAGGAATGCCACAAGGCGATCTTCATCAACGTCTCGGCGCTCTGGTGCTCGGCGTGCCGCCTCGAGGCCGAAAAGGTGCAAGAGATGTTCGAGCGCCACGAGGACAACGGCCTGCTGGCGATCACCGTGATCTTCGAGGACTCGCAGGGCGGGCCGGCGAACGAGGGGGATGCGCGTGCCTGGCGCGACCAGTTCGATCTGACCCACCCCGTGCTGGCCGATGCCTTCTTCGACATGGGCCTGTACTTCGACAAGAGCGCCACTCCCCTGAACCTGGTCCTCGATGGCGAGACCATGGAGATCGTCTACTCCGCGACGGGCTTCGACGCCGCTGGCATCGCCGCGACCGTGGCGGACCTGCTCCAGTGAGCCGGCGCGGCGGCCTGCTCGGCCTCGCGGCGATCCTGCTGTCGGGCTGCGCCGCGACGTCGGCCCCCTCGGCGCCGACGAGCCCGCTGGCCGCGACGCCCGCCACGGTCCTCGCCCCCGTGGCCGAGCAGGGGCCCGTGGCCGCCGATTTCGAGCTCGAGACGATCACCGGGGAGCGGGTCCGCCTCGCGGAGCTGCTCGCGGGGGACGGGCAGCTCGTGCTCCTCGACTTCTGGTCCACCTGGTGCGAACCCTGTAAGCTCGAGCTGCCCCACCTCGATCGCCTGCAGCAGGAGCTCGGACCGCGGGGGCTGCGCGTGCTCGCCGTGGCCGTCGACGGTCCGGCGACCCTCGCGGACGTGCGCTCCTTCGTGCGCCGGCGTGGCCTCCGCCTGCAGGTGCCGCTCGATCCCGAGCGCCGGGTCATCGACGCCTTCAACCCGAAGATGATCCTGCCCTACTGGGTCCTGATCGACCGCCAGCGGCAGGTGATCCGCACCCACCAGGGCTACCTCCCCGGCGAGGAGGCGCAGCTCGCGGCGGAGCTGGATCGCCTGCTCCCGCAGCCTGCCGCCAGCCCTCCCGGACCGTAGGTGGTCACGGCTGCCCGCGGCGGGCGTCACCTGCTCTGGCTGCTGCTGCCGGGGATCCTGCTGCTCGGCGGCGGCGGGACCGCCCGGGCCCTCTCCCTGGGGCCGTGGGGCGGGGAGCCGGCGAGCCTCGACAGCACCCTCGGGCTGCACTTCCACCTCCACGGGGACAACCAGAACGCCCGGGAGGACGATGACGAGTACGGGGACCTGCACCTGCTGTACGACCTGCAGGGGCGCTGGGGACGCCATGGCCTCTACGTGCGCCTCGACACGGTGCGGTTCTTCGCCCCCCCCGCGGGCGAGACGATCCTGCTGCACGGGTCGGCCGACTACGCCGACGAGCTGACCTTCGAGAAGCTGGCCTACACGTACTCCAGCCCAGAACTTTCGGCCACTGTCGGGGATGCTTATGTGACCTTCGGACGGGGGTTGCTGCTCAGCCTCCGCCGCAACGACGAGCTGGGGCTGGACACCTCCCTGCGGGGGGCGCGGGTCGACGTCACCACCCCGTACGTCCGGGCCCTGTTCGTCTCGGGTTGGACCAACGCCACCAACCTCGACCCCTTCAGCGAGCGGCTGCGCTTCGCCTCCTGCACGCCGACCTACTCCGGGGAGGGCTTCGACTGCGATCCCTTCCGCATCGACCCGGCCGACGCGCTCGTCGCTGGTCGCGTCGAGCTCCGCTGGCCCGGGGTCGGCACCCTCGGGCTGCAGCAGGCGGTCCTGCGACGCTGGGGAGAGACCGATGGTACTTTCGCCAGGGGGTTCTCCCTGGAGCTGCTCCGTCTGCCCTGGAGGCTCGGTGACCTCTACGGCGAGGCGGTCTGGCTCGACCCCGAGACGGCTGGCGAGAGCGCCGGCCATGGGCTGTACGGTGCGGCCAGCGTCGTCCTCGGGCCCGTCGAGGTGCTCCTCGAGGGCAAGCAGTACGACCGCTTCGAGTTCGGGACCCTGCTCCCCGACGACCGCCGTCACTTCGTGGCCGGGCGCAAGTTCCTGTACCACGAGCCGCCGAGCCTCGAGCCCCTGACCAGCATCTCCTTCGACAACGTCGACGTCGCGGGCGGGCGGGCGCGGCTCGGGCTGCCGCTCTCCCGGCTCCGCTCCGCCCTGCAGCTCAGCGTCGCCCGCTTCGAGGACGGGCTGGCGGCCAGCGCGACCGAGATCTGGCACCTGTACGGCGGAGTGGAGCAGGGGCTCCCCCGGGGAGTCGAGCTGCTGCTCACCGGCGGCTGGCGTCGGCAGCAGGGGCTCACGACCGGGACCGCCGACAACCTGTCCCGGCTGCTCCACGTCGAGGGGAAGCTGGTGGTGCCCGTCCGGGGGCCCCACGCCCTCTCCCTCGGGGCGAGCCTGCTCGCCTGGCACGATGAGTTCCCCGACTACCTCGAGGACGGCTCCCGGGTCCTCGACTCCCACGACTACGACCAGGGCGAGCTGACCCTGACCTACTCCTGGGCGCCGCGGCTGGCCGTCGCCTTGCTGCTCGGCTTCGACGACAAGCTGACCGAGGCCCGCAACCCCCGGCTGGCCGCCCTGGAGCGCGAGGAGCCGCCTGCGGAGCAGGACCCGCGGGCTGCGTACGAGCAGGTGCGGACGGTCTTCCCCGCGGGCACCGTGAGCTGGCAGCCCACGGACTGGATCGTGCTCCAGGCCCTCGCGGGCTCCCTGCGGGGGGGCAAGAAGTGCGTCGCGAGCATCTGTCGGGAATACCCCTCGTTCACCGGAGCGCAGCTCGATGCCACCCTGCGCTTCTGAGCCGTCCGCGGACCGGAGGAGAGCGTTGCGCGTCTTGGTAGAAAAAAACTGCAGTTCCCGGTGTCTGTTCCTCGCGCTGCTGCTCGCGGCGGTCCTCGCCGGTTGCGCCCGCCCCGAGACGCCGGAGGACTTTCGTCCTGGTGAGGGCGAGGGCGAGGGCGAGGGCGCGGGGGAGGGCGAAGGGGAGGGCGAGGGCGAGGGCGAGGGCGAGGGCGAGGGCGAGGGCGAGGGCGAGGGCGAAGGGGAGGGCGAGGGCGAAGGGGAGGGCGAAGGAGAGGGCGAAGGCGAGGGCGAGGGCGCGGGCGAA
>JAVEVO010000301.1:0-4071 GCA_034005005.1 Myxococcota bacterium
AAACTACCTTTCAAACCTGATTCTATTCAAATTTGCGACTATTTGTTCAGTAGTTAGCCCGGAGAATGTCCAGCAGTCTGATGGATTAGATGGCCGCCGGGGGGGAGGATGAATAGTCCGGGATCAAGGGCCCGCGGCTGACAGGTCTCGGGCCCTTTTCGTTCCATCCTACCCCATTCCAAACCTGCGCCGCGGCCGCTAGGTTTCCGGCCTCCAGCGGGTCCTCCACCCCAGGGCAGCCCCGCGCCGGCACTGGCGAGATCGTCCGGCGGCAGGCGCCCCACCATGGCGGACACCCGCCCGACCGGCCGGACCCTCCCGGGCTGCTGCCCGGCGGCTCGGCTCGTTGTCAGCCCGGCGCCGCGGGAGCACCGGGGCGCAGGAGCGCCAGGGTCTGCTCCCGGAAGCGGTGCGCGGCGTCCAGGGCGCGCTGGGCGTCGGGCCGGCCGCTCTCTCCCAGGAAGCTCGGATAACGGGGGAGCACGGAGTACGGTAGCAGCTCGAGCGCCTCGGGCTCGAGCGCGAGGACGCCCGGCGCGTGCACCGCGGCCAGCGCCACGAGCTCGACGAGGTCGTGAGTGCGCGGCGGCTGCTGGTCAGCGGCGACCAGCAGCATCTTCAGGCTCTTCTCGGCCACCTGCTGGCAGTGGAAGCAGATCACGTCGTAGAGCGGCTCGCCACTTGCAAAGAGGATGGTCGCGGCTCGCAGATCGTGGTCGGCCTTGGCTCCCCAGGCCGCGGCCTCCGGATCCTCAAGCGGCTTCATGGACCACGATCCCCTCGGCCAGCGCGGTGCCGACCACACTCGACGGCCAGCTCCGGAGCTGCTCGAACTCGGCCGGCGTGAACACGAGGAGGTCCAGGGCGCCGCGCTCCCGGGCGAGCGCCCGACGGGCAGTGCGGATGCGCTCGGCTGGGGGCAGGCCGGTCTCGGCGATCACGAGCAGATCGAGGTCGCTGCCCGGGTCTTGCGTCCCGCGGGCGGCAGAGCCGAAGAGGATCACCAGCCGCACGTCGAGGGCCAGCGCCAGACTCTCGCTGATCCGCCGGAGACGGTCGAGGAGCTCGCCGGGGAGCGAGGAGAGTGACGGGGGCTGCGGAACTGCCGGATTCATGAGCAAAGCCTAGGGGATCGGGGGCGCGGGGTCAAGGAGCCGCACCGACAGGAGCCGCGGACCTCAGCGTGAGGGCCGCGGCGTCCAGGGCGAGGAGCCGCGGGCGGCAGCGCTGGCGGAGGCAGTTCGACGGCGATGTGAACGGACGCCCCCGAGAAGCAGGCCGAGAGTAGCTTGCGCGCCTCGGCCGACAGGAACGAGGAGTCGTGGATCGCCCGGTGGGCAGGAGGTGTCCGCCACGGGTGCGGTCGCGGGCTGGTGCGGGTCGCGCACCTCTTGGGGTGAGTCGGTACCAAGATACCACGAGCGAGCGAGAAGGACGAGCGAAAGCACCGCAACAAAAAGGGACGGCCGTCGCGTCGTGCAGCAGGTCCGGGCAGGCCCGGTCTCAGAACACCCAGCGCAGGCCGAAGACCGTCGCGGCAGACAGACCGACAGCGAGCGGGGGGGGATCGAACCGCGCTTGCGGGGAACCCGCCGCGGGCGGGGAGGTCCCCGGCTGGAGCCCGAGCTGGTGCTCCAGTTGCTCGACCTTGCCGTTGTTCCAGACGGCCGCCACCGTGCCGCCGATGCCGAACAGCAGGCCGGTGCCGCCACCGGCCAGCATGCCGTAGCGGATCGCGGGCTCGTCATACGCCGCGGCCACACCGAAGGCCACGGCGGCCAGCACGTAACCCGTGATCGCCGCCGCGATCGAGCCCCGATAGCCCTTGCGTGCCTCCGTGAGCTCGGTGGCCATGAGGAACTGGTCGACCGCGAGCCCACCACCAGCCGTCGCGGCCGGCGAGAGCGGACCGGCCAGCGGGGATGGCGATCCCAAGGCCACTCCGGCGACGGCAGCCGGATCGAGCGACTGGCCCGCGAGGACCATGGCTGCCCGATCCATCTCGGCGACGAGCGCCTTGCCACCGCACGGCTCGAGCACGGAGGCGTGCTTGCGGACGGACAGGCGCGATTCCAGCGCGGTCAGCCGCAGTACCACCGAGCAGCTCTGCGCGTCGCCGCTGATCCGGCCGTCGACCATCATCCGGGCGCCCTGCCCCTGGCCGAGCCGGATCCAGCAGGTCTCGGCGTTGACATCCCTGTTCACCGCCCGGACGCACTGCTGGACCGCCTTCTCGTGCCCCGCGGAAACCGACTCGGAGTAACGACCGGTGGCGATCATCCGGGTGCTGAGCATCTCTCGCAGCAGCACCTCCTGCGACGCGAAGGGCCGGCTGACGATGAAGGGCACGAACAGGACGGGCGTGGTCTCGGCGCCCGCGGCCGCTCCCGGAGGGGGCGCCGCGAGGCTGGTGGCCGGCAGCGATGGCAGCAGGACGAGGCCGGCAAGGGCGAGGAACGTCGGCAGACTGCTGATCCGGGGTCGGTGGTCGAGGTCGGGAAGGCTGGCGGCGGCACCCGGGCACTGTCGTCTCTGCACGTCATGCGCTCCTCTGCGTCCGCCGCAGCATAGTCCTGAACCCTCCCCGACGTCCAGGTCCGTGCAGGCCTCGGCAATGTCCCCGGACTGGCGCACGGCTCCGCACTCCTGCCATGAGGCCGGGCCGCCTGGTGACCGCGTGAGCTCTCCGGGGTGACTGCGCCGCGTGGCCGACGCCATCTCCCCCGCCGGCCCGCCGCCACTCGTCCACCGCTCCGGATCGGTTTGGCCGCGCGGCATCCCGACGCTGGCCCGCGGGCACGACCGACGAGGCGGCGCACCTTGCCTTCCCCGGCCCCCGGAGGCAGGATCACCCCATGGGGACCCTGCGCTACGGCACATCGAGCTGGTCGGAGAAGAGCTGGGAGGGGATCTTCTACCCCGCCGGGCTGAAGCCGGCCCAGTACCTGGCCAGCTACGCGTCCCGCTTCGACACGGTGGAGGCCGACAGCACCTACTACCGGGCGCCGTCACCGGCCATGGTCATGGGCTGGCGGGAGCGCACTCCCGACGGCTTCGTGCTGTCGGCCAAGTTTCCCCGCGCGATCGTCCACGGCGGCGCCCGCGAACAGCCCGATCCCGCACGGCTGCTGCTCCCGGAGCACACCGCGGCCGAGGTCGAGCGCTTCCTGGCCGCGATGGCCTTCCTCGGCCCCAAGTGTGGGCCCCTGGTGCTCCAGTTCCCGTACTTCAACCGGGCGACGTTCTCCGCTGCTGGACCGTTCCTGGAGCGGCTGGAGGGCTTTTTGGGCCGGCTGCCGGGGCAGTTCCGGTACGCCGTGGAGATCCGCAACAAGGCCTGGGTCACCGGGGAGCTGCTCGGGCTGCTGCGCGCGAAGCGCACGGCCTTCGTCCTGGTGGATCTCCTGTACATGCCGCACCCGGCCGACCTCGCGACCGAGCTGGAGCTGATCACCACGGACTTCTCCTACGCCCGCCTCATCGGCGACCGGAAGGCCGTGGAGGCGCAGACGAAGACCTTCGACCGGATCGTCATCGACCAGAGCAGCCGCCTGGCGCGGTGGGCTCACCTGCTGCGAGACGTGGCCGCCCGGACGGCCGTGACCTTCGTCTACGCCAACAACCACTATGCCGGGCACGGGCCCGCGACGGTCGCGGAGCTGCGCCGACGGGTGGAGGGGGGAGAGGAGCCGCCACCATGCACCACGGGCTGATCACGCTGGGCCTCGGGCTGCTGCTCGGGATCACGGGCTGCAGTACGGCCAGCGAGCCAGCAGCGGAGGGGGAGGACGAAAGGACCGAAGGAGAGGGCGAAGGGACCGAGGGCGAGGGCGAAGTGGCCGAGGGCGAGGACGAAGGGACCGAAGGCGAGGGCGAAGGGGCCGAGGGCGAGGACGAAGGGACCGAAGGCGAGGGCGAGGCAGCCGAAGGCGAGGGCGAGGCAGCCGAAGGCGAGGGCGAGCCAGCCGAACGCGACCGCGAGCCAGCCCAAGGCGAGTGCGAGGCAGCAGAAGGCGAGGGCGAGGCAGCCGGAGGCGATGTCGAGGCAGCCGTAGGCGACGGCGAGGCAGC
>JAVEVO010000126.1:0-19407 GCA_034005005.1 Myxococcota bacterium
CCGCTCACCCCGCACCCCCCTCCTGCTCACCCCGTCACCCCTCCCGCTCACCCCGCCCCCCCCTCCCGCTCACCCCGTCACCCTTCCCGCTCACCCCGCGACCCCTCCCGCTCACCCCGCCACCCCTTCCCACTCACCCCACAACCCCCTCCCGCTCACCCCGCGGCCCCTTCCCGCTCATCCACCGGCCCCTTCCCGCTCATCCACCGGCCCCTCCCCCACCCGCCACCTCTCGCGCGCACGGCCTCAGATCACCACGGCGTGCCGCTCCGAGTGCGTGTAGGGGAGCCCCAGCGCGCTGAACGCGGTCTGCGACCGGCCATCGGCCGGGCCGACGTCCACGAGCAGGACCTGGTCTTCGCGGTGGTGCAGCAGGGGATCGAGTGCGGCCAGCAGCTTCACCTTCTCGATCTCGGAGAGCTCGCACCGGAACACCGAGTCCTGCAGGTGGTCGCCGAACCCCCGCATGGTCTTGTAGACCTTGGCCAGCCGCTTCGGGTCGCAGATGTCGTAGGTCACCAGATAGCAGGTGCGCATGGCTCACCTCGTGCAGAAGGACGGCAGCTCCGGGATCTCGCCGGAGAGCGTCCGGGCCAGCAGCCGGGCCTGGACCTCGAGGGTCCGCCGGTACGAGATGCGGTAGCCGAAGACCGGGTGCGTCACGAGCTGGTCCATCCGCCGCTCGTAGGCCTGCAGGAACGTCTTGCGACCGTTGGGCTTCAGCGCCACCGCGCCCGCGCTGCGGACGAAGTCCCCCGGACGGATCTCCCGGGTGTTGATCAGGGTGATCACCACGCTGTCGACGACGAGCGGCCGGAACTCCTCCATGCAGTCCAGCGCCAGGGCCGGCTTGCCGTAGCGCGGCTGGTGGTAGAAACCGAGCAGCGGGTCGAAGCCCACGGTCTGCAAGGTCACGGTCCAGTCCTTGGTCAGCAGGGCGTAGCCGAAGGAGAGCAAGGCGTTGACGGGGTCCCGGGGCGGCCGCCGGTTGCGGCCCTCGGGCGAGAACGCGCCCCGGGAGTCCTCGTCGGGGAGCCGCAGCATGCGGGCGAACGAACCGAAGTACACCCGGGCCGCGTTGCCCTCGATCCCCAGCAGGCTGGCCAGGGAGGGCGCGGACTCGGCCTCCTCCGCGGCCCGCCGCAGTCCGCCGAGCACGCCGTCGTCGAGGTCCTCGGCGTTGCGGCGCAACAGGGTCCGACAGTTGCGGATCTTGGCCGCGACGAAGCCCCGGGCCAGGGACAGGCAGCGGTCGGGGTCGTCGGCCACGGCGAACTGACGGCGGCGCAGCTCGATGTTCTTCTGGGTGGCACTGCGCGCCCAGCCATGGAACCAGCCCCCCTGGGAGAAGAAGCACAAGGGGATACCCCGCCCGAGCAGCTCATGGACGGCCTGGGTGGTGATCTGCACGCCGCCGAAGAGGCTCACCTGCGACGTCTCGAGCAGGCGCACCTCCCGGAGCGGCGCCCCCTTGAGCTCGACCTTCAGGCACTCACCCGTCTTGCCCACCCGGGCACCCTGGTCCTGGACGTACAGCGGGAGCGCATCGTCCCGGGCTGGCAGCAGGCGCCGCACCCGGTCCGGCTCCGCACGCTCCGGCGGCGCGACCTCCGCGGCGAACGAGGCCCAGCTCCCCTCCCCCGCAGCGTCCCCGGCCACGGCCGCGGCCTCCTGGAGCTCGTCGTCCCGGATATCCGGAAAGTCCGGGCCAGCCTCCGGCGAACCCGCAAGGCCGACCGTCCCCGGGCCCTGCGCCCCGGGATCGCCGGCCCCCGGACCCGCCGCGCCGGGCAGACTGGTGCCCGGCCCCTCGTCCGCGGCCTGGTGGGTGAGCCAGCCGAGCTCGTCGGGGAGGCAGATGCCCACCAGAGAGCAGCGCGGGCACTTGGGGCTGTCGGCCAGGGGCGGCGGCGGCGTGGGCTGGGCCGCCACGCGCCGGAACTCCGCGAGCAGGGCCAGGGTGCGCTCCCGGAGGGCCGCATCGAACCGCACGTCGACCCGGGCCTTGGACGCGACGTAGTACAGCACGCCATGGTCACACTGGTACCCGGCCTCCTCGAGGACCAGCCCCTGCGCGCAGAGCTGGACGCGCTCCGGCTCCCAGGGCCCCAGCTCGGGCTTCTCGCCCCGCTTGTAGTCCACCGGGGTCACCTGGAGCCCCTCGGCCTCGACCAGGTCGCAGCGGGCCGTGATCCCCACCCGCTCCCCCGAGACCCAGACGGAGCGGGCGTGGATCGTGGGGAGGGGCACCTGGCCCTCGGCCTCGTCGTCCCTGGCATCGGCCCCGGCGTCGGGCAGCCCCGGGCCGCCCTCCCGATCGACCCGCCGGTGCGCGCGGCGACCATCCTCGGTGTCGTGGCTGTCGGCCCACTCGCCGTCGACCCACATCAGGTAGCCCACGCGGGGACAGTAGGCGTACTCGCTGAGCATCCGTGCGGGGACCAGCTCGGGCACGGCGGACGGCGTGGTGAGGGGGGTCTGCTCCACGGTCGAGCCCTCCAGGCGCCGGGATGGAACGGCGCCGCTTCAGCAAGGAAACGCCGCGGCCGAGCCAGAGCTGACAGCTCGACCGGACGGGACGGACGATCGAGCGTACTACCGGGGTGCGACAGACTGGGTCGCATGGCGACCGAAGGCCGGCGGGTGGGGGCTGGTCGGGGCAGGGTGGCCAGGCCCCGGAGCTCGACGAGCGGCCTGGAGGCGAGGGAGAGGGAGTGTCGACGCGCGGCTCAGGTCGCCGCGCCTAGCTCCGGCACGACCGGCACGACCTGCTCGTCGTCGCCGAGGGCGCAGAACCGCCCCAGGCCGAGGTGGCTGCCATACCCGAGGCAGAGGGGACCGACGACGGGGCGTTCGAAGTGCAGCAACAACGGGAAGCCACAGTCCACGGGCGGCTGGGGTCCCCCCTGCCGGGTCCGCACGAAGTGGCGCAGCCGGGACCAGCGGGGATCACCGGGATCGAGCGGCTGCACCTCGCAGGCCTCGGGCAGACCACGCGCAGCCAGCTCGGCCGCGACCTGGCCGGCCAGGGAGTTGCGGCCCCGCGGCTTGAGGAAGCGGGGAGGGACGAAGGGAGTGGCGGTGATCCAGCGCGTCGCACCAGCCGTCGGTCCGAGGAGCCGCTCCACGCCCTGGCTCCAGGGGAGCGCCAGGCCTCGCAGGTCCGCGAGGGAGCCTGCCGCGGTGAGCGCGAGCTGCAGCTCCCCGAGGCCGCCCTTGGCGTAGGTCTGCCGCAGGGCCCGGACCACCGCCTGGGCCGTGGCCTCGAGCTGCTGCGGGGCCCAGATCAGGAAGTGCTCGAGGTGCCCGTCGCCGTCCAGGTCCATGGGCAGGACGTGGGCATGTTGATGGCCACTGGCGAGCGGACGCCCGGCCGCGTCGCAACCGCTGAGCACCGGCAGCACGGTGCCGAAGCGGCGATCCGCCAGCGCGACGAGAGCCCGGTGGAGCCGCTCCCCCTGGGGGAGGGTGCGCGTGACCGGGGGCAGGGCGTGGTCGTTGCGGCTCGCCGTGGTCAAGCTGAGCAGCATCGCCTCCACCGGCGCGGCAGCAGAGTGTGCCCGCCGGGCGCGGGGAGCACCGGCCTCCAGCGCGTCGGCCGGCCGCAGGTAGACCACCTGGCGGCTCCCGGGGGGCAGGCTCCAGCCTTGCTGCTGCAGCAGGTGGGTGGTGATCTGGAGCGCCGCGTGGAGGTCGACGGGGAACTGGCCGGCGACCTCGTCACGCCTGGCCTGCGCAACCATGTAGGCCTTGGTCGGCTTCTTGCCGGGCTTGGGGCCCGGAGGCAACGGGGGGAGGGCCGCCAGGGCCGTCGCGACGGCCTCCTCCCGCCAGAGGGAGTACTCCTCGGCCGAGGCCGGCGCCAGCAGCGAGACCTGCTCCCAGCCAGGCCCGGGGATCAGCCGCCCGGCGACGGGGGTGCAGTCGAACTCGGGCGGGACCTCGTCGGGGCCGGCCAGCCGCGCCTCCACCCAGCTCTCCGAGCGGCCGAGGTAGTTGAGGTGGCCGGCGAGCCGGGCGAGCAAGGCGGTCTGCTCCGGCGGGAGGTCGACGTCCCACTGGACCAGCAGCTCCCCGTCGTCGATCTGGGCCCAGGTGTCGAAGACCAGGGTGGTCTTCTCGCGGCCCTTGTCGAGGACTCCCAGGGGCATGTAGTGCCGGGTGTGCGCACCCGCCGCGGGCGGCAGGCGGTAGCGAGGGAGCACGCTGGCCAGCGCGGCGATCAGGGCCCGAGCCTCGGGGGGAGCCTCGCTGCTTGGCCAGCCGAGGGTCGCGTAGCCGGTGGCGAGCAGGGCGCGCAGCAGCCGCCAGGGGGACGGCGGCCACTCGATCGCCCCCTCGTTGACGTGGCGCCCCCAGGGCGTCGCGTGGTAGCGGCGCCCGGGGAAGCGGAGGCGCAGGGTGGGCGTGCTCATTCGTCTTCGCCTTCGGGGTCGGAGGGCTGGGCCTCGCCCGCGTCGCCACCCTCGGCCTTGCCCGTCTTCAGGTCGTCATCGAAGACCGTCGTGGTCTCGGCCATCTGCCCGGCGCACTCGATGATCGCCGACTGCACCGCAGCGGTCAGCTCGGCGAGCGAAGGGAGGACGAACTCCGGCCGGATGGACCAGGTGGCCTCCGGGGTCACGATCAGGTCACAGGCGGTTCGCAGGCGCAAGCCGCCGTCCACCAGGGCCCGCAGCTTATACAGGGCCAGCAGGACGAGCAGCCGCGTGACCTCGTCGTCGAGCCCGTAGCCGCGGAGCTGGGCCAGGTCGAGGTTCGCGTAGAGGGTGATCCGCTCGGCGGTGAACTCGTCCCGCGCGAAGGGGACGTTGCCGAAGCCAGCCTTGGTGTCGCCGGACGGGTTGACGTGGTCGTTCTTGACGCCACCGGACGGCGCGACGCGCACCCCGTCGGCCTCGATGAACGCGGTCAGGGCCCGGGCGACCCGCAGCCGGCCGCCGGCGAGCTCTGGCTTGGCGAGGAAGACGCCATGGAGCAGGGAGCCGATGTCGTACTTCAGCAGCACGTGTGCGAGCTTCCGGCGATCGATGGGCCCGGTCTCCATCACACCGAGCTCGCTCTTGAGCCTCGCCATGAACTCCTTGCCGGAGGCCATCAGCAAGTAGGGGCTGTTGAGGCGGTGGGACTCGAGGATCGTGTCGGTGAGGAACTCGCCCTTGCGGGTCACCCGGACGTGGGAGAGGCCCTGCAGCTCCGGCTTCACGTCTTGCGCCCGCTCGTCCCAGACCGTGAGCTCGAGCCGGTTGGCCATGCTCTGCGCGCTCTCGACTAGCAGACACGCGCCGGTCGGGGACTGGAAGGTGGCCGCGCCCAGACCGGGGAAGCCGGTGGGCTGGAAGCGGGTCCCCTGCAGGGGCTGCAGGGGGATGGCGAAGAGCAGCCGGTTGACGGAGCCGAGGGCGGTGAGATCGATGCTCATCGGGAAGCCTCCTGGTGCGGATCGAGGCGGTGGAGGAAGGCCACCGCCGTGTCACGATGGATGGGAAAGGCCAGGGCCGCGGCCCAGCGAGTGGCGGTCTCGGACGAGGCGGCCGCGGTGCGGACGGTGGCGTGGATGCCGGCCCCGGCCAGGCGGCGCAGGGACAGCTCCACGGCCGCGGTCGCATCCCCGGCCACGAGCCGGCGCAGGATCGCCGGGTCACCGCCGGGGTCACGGCCATCGGGCAAGGCCCAGGGCAACGACGCCAGGCGGAGCGTCAGCCAGGCGTCGTCGGGCACGCGGCGCGCCCGCGGGCGGGCGAGGGGCCGCGGGCAGGTGGCCCAGCGCGCCGCGTCCAGCGCCATGAGCGCCCGGGCGAGCGCCAGGGTCCGATCCAGGTCGACCTCGCCGGCCACCAGCGCGGCCAGGTCCGAGGGGTGCGCGGCGGCCCCGCGGGCCGCGACCAGCGGCAGGTGCCGGTCGCCCTGCTGCGCGGCCTCGATCTGCCGGCGCAGGACGAGCGCGCACGCATCCTGCAGACCGCTGCGCCCCAGCAGCACGCACTCCGCGCGCCGCTCCAGCCGGGTCTGCCCGCCCGTCCCCGTGGTGGCGAAGCGCCCTTGCTGCAGCGGGAGCCAGTGCCGGCGCACGGGGTCCGGGCGCTTCTTCGCCCCCCTGGGCAGGCCGTACTGCAGGGCGCAGGCAAGGGCCAGCCGCAGCCCGGCCGAGTCGTCGTTCGCGGCCGAGACCCACTCGGGGCGTAGCCGGGGCACCGGCCCGGCACCGTAGCCGCTGCCGGTCACCTGGACTCCCTCGACGTCGGCCAGGGCCAGCAGCACGGTCTGCCAGCGCCCGGGCTCGGCCGGGTGCTGCACCAGCGCGAAGAGCGCATCGGCCAACCGGCGCTCCACCAGCCGGAGCCGGGCCGGGGCCGTCTTCGCGCGGGCCTCACGCCGCAGGCGCCGCAACCAGACGTCGAGGTCGTCGAGGCAGGCGAGCTCCGGGGCGCTCTGCTCGGGCACCCGGAAACGGCCGAGGGCAACGGCCAGGTTGGCTTGCCCGTTGCGTTCGATGTAGCCGAACCGCTCGAACGCGACGATCCCGCGGGCCGTCCCGAGCCGGGCCACCGCCCGTGCGAGGTCGAGCGGCTCGCCGGCCGACTTGCGTCCGAGCTGGGCGCGCCCCTCCGACAAAAACTGCCGGAGCTCGCGCAGGGTCAGCGGGGAGGTCCACAGCGGCATCCACTGCTCCTCCCTCCGGCCGCCCTCGTCTTGCTCGGACGACGAGGCATAGCCGGCCGCTCTGGCGCCGACCACGAAGGGGGCCGCGACCCGCGCCGAGTCCGTGCTCCCGAGGCGCCTGGTGGCGTGGGCCGTGAAGGGGATGGTCCCCTCGAGCATCAGGATGTAGTCGAAGGGATTGAGCAGGCTGTCGCCGCTGGTGCCGTTGCTGCTGTTGGCGCCGCCCGCCGCGCCGGGACTGAACTGGCCGACCGCGCTGCCGGTCTGGCAGCCTCTGATCGGCTCGGCCCAGAGCGCGCCGCGGAGCCAGTCGGCGGCCGCGCCCCGGGGGGCACCATCGGCGGCTTGCAGGTCGAAGGTGTCGCCCAGCCGCTTGAGCAGGTTGTTCGGGAAGTCCAGCCGGCCATCGTTGCCACCCGTGCCAAGCAGGGCAGGGAACTTCGTTTGGCCGTGCTCGTCGAGAACCATCGCGGCGTCCAGCCACTCCCGGGACTGGCCTCGCCAGGAGCGGCGGAAGCGCGGGATCACGCCGGATTTGAGGCTGGTGAAGGTGCGGTTGGCGTCGGCCAGACGCTTCTTGTACTCGACGGAGTCCTTCAGCCGGGTCTTCTCGGCCGCGGACAGCCCCCTGACCTTGGTCTCAGCCTTGATCCGCCGCACCGCCTCGTCCGCCATGGTGAGCCGATCGAGCAGGGACCGACTTGCCGCGATCCCTTCCCGGAGTGAGCGAAATCGCTCTGCCGTCGATTGCGCTACAGGAGTCAGACCTGGGTCTCCGGGCTTGAAGAAGCCAGAATCCTTGTTCCAAGGATCCAGGATTGGCGTCGGCCGGTACTGCTCCAGGAAGAACCGCTCCAGCGCCGGCCGGTCCAGGACGGTGGCCAGCCGGAAGTGCTCGCCCTCCCACCAGCCCCGGGCCCCGGGATCGGCCTGTTCGCTCACCAGCCGCAAGATCCCGAGGGCCTTGAGGTAATGGGCCAGGGGGACTGGCGCGCAGCCGCGCAGATCGTGGACGTTCATCGGCGCACCTCCGGCACCCCACCGAGGAGCTCATCGGGGATGTCCCGGCTCGAGACCCGCTGATCCGCCACCCGCAGCAAGGCCTCGAGCCAGGCCAGCCCGAAGGGCCCGTGCAGGGAAAGCAACCCGAGCGCACGCTCGGTCCAGCTCGGACCCGTGTGCGGGCTCAAGCCGGCCCTGGCCAGGGACAGGCCCAGCAGGCTGGACGGCAGGGTGTCGAAGGTGCGCCCAGCCGTCACCAGCGCCAGCGACGGCAGCTCGTCGCCCTCGCACACGCCCTTCACGCGGGGTCGGGGATCCGCTGCCTCCTGGTCGGCAGGGCAGGCGTGCCAGGTGAGCCGGACCTTGCCGTGATGGGCGCAGACCAGGTAGGCGAGCAGGTCGAAGGACGCGGCGTCCAGCGCCAGGATCTCCTGCTCCAGCTCGTTGGCCGGGAGGGGCGACGTGCTCGCGGGGGGCTGCTCCAGCTCGGCCGCAGCCAGCAGCTCACGCCAGGGGCCGAGCAGCGCGGCATGGTCGGGCGCATGCCGCTGGAGCACCGCAAAGAGCGCCAGGGTGCTGGCCAGCTCGTGCCGGAAGCCCCGACGACGACGGCCATCGGGCATCGGGTACAGCTTCGTCCGCGGCAGCCAGGCCGTCGCGGGGGCCTTGGCCAGATCAGGGCGGTCGGGCCGGTCCAGCGACCGGATCGAACCGGCGAAGGCCAAGTGCGCCTTGCCGACGTCGTGCCAGCGGCCCGCGAGATCGAGCAGGGCCGCGAGCTCGGACGTCACGCAAAGCTGCGTGGCGAGCCGGGAGGCTTCGGCCCCCACCTCGCGGCCATGGACCGCGATCGTCTGCCAGCGGTACGCGCTCAAGGACTCGTCGTCCTGGGCGGCATCGGCTTGCTCCGCGAGCGTCGGCGTGACGGGAGCTGCGGGCTCGACGTGACGCGACTTGCCCTCGGGCTGCCAGCCGCGCTGCGGGTCGTAGCCCCCGCAGGAGGCCTCGACCAGCACGGTCTGGCCGGGGTACAGGTCGCGGCGCTCGGCCCACCGCCAGCGGCCGTCCAGCCAGTCCCAGACCCAGGCGCGCTTGTCCGGCTTCAGCCGGGGTGCTCTGCTGGAACCGGATTCGGTCCCGCAGAGCCAGTCCCGCGCCTTCAGGAAGGGCACCGGGCAGAGCGCGGCCCGGGAGGGACGAAGCTCCCGGGGCGGGTCCTGGTGCGGGGGGACGTCCTCCCAGAAGACCGTGACGTCCCGCTCGTCGCCCGAGCGGATGAAACGGCTGACGTCGATGTCCGCGCCGCTGAGGTCCGGCGAGGTGTCGAACAGCTCGTCGAGCTCATGGCGGAGCAGCAGGTGCAGCGGCTCGTAGGGGTACAAGGCGGGGAGGAGCTCGGGGTGCGACTCCTCGAAGGCCTCCAGGGCGCGGGGCGCGACGTCGGCCAGCCCGGCCAGGGCCTCCCGGGCCGCGTCGAGCTCGGCCTTGGCATAGGGCGCGGCAGCCTTGTCGTCCTTGGGTGCCAGATCGGCCACGGTCACCGTCGCGGTCCCGCCCCAACGGGCGCAGCGACCGAAGCGCTGTACCAGGCTCGCCCAGGGCGCCAGCTCGGTGATCAACACGCCCGCGGAGACGTCGACGCCGGCCTCGACGACCTGGGTCGTGACGAGGATCCGGTTGGTGCCGGGGGCGCAGGCCTGGCGGTTGAGGAAGTCCCTGGCCCAGCGGGCGCGCTCGGCCGGGCGGAAGCGGCTGTGCACCAGCCGGATATCCACGCCGGTCAAGCTCTTGGTGCTCTGCAGCCCCGCCGCGAGCTCACGCGCCCGCTCGACCGTGTTGACCACGACGAGCGTCGGCCCGGCAGCGCCGGCGCCACCGGCCGCGTGCTGCTCGGCCACGAGCTTGGTCAAGGCCTTGGCGTCCTTGACGGGCTCGAGCCGGCAGGGCTTGGCGACGTCGTCCCAGAGGTGCCCCTGGCGAGCCGCGGGGGCGATCTCCACCGGCTGCAGCCCCTCGACCAGATGCTGCGTGTCGGGGCTCTGCTGCAGCCAGTCCTCTTGCAGGGTCGCGGACATCCACCAGGTGCGGCAGGGGCGGAAGGACCGGGCCGCGTCGTCCTCACGGAAGGCCTGGAGCTGGGCCGAAGTGGCCAGCCCGACGTCCATGAGCTGGACCTCGTCCAGGACCCAGAGGCAGTCCTGGTTGAGCAGCCCGAACTCCATGGGCCAGCGGGCGCGGGCGCTGCCGTAGCCCCGGTTCAGGGCCCGGGAGAGGAGCATGTCCTGGGTGCCGATCAGCACTGCGGGGTGCTCGGGGTGCAGGTGCCAGTCGCCCGCATCCGCGCCGCCCATCAGCAGGTGCACCCCGACGCGGCCGGCGCGCTCGCCCTGCCCGTCCCAAAGCAAGCCCAGCCGCCCCAGGAAGGCCCGGACCTCCTGCTCGGTCTGCTCTACGAGCACGCGCATGGGCAGACACCAGACCAGCCGGTTCGGCCAGCCGGTGTCGGCCCGCGCGACCCGGTTCCAGGTCCAGGCGGCGAGGACCCCGAGGGTCTTGCCGAAGCCCGTGGGGATGCGGATCCGCCGGTTGCTGCAGGAGCTGGCTGCGCCGAGGTCGCGCTGCCAGTCATGGGGCTCGAGACCGGCGGCGGCCACCTCGGCCCGGGTCGCCTGCTGGAAGAACTCGACGAAGCTGCTGAAGCTGCTCAACGTCACCTCCGCGATCCGAGTGCTACTGCGGCCTGCTGGCCGTGCGCCGTGACCCCGCCGGTGAGGCGAGGAAGTCCCTCGACCACACCGATCAACGCCCCCCTCGCCCCGCTTCTGACACCTGCCGGCGCCTGCCCCTCGAGGACCGTGCGCTCGACTCCACCACACCCCTGCGACAAACTGGGTCGCTTGCGAACCACGCCCAGGCGGCACGGTCGATCCGGCCCCGGGCCCTCCCCGCGCAGTCGGAACCGGCCGCGGGGTCCCGCGGCCGCTCCGCCATGGTGGACGAGGGAGTCTGTTGCGCAAGGCGCTCCGCGGCAGCGGCCAATGCCGCAGCGCAGGGTGCGTCCGCCCCGGCCGATCCGTTCTCGACAGCCTTCAGGATGCCACTTCTCCCGCTCCAGGTGGAAAAAAAGCGCCCGGACGAACCTTGCGGAGACGACACCGGCATCGCCGCCTGCTGCTGCCCTTCGTGGCTCGCGCCCGCCTCGCCGGGGAAGGAGGTCCGGCGGGGGGAGCTACGGGATCGGCGAGAGGCCGGCATTCCGGGCCGCCGCGATATCGAGGAGCTGCAAGGTCCCCTCGTTCGCGGCCTCGACCATCTCGGTGACGCCCGTGGTGAAGGCTTCCAGCGCCGGGGTCCCGCTGCCCATCATGGTGGTCTCGATGGGCCAGACGACTCCCGAGCCCGCTGCGGATTTCACGCCGACGAAGGCGTGGCCGGGAACGATGAGGATCACCGGGTCGACGCCAGCCAGCTCGAGGAAGGAGGCGAAGAGCAGGGAGCCGTCGATGCAGTTGCCGCCACCGCCCCGCAGCATGTCGTCGGGGAGGCGGACCCGCTGCAAGCCCTCGTTCCAGGCGTCCCCGGGGATGTTGATGTAGTTCTGCCCCTGGCCCTGCAGGTAGGAGTAGATCGCTGCCAGGTAGTCATAGGCGACCTCGATGCGGCCGCGGGTGCGTCGATAGGTCACGCTACGCGAGACCCAGTCGTCGCTGGAGTTCCCCAGGACCAGAGAGAAGGATCCCCCGCTGCCCGGGAGGAAGCGGAAGGTCGCTCCCGTCTGGGCGTTCTCCTGGATCGCCAGCACGTGGAACTGCTCCCCGGCCTGCAGCTTCGCGAGGTTCGCCGGATCGACCACGTACAGATCGATGTCGGCAGCGGTGCCGCCGCTGACGCTCACCAGCTCGACCCGGAGCTCCTCTCCGGCCTCCAGGACCAGCGTCTCGTAGAGGTACCGCCCCGCATCGATGGCCAGGCCGGCACGGGTGACCGGCTGCCCGGCGCCCCGGTATCCGCCCATGCCGAACGTCCCGAACTCGCTCAGTTCGGCCACCTCGTCGAGCGCGTCCTCGACCCGGGGGGCATGGGGCGTGACCAGCGCGGCTGCGAGCTGAAGCGTGGCGGGCGGGTCGATGAGGATCGAGTCCAGGGGCAGCACCGTGGCCGCGCGGCTCCACTCGTCCACGACGCGCACCCGGTCGAGGTCCTCGACGGTCAAACGGACCTGCGAGTTGACCGGGCCATCCAGGTCGGCCAGCGCCCGCCGGTCGAAGACGGGATTGACGCAGATCGTCACCGAGCGCCCCGCGGCGACGCTCTCCGTCACCGTGGTCTCGGTCGAGTAGCCGACGAGGACGGCCGCGACCCGCACGCGGACCTCCTCGGTCCCCTGATTGGTGACGTCGCAGCAGGCGAAGTCGAAGCGCGCGCCGTCCACCTTTCCACCGAACAGGTGAGCGATGTAGGTCAGAAAGAGGGCGTCCTCGGACTTGCCGGCGTAGAGCTTGACCCGCTGGTCGTCGACGACCACCTCGCCGCTCCGCTCGCCCTCGCCCTCGCCCTCACCCTCTTCCCCTCCTCCTTCATCGCCGCGGCTCACGGGTCGGTCGCTGGCGCAGCCGGGGCCCAGCAACGCGAGGAGGAGCGGCCCCAGGAGAGTCCAGGGCGAGGTGGCTCGTGCCCGACGGCGAATCCCCGCGGCCCCTCCGGGCACGCCGTCTGGCAACTCGCCCGCGCCGAGGTCGCGCAGCCAGTCCAGGGGAAGAAGGCCGGTGGCGGCCGTCTCGACACGGGTCGCCTGGTGGAAGGATGCGATGAAGCTGCTGAAACTGCTCAAGGTCACCTCCACGACGCGGCCACCGACGCCGCCTGCTGGACGGGCAACACGACCCCGCCGGTGGGGCGAGGAGGTTGTTCGACGACATCGGGTCAACGCCCCCCCTCCCCCCGGTCTGACACCTGCCGGCGCGCAGCACTGCGATTGCGTGCCCGACTCCACCACACCCCTGCGACAAACCGGGTCGCAGGCGAACCGGGCCGAGACGGCACGGTTGATTTAGTTGTTGGCCCGCCCTCCTTGCCCGGACGGATCGCTCTGCTACACTGAGGGACCGCTGCTCACGGAGGCTGTCGATGCGCACCGGCCGCTGGATCCTGCTGCTCACCCTCCCGCTGCTGCTTCCGGCCTGCGGCGAGGGGGACGACGCCCTCGTCGAGGGCGAGGGCGAGGGCGAGGGCGAGGGCGGGAAGGCCGACGGCGCGGAGGGCGAGGGCGAAGGCTGCACCCCCGACGGCGACCCCGGCTGCCCCGGACCCGACTGGGACCGGGAGATCCTGGCCACGCGGCTCGCGATCGACGTCGCCGCACGCACGGGCCGCGCCACGGTGACCCTCGCGCCCACGGGCGGCCAGGCCACGGCCAGCGCGTCGTTCGAGGCCGCGGGCCTGGCGATCCAGGCGGTCCGCGACGAGGCCGGGGAGGACCTGCCCCATGTCGTGGCGGACGGGTCGCTGCACGTGGACCTGACGGCTCAGCAGTCCGGTCCGGAGCCCGTACCGCCCGTCGTGGTGGTCGACTACGCCTACGCCCTCCAGGACGATGCGGGGGCCCTCGCCTCGGGCGCCACGCTGACCTGGCCCTACTACTGCGGGAACCTCTTCCCCTGCCACTCCGCGCCCGCGGACGGGCTGAAGCTCGAGCTCGCGCTGACCGGGCTCGCGCCGGGACAGGTCGCGGTGTTCCCCGCGACGATCCCGGCCGAGGCGCCCTCCTACATGCTCGCCTGGGCCGTGGGCGACTACGTCGAGGTCGAGCTGGGCCAGACGAGCGCGGGCACCACGGTCTCGGCCTGGTACCGGCCGGAGATGGAGCCGGACCCGACAGCGAGTCTATCGCACCTGGTCGCGGCGTTCGACTGGTTCGAAACGACCCTCGGACCCTACGCATTTGGGACCAAGGTCGGTGGAGTCGCCGCGACCTGGGGACCGGGCGCCCTCGGCGGGATGGAGCACCACCCCTTCTGGCACGTCGCCTCCGGCATCTTCACCGACGAGAGCGTGCACATCCACGAGGCCGCGCACGGCTGGTTCGGCGACGGGGTCCGCATCCGCTGCTGGGAAGACTTCGTCCTCTCCGAGGGGACGGTCTCCTACCTCGAGGCCGTGGCCACGGAGCAGGTGGTCGGCGCGGCCGCGGGGGACGCGGCCTGGGACGGCTTCGCCCGGGAGCTGGACCTGGCCATGGCCCAGTCGGGGCCCAAGGTCGCCTGGCCGGAAGGCTGCGGCGAGGTCGATATCCTCGAGGACGGGTTGTTCTCCTCCATCCCCTACATGAAGGGGGCCTTCTTCTTGCGGGCCGTGGAGCAGCGGGTCGGCCGGGAAGCGCTCCTGGGCGTGCTCGCGGACTTCTATGCCGAGCAGGTCGGGCAGGCCGCGGGCATGGCCGACCTCCTGGCCGCCATCACCGCGTCCACGGGCTACGATCCCACCGCCTGCGCCGAACAGTGGCTGCGTCAGGAGCCCCTGCCCGCGGTCGGGGAGTGCCCGGCGCCCTGATCCCACGCTCCCGCGCCCCCCGCCGCGGGCACACCGACGAGAGGAACGAGGAGGCGGTGATGGCCTGCAGACGTCTGCCGTGGCTCGCCCTGCTGCTCTGGCCGTGGGTGGCCCCCGCCGAGGCCGGCGCGACCTTCGGCGGCCCCTCGACGATCGAGGTGCTGGGCTACGAGCCGCTGGACGCCCGCGTGTACCTGCTCGAGACCCAGCAGGGCGAGGCCGGCACGCTGCCGCAGCTCCTGTACCTGCCCCTGCTCGGCCCGGAGCCCCACCGGCCCGTGAGGGTGCGGAGCTGGACCAGCGGCGAGAGCACGGCCGCGGAGGCGGCGTTCCCCGAGCGACTGGCCCGGCTACGGGCCCGGCTGCAGCCGCTGCCCGGGTCCTCCGCGGACGGGATCGCGGTGATGTTCCGGGACCTCGAGACCCGGCCCTGCACCGCGCAGGATGGCCCCGTCTCCCCGGCGCTGCAGCGGACGGCGACGGAGCTCCAGCGGGGCCGACCCATTCGGAGCGCGGTGGAGCTCCCCGCGCCGGAGACGTCGGAGGCCCCCGGCAAGCCGAGCCCGCCGGTCCGTGTGCGCCTCTGCCGCATCACCCACGTCACGGTGCGCTGGGAGGGCCACCAGGCCGAGCGGCTGCTCGAGACCTGGGGCGCACTGACGCTGGCCGGGGCCTGGCTGCTCCCCGACCCCGGCGCCCGCCTGGTCGTCCTGCGCCACCTCGGCCACACCGAGGAGACCGGCTACGCCGAGGAGCTGCCAGTGCTGCTCCGGGCCGCGCCGGGGGACATGCCCACCCCGCCCGGGGTGCCGGACGCCACGACCGCGAGCGCGGCTCCCAACGCCGCGCGGCACGCGCGCTGCGCCGCGTCGCTGCGCCACGCCACCCCCCTCGGCGACCGGATCGGCGCGACCGAGCCGCCGGGCCGCTGGGTCCCGGCGCTCACCCCCGCGGGGCTGGGCCTCGACGCAGGCTGGACCCGCGCGACCCTGCGGCCCACCACCCTGGCCGGCCGGCCGCTGCTGGCCGCCTGGGTGACGACCGACGATGCGGTCCACGTGGCCCTCGGCCAGCCGCTCGCGGAGGGGGGCGCCTGCCTCCTCGGCACCTGGGGCCTGGCCGCCGGCGGTCTGGGCGTCGACGCGGAGGTGGTGGAGCTGCTCCCCTCCCCCGACGGGGAGGCCGTGCTGGTGGCGATCCGCAGCGACGCTCAGAGCCGGGGCTACCGCACCGCGGAGGGACGGGAGGTCCCCCCGCGCGTCGACCGCCGCTGGACGCTGCTCGGGGCCACGCCGGCGGGGACGGTCGCGCTCCCGCTGGACGACCGACCGGCCGCGCGCCTCTCCCTGCGCTGGCGCGCAGACGGGAGCAGCCGGAGCGTCGAGGTCGTCGCGGTCTCCGCCGCCGGCGACGTGCTCTGGCGGCAGCGCCATCCGCTCCCCGGCGAGGCGCGCCCGGTGCCCGCCGCGCCCCGGTGAATGCATCTCCGTGAATGACACACAAAAACCCACATGCCACCACGACAGAGTCCCTGGCATGGAAGTGTCTTGACAGGGTAGATACTGCACACGCAGAGAAGACCCCGCGACGAACGCACGGTGCGGGCCGACACTGCGGACGGCTCGCGTGCCGGGCCCAAGAACGCCCCCCGGCGACCTCGTGGCCGAGCCTCGGAAGGGAAAGCGGCTCCAAAGGAGGAGATCCCGGTGTTCGATCCGCCTGTCGTTTCCGCCGACAGCCACTGGGCCTTGTGGGCGCTGCTGCTGGCGGCAGCGTGGCTCGGTATCCGCCTGGAGCGCACGCGCCTCGGCGGCCGCATCTCGGGAGCGGTGATCTCGATCCTCACGACCTTCGTGCTGTCCAACCTCGGCATCATCCCCGCGGATGCGCCGGCCTACGGCGTGGTCTGGAGCTACCTGGTGCCGCTGGCCATCCCGCTCTTGCTGCTGCGGGCAAACCTGAAGCGCATCCTCCGGGAGTCGGGGCCCACCCTGGTGGCCTTCGCACTCGGCGCGGCGGGCAGCGTCCTGGGCACGCTGCTGGCCTTCTGGATCGTGCCCCTCGGGCCGGAGGGGCACAAGCTGGCGGGGATCTTCTGCGCGACCTACATCGGCGGGTCGCTCAACTACGTGGCGACGGCGAACGCGCTGGGGCTCCGCTCCGGAGACCTGCTGACCGCGGGGGTGGCCGCGGACAACCTGATGATGACCGTCTACTTCCTCATCCTCTTCGCCCTGCCGTCGATGGCGGCGCTGAAGCGGCACTACCGCCAGCGGGTGCCGGAAGGGAAGCCCACGGCCGAGGCCCAGGCGGGCTCGGCTCGGGCAGCCACGGGGCTCACCCTGGAGAAGGCCAGCGCCGGGCTCGCACTCGCGGGCGTGGCCTGCGCGCTGGGCAAGGCGGTGGAGCAGTGGACGGGCCTCGAGGGGACCGCCATCCTCACGCTCACGACGCTCGTGGTGGTCGTGGCGACCGCGGCGCCGCGGGCCATGGCGCGCCTGGACGGGGCGGAGCAGCTCGGGACGCTGCTGATGCAGGTCTTCTTCGCGGCCATCGGGGCCTCCGCGAACCTTGCCGTGGTGCTGCGCTACGGGCCGGTCCTCTTCCTGTTCGCCGCGCTGATCCTGGCGGTGCACCTGACCGTGGTGCTGCTCGCCGGCTGGCTGCTGCGCCTGGACCTGGCAGAGCTGGTCATCGCCTCCAACGCCAACATGGGTGGACCGACGACCGCGGCGGCGATGGCCGTGGCCCGCCGCTGGGAGACCCTGGTCATCCCGGCCGTGCTCTGCGGGACCCTGGGCTACGCGATCGCGACCTTCATCGGCGTCGCGGTGGGGCACTTGCTGCAGTAGGCCCCCGACCCGGGAGCTGCGCTGCGCTGTAGGTGCCACAACGGCGACGTCGCACCTGCGGCACGAAACCCGTCGTTCGAGTCGAGTCCCCTCCCGTGGTGGAGGGTGTCCATCCACAATAGCGGATCCAACCACGCAGCCTGGCGCGGCGACCGGCAGGAATAGTTGTCGCCGACCGGCAGGAACAATTGTCGCTGATCAAGGATGGTCAGACGATCAGAGCTGCGGAAAGATCACCAGCAAGAAGCCGGCCACCAGCCCGAAGAACACCAGCGCGCCGAGAAACCCGCAGCCGAGGGGGAGGCCGACCCGCACGCCGGTGCCCCCCCTCTTGAACAGTTGCAGGCCGAGCGCGGCCAGCAGGGCGCTCCAGCAGAACGCCAGGGGGAATGCGGCGACCAGCGCGGCGGTCTTGCCGGCCTCCTCGCTGGTGCTGATCGCAAAGCCCACGCCGCCCACGCTCCCCAGGGTGACGAGCAGGGTCAGCACGATCCAGACGACGGGCATCAGGCAGCCGGGCGAGGGCCGGCGCGCGGGCGGGGCCGGCGGGGCCGGCCGTGAGGCCCGGGGCGGCGGCGCCAGGGGGCGGAGGATCTCCGTCTCCTGGCCCTCGTCGGAGGAGGCGGTGGCCGAGGATGCCGCCGCGGGGCGGGCGGCCAGGGGGGACGCGGTGGGAGGGGAGCCGAGGGGCGGCGCCGCAAAAGGAGCGGTCGCGGGCGCGGACGCCGGCTCCGGGGAGCTGGCCGCGGGCGTGGGGGCCGCGGGCATGGGAGCCGCGGGCGTGGGGGCCGACACCGAGATGCTCGTCGCCGGGGTGGGGGCCGCGGGCGCGGACGCCGCGGGGGCTGCCTCTGGTGCGGCCTCCCCGGGCCCGTCCCGGCGGGGGACCACCAGGGGCATCATCGCCACGGTCGGGATGTTCGAATCATCGGGCTCCATCGCTTCCTCCAGCACGTTGCGCTGCCCGATTTCTACCACAGCAGCCGGTCCAGGGGCAGCGTCCTCCGCTCCAGCTCCGGCACGATCGGGGCGCCAGGCCGAGAAGCGGGGGCCACGAGGTCACCGGTGGGGTCGCGCCTGGCGAGCCCGCGGCCCGGATGGTACAGTGCGCGCCGCGCGAGACGAGGTCACCGGCAGCGTCGTCCGGGGACCGAGGGTGAGCCGATGAAGCTGGTCTCCTGGAACGTGAACGGCCTGCGGGCCGTGCTGGGCAAGGGCTTCCTCGATTTCGTGGCCGCGGCCGACGCGGACGTGCTCTGCCTGCAAGAGACCCGGGCCCTGCCCGAACAGGTCGCGCTGGCGGTCCCCGGCTACCAGGCGTTCTGGAACCCAGCAGAAAAAAAGGGCTATTCGGGGACCATGTTCCTCAGCCGGCTCCCCCTGGAAGAGGTCCGGCAAGGCCTCGGGGTGCCCGAGCTCGACGGGGAGGGGCGGGTGCTCACGGCCCGCGTCGGCGGGGTCCAGCTCGTCAACGTCTACACCCCCAACTCCCAGCGCGGCCTGACCCGCCTCGACTTCCGCACGCAGCAGTGGGACCCGGCGTTCCGCACGTTCTTGCACGGGCTCCAGGCGCACGGCCCGGTGGTCTTCTGCGGCGACCTCAACGTGGCCCACCAGGAGATCGACATCGCCAACCCCGCGGCCAACCGCCGCAACGCGGGCTTCACCGACGAGGAGCGGGGGACCTTCGATCGCCTGCTCGCCGAGGACGGGTTCGTGGACACCTTCCGGGTCTTCTGCCAGGAGGGCGGGCACTACACCTGGTGGAGCAACTTCGGCCGGGCCCGGGAGCGGAACATCGGGTGGCGCATCGACTACTTCTGCGTCTCCGCCGCGCTGCGGCCCCGCCTGGTCGCGGCCGAGATCCACCCCACCGTGCTGGGCTCGGACCACTGCCCGATCTCCCTGCAGCTCGCCTGAATAGGCTGGCTGGGGAGCCACCCCGAGGGCTACCGGAGCAGCTTGATGGTCGGGATCAGCTTGTAGCCGCCGGCCTGCTCCTTCAAGGAATCCAGGGCATCGAAGTCCAGCGCGAGGACCGTCTCGTCGCCAGGGACGACGTCCACGTTGCCGACGATCTTGACCTTGCCGGAGGGGACCTCGACCTCGTGCTCGACACCGGCGACCGTGACCTTGGTCTTGGCCGTCTCGGAGATATACAGCCGGATCTGGGTGATCTTGCCGGCGACCAGCTCCAGGTCACCGAGGTCCGTGGGGTTGTCCTTCAAGGTCAACAAGTCGAAGGTCTTCTCCTCGGCGAGGATCGTGCGCCAGCCTGCGGTCTCGGGGTCGTCGCCGGCGTCGGCGGCAGCGTCGTCGGGCGCGGTCTCGGTCTGGCCCT
>JAVEVO010000012.1:0-79401 GCA_034005005.1 Myxococcota bacterium
CGCGGGGGACTGGGACGGGGACGGGATCGACACGGCGTGGGACGACAACCAGGCCGAGGGGGCGCAGGTGCGCTGGTCGCAGTACGCGGTGAAGGGGACGTACGACGCGCGGCTGATGGTCTGGGACCATGTGGTCAAGTCGGAGGCCCGGATCGGCAGCGCACGGGTGAAGGACCCGCTGCCGAAGCTGGACTTCGTCAACCAGAAGCCCATCGCCAACCCGGGCGGGCCCTACTTGACGACGATCAACTCCGACAACCGGATGCCCGTGAACCTCGACGGCAGCGGCTCGACCGATCCCAACCTCCCTTGCGACGAGCTGGTGCTGTACTGGTGGGACACGGACGATGACGGCTGCTTCGGCGCGGACGACGTCGCCGGCAAGAAGAACGCCGCGGGCGTCGACTGCAAGATCGGTGGGGAGGCCTGCACCGGTGGCGGCGACTGCGTCGGTCCGGCGAAGACCAACGTCACCAGCTCGGCCTGGCGGGTCGGTCAGAGCTACGTGGTGGCCCTCAAGGTGCAGGATCGCTACGGCGTCTGGTCGGATGCGGGTGAGACCACGGTCAGCATCGCCGAGTTCGTGCCGCCCTCGGTCCAGCTCGTCTTCCCCAACGGCGGGGAGAAGCTGGCGGGGACCCGCAACATCGAGCTGAAGGTCGCCCACCCGAAGGCGGCGCAGGCGCGGCTGAAGATCTACCTCAACGAGGTCCTGCTGACCACGGCGCCGAACCACATCGTGCAGAACACGCAGGTCACGCCGACGACGGTCACGTTCCCGCTGGATACGACCAAGTACACCAGCCGGAAGGAGTTCTACCGCATCAAGGTGATCGCCGAGCTCGCCTCCGACCCCTCCATCTTCGCCACCGTGCTGTCGGCCGGCCCCTTCACCATCGACAACGACAAGCCGTCCCTGACGGTCACCCCGGGCAACGTCGCGGGCCTGGAGCAGGTGGACAAGGACGGGACGCGGCAGGATTTCCAGGTCGGCGCGACGGACATGGATCCGGCGCCGGTGATCACCTACAAGCTGAACAACGTCGCGGTGGCCAGCCTGCCGACCAAGTACCCGCTGGGCACCAACACCCTGCAGGTCACCGCGACGGACTGGCTGGGCAACAGCACCAGCACCACCCGGACCGTGACGGTGGTGGACACGACCCCGCCGGACCTGCAGCCCGGGCTCGACGTGCGGCAGCTCGCCGAGTCCCCGGCCGGGACCTTCATCCAGTTCAACGGCTACGCCTACGACACCTGCGACGCCAGCATGGTCTGGGGCAACGTGCTGTCGGATGCGCCTGCGGGGAGCCTGTTCCCGGTGGGCGAGACGACGGTGCACTTCTGGATCGTCGACGGGAGCAACAACCGGACCGAGAAGTCGTTGAAGGTCGAGATCTTCGACGATCAGCCGCCGCGCTTCCTCGAGGACCTGCCCGCGATGGTGCGGGTGAACCAGACCGCGGCCCAGGGGATCCCGGCCGCGGAGCTGATCACCGCGGGCCCGCTGCCGCTCCCGACCTATGCGGACAACGGCTTCCCGCCGGAGCAGCTCGTCTGCCGGCTGGTGGTGACCTTGAAGGGCGCCAACGGCGTCTCGCTCCCGGCACCTGCGGGGCCGCCGCCGGGCTACCCCTGCGCGCCCGCGCCGGACGGCAGCCTCTTCCCGGTCGGGAGCTGGTTCCCCGCGGGGGAGACGGTGCTGAGCTACACCCTGTACGACCCGCTGGGCAACGCCTCCGAGTCGGTGGCCGTGAGCGTCATCGTCGTGGACGAGGGCAAGCCGAGCGTGGACATCGTCAGCTCGCCGCCGAGCAACGTCTGGCTGCGGGACGCCGCGGTGGTGCAGTTCACGGCCACGGACGCCACGGACCCGGAGCCGACGGTGACGGTGGCGCCCTTGCCCGCGGAGGCCGCGGGGCAGCCGACGCCCGACGCCCAGGGGGTCTACACCCTGACCTACACCGCGGACGGCGTCTACTACGTGCGGGTCAACGTGCGGGACTCCCAGGGCAACGAGTCCGTGGGGCTGGTGAACCGCTTCAGCATCGACCGGTCCGCGCCGACCCTGCGGGTAGAGAGCTTCCAGCAGAGTGCGGTGAACCCGGCCGACCCCGGCACCTGGCCCCTGTACTTCCGGGGGGAGGAGGCCGCGCCGCGCTTCTTCGCGACGGACGAGCTGTCGGGGCTGCGCACCCTGAAGGTGCGCGTCTCACCGGGGCTGGAGCAAGGGGGAGAGGCGGTCCTGCTCAACCGGACCCTCGACCTGACCGGCACCCCGCCGACGGGCCCGCGTTTTCTGGGCAACCAGTCCTGCAGCGACACCGCGGGCCTCTGCCAGGGCGGCAAGCTCTACCTGGGCGCCATGCGGACCGGTGAACAGAAGCTGATCTTCGAGGCCTGGGATGGGATCGAGAACCGGGCGGTCGTGGAGGCGCCGTTCCGGCTGATCAGCCTCGCGGAGGCCCTGGTGATCGTGCGCAGCCGGCTGGCCGGCTACCTGGCCGCCGTGCCCCCCGTGGCCGCGGTGCCCCTGCTGCAGGAGATCGACGGCTCCCTGGCGACGGGACAGAAGTCCCTGGCTCGCGGGTATCTGGGTGGTACTTTGGTCAGCATCGAGGACGCCATCGACACGATGACGGGGACCGCCCTGCGGCTGGTGGCCCCGGACCTGGAGGCGACCCTCCGCGCGGACGCGCAGTTGCTGGCCCGCGGCGCGTACGCGGAGACGTACCTGTACTGGAAGCAGTACGCCACGGGGACCGCGGAGGAGCAGACCGCGTACATCGCCCTGGTGCAGGCGTGGGAGTTCATCTGGGAGGACGGCCAGTACGGGGCCGCGGTGCTCAAGATCATGAACGCCTACTTCTATGCGCGCAACGGCCACGTGCCCTTCCGGGCGACGGACGTGCCCCTGAGCATCGACGTCATCCACCGGATCATGCAGGAGTTCCAGGCCTACGCGCAGTATCCGGAGCTGCCCGGGGTGGGGGAGGTGGTGGAGCTGATCCAGGACATGGAGGCCCTGGTGCTGTGGCGGTTCGAGAACCTGCAGAACCCGGGGTGGCTGCCCGCGGAAGAGTTCATGGAGCTGCTGCTGGACCTGCAGGACATGGCGAACAAGATGTTCGTGGCGCAGTCGCAGGGGTGCTGGGTGCGCAACTGGCAGTGGGGGTTCGCGCAGGCGATCCGGGTGGTGATCGACGTGGCGAAGGCGGACGCCGAAGGGCACATCCCGCCCGGGCACGCGCAGTACTGCAAGATCCAGGAGGCGCAGGTGCAGTACGATCTGGGGATGGGGTACCTGGACAACCGGGAGCCGGACCTGATGCTGGACCTGTACGCGAACTGGAGCAAGGGGATCCGCTGCCTGATGCTGGAGATCTACCACCACGCGGGGTACCTGCCGGTCTTCCCGGTGGAGAACTGGGGCTGCCAGCTCCAGGGCTGCGGAGGGGCCGCCGAGCAGAACTAGCGGGGTGAATCCATAGTCCAATCAGCAAGTTCGGTGGCGACCGGCCTCCGCGCCGGTCGCGCAGGTGCCGACCTGTCGGCCGGCACCCACCAGAGCAACTGTTCAGAATCCCTGTGACGGGGTACTAGTGGGGTGAATCCATAGCCCGATCAGCCATTCTGGTGGCGACCGGCCTCCGCGCCGGTCGCTGGTGTGCCGACCCCTCCGCCGTCACCCACCAGTCCGAAGCGCGGACGTCCAGCTCTTCCGACTAGAACTTGTAGATCTGCGCCTTGGTCTGTGCGTCCGGCAGCTCCGGGGCGAGCTGCAGCAGGGCGGGCAGGCGATCGTGGAAGAGGCTGACGAGCAGGGCGTCGTGGCGAGCCAGCTCCGCGACGAAGTCCCGGTCGTGCAGCAAGAACGCGACGATTACCATGCTGTCGACGAGGTCCTGGGGCAGCGGGTGGCGGCGCTTCACCTGGCGGATGCGCTGCCAGAGCAGGGCGCGGACGAGGAGCCAGGAGAAGGCGAGGCGGCCGAGGCCGTGCACGAGGGTCGGGGCGTCGGTGAGGCGCTTGGCCATCAGCCGGTTGTGGAAGAAGTCGCGGGCGAGCTCACCCAGCTCGCCGGGGGGCAGGGGCGTGGCCAGGCGGCGCATCCCCGCCCGCAGGTTGCGCAGGGCACCGGCGAGGAGCTCGAGGCTCTCGGTGTGGACCTCGGTCCGCTCGCCGAGGGGCTGGAAGCGATCGGCCAGCCGGGACAGGCCGGCCAGCAGCTCGGCGACGAGCCGGTCGAGGTCCTGGCGCAAGCCGGCCCGATCGCCCGGCGCGGTCGGCGGGACGCGGTCCACGTCCCGTCGGGCCTCGAGCGCGGCGTGCAGTCCGAGGAGGATGGCCAGGTCGTCCCCCGGCCCGGCGACCTCCTGGTGCAGCCGCTCCTCCAGGGCCTCGTACTCCTCCCAGGTGCAGCCGCGCACAGCGTCCAGGAAGAGCACCGGCGGGACGCGTCGCAGCCGCGGGATCCCGGGCAGCAAGGCGCGCAGCAGGTCCACCTGCTCCGTGACGGGGGTGCCCTGCCGGGAGCGATCGTGGCTGCGGCACTCGAGCTGCAGGCTGACCGCGACCCCGCGCGGCGTGGCCACGAAGAGGAAGGGGAAGGTGTTGCAGCAGGCGGGCTTCGCCTCGGGGCCCCAGCGCCGGTGCAGCTCGCAGAGCCCGTCGGCCGCGAGGAAGACGCAGAAGCCGTCCCGGAGCTGGCAGATCACCCGGGCGGGGCGATCGGGCCGCTGGGGGTCGCTCACGGCGCAGAACAGCCCCTGATCGCCGGCCACCTCCGGGGGGAGGAGCGTCCGGTGCGCCCAGGTGGCCTGGAGCACCTCGTCGCTGACCGGTCCGATGGACTGGCAGCCGCAGCACGAACCGCAGGCGATGCAGGAGAAGCGGGCCTCGGGGCGCACCAGCAGGGGGATCTCGGCCACGGGGCGTGTGTCCCAGCTCGCCGTGATCCGGGCCTGCTCCACGCCGCGCCGTGCTTCCGGCGTGTCGAGCAGCGCGTGCCGCACGAGCTGCGCGACCCGTCGCGCCAGCTCCGGCGCCCCGCCATCGAGCTCCCGGGCGATCGGGTCGAAGGGCTGCGCCACGGTGAGCCGTCGCGCCAGGTTCAGGCCCGGGGGATCGAGCTCGAGCCGTTGCCCCAGCTCCTCGTCGACGAGGACCGCAACGGGGCCGTCCCCGGGTGGTAGCAGCGTCAGCCGGACGGTCGGGCGCAGGGGGGGGATCAGCGAGCCAGCCATCTGCCCAGCATACCCGATCCCGCTGCGATGGACGAGCCCACCGCGCGGGGGCCGGCTGTGCCTCCGGCCGCTTCGCACCGGCTGTCCCGCGGGCTCCCGGTCTTGACCCACCGGAGGTCGGACCCCTATCCTGCAGGCGGCCTGCCCCGGGAGGCGCCCCCCGGTTCCCGGAGTCCGACGCCGGGCTTGCGCCCCCCCGACGCGTGGCCCCCCAGGAGGTGGCAACCCGTGCACGCGTCCCTGCTCCTCGGCCTGCTGCTGCTGGCGCCGACGACCGCGGCGGCCCCCTTTCCTCGCTGTCCGCCGCTGCCGGGCAGCGAGCCCGCCCGGCCCCCCGGCGAGCCGCCCTGGTGGGGGCTCGCCGGGTCCGCGGCCCCTGAGCCGCGGCCCTCGCTGCCCCGGGATCCCCTCGGGGCGGTGTCCCGGGACTCCACCAGCCTGGGCGCGGCCAACGGCGGCGAGCTGCACAAGGCCGCCCGGCTGCCGCGGCGGGGGCCGCACCACCGCGTCCTCCCTGGCCGGGAGGGCCGCCGCCATGGCACCACGGAGCTCGTCGGGCTGCTGCAGCACGCCGCCCGGGAGGTGGCCACGGTCAGCAAGGGGAGCGTGCTCGGCGTCGGCAACCTCAGCCTCCCCCGGGGAGGCCGGATCCCGGTCAGCGTGTCCCACCAGTCGGGTCGCGACGCGGACCTCAGCTTCTACTTCCTGGAGGAGCGGACCGGACGCCCCGTGCTGCAGCCCCGCTGGCGGCGCTGCGCGGCCGACGGGCGGACCGGTGACCGGCGCTACCGCTTCGACGCCCGGCGCAACTGGCGGCTCGTCCAGGCCTTGCTGACCTACCCCGCGGCGGGGGTCCAGTGGATCTTCGTCAGCTCTCCCTTGCGTGAGCTTCTGCTCGCGGAGGCCCGGGCGCAGGGGGCGCCGCCGGAGCTGCAGGCCCGGGCCGCGGTGGTGCTCCGCCAGCCCCTGGGCAGCCTGCCCCACGACGACCACTTCCACGTGCGCATCCACTGCTCGCCCGACGATCTCCTCGACGGCTGCCGGGAGTTCGGGCCCTGGCGGCCCTGGGTCCCCTTCCCGGCCACGGGCTGGTCGGACCGCCTGGCGGCCCTGCGCCGGGTGCTCGACGATCCCGCGGGGCCGCTCCCCCGGCGGCGGGCCGCCCTGAGGCGGCTCGTGGCCCTGGGCGACCGCCGCGCCGCGCCGTCCCTGGTGCAGCTCCTCGAGGTCGGTCCGCCGGCCCTGCGGCTGCCCGCGGTGCAGGCCGCACGCGGGCTGGCCGCGGTCGAGGCCGCCGCCGCGGTGGCCCGGCACCTGGTCCCCGAGGCCCCGCGGGACCTGCTCGCCGCCGGGCTCGACACCCTGGAGGCCCTCGGGGATCCGGCGGTCGCGGTGCGCTTGCTGCCGCTCGCGGTCGATGGCCGGCTGCTCCCCAGGACCGGCGGCCAGCCGCGCCGGTCCGTGGGCGAGCGCGCCCTGGAGGTCGTCGGCCGCCTCGCCGCACCCGCGGCCGCGTCCGGGCTGGTCGCCCTCCTCGACCGACCGGACCTGCCCCGGGAGGTGAGGTCCCGGGCCCTCCAGGCGTTGCAGCGGATTGCGGTCGCCGCGCCGGACCTGCCCCCGGGGGAGCCGCGGGGTGCGGCCTGGGCCCGCTGGCTGGCCGCCCACCCCCTGGAGCCGCGGGAGTCGCGGCTGCTGGCCGGGCTGGCCGAGGCCGGCTACCCCTTGCCCGCGGGCCTCTGCGCGCCCGCGAGCGTGCCGCGGCTGATCCCGGCGCTCCGGGATCCTCGGCCCCATGTCTCCGAAAATGCGCGGGATCTCGTGCGCGGCTGCGCCGGCCTGCCTCCGTGGCGGCCGGGCGACCGGCACCTCGGGCCCGCGTTCTGGCAGGCCTGGTGGGAGCGTGTCGGCGAGCCGGCGAGCCGCCGGGGGGCGGCGGGGGAGCCCCGGCCGGCGGGGGAGCCCGAGAGCCCCGGCCGGCCGTGAGCCCGGGCCGGTTCAGCTCTGGCCGAGCCGCTCCAGCTCGCTCCAGCGCTCGTACAGGGCCGTCACGCGGGCCTGAGCCGCGTGCAGCTCGCGGACCTTGTCCGGGACCGCCGCGGCCCGCTCCCGGTACAGGGTGGGGTCCTCCAGCTCCCCCGTGAGGCTGGCGACCTGCTCCTCCGCGTGGAGGATCGTCTCTTCCATCGCGGCCAGCTCCCGCTGCTCGGCCCAGGTGAGGCGGCGGGGCGCGCCCTCCTTCTTGCGCTCCCGGCGGGCCAGCTCCTCGGCCTCCTTCCGGGCCCGGCCCGTGTCGCGCTGCGCGAGGGCCTGGGCCTGGGCCTCGAGGTGCCGGAGGCGGCAGCGCTCCTCGTAGAAGTCGTAGTCTCCCTCGTACAGCGTCACCTGGCCGTCCTCCTCGAACGCGAGGATGCCGGTCGCCACCCGGTTGAGCAGGTAGCGGTCGTGGCTGACCACGAAGACGATGCCCGAGAAGACCAGCAAGGCCTCTTCCAGGGCCCGCAGGGTGGTGAGATCGAGGTCGTTGGTGGGCTCGTCGAGCAGGACGACGTTGCCGCCGTCGCGCAGCAGCCGCGCAAGCTGGAGCCGGTTGCGCTCCCCGCCGGAGAGGCGGCCGACCTTGGTCTCCTGGTCCGCGTAGCTGAACAGGAAGCGCTGCAGGTAGCCGCGCACGTGGATCGGCTCCCCGTCGATGGTCACGTGCTCCCGGTTCTCGGCCACCGCCTGGTAGACGGTCCGCTCCGGGTCGAGCTCCAGCCGGGTTTGGCTGGCGTGGACGAGCTGGACCCGGGGCGCGACCTCGATCGCCCCCCGATCGGGAGGCACCTCGCCGAGGATCAGCCGCAGCAGGGTCGTCTTGCCCGCACCGTTGGGGCCGACGATGCCGATCCGGTCACCCGGCTTGGTGCGCAAGGTCAGGTTGCGGATCAGCGGCCGGTCGCCGTAGGACTTGCTGACGTCGAGCAGGTCGAGGATGCGGTTGCCCAGCCGCGGGCCATCGGGGATGCGCAGGGCCAGAGGGTCGGCGCGCACGTCGGGCACGTCGTCCCGCAGGGTCTCGAAGCGCTGGATGCGGGCCTTGGCCTTGTGGGAGCGGGCCTTGGGCCCCCGTCGCATCCAGGCCAGCTCGCGTCGCAGCAGGATCAGCCGGGAGGACTCGGCCTTGGCCTCCGCCTCCAGGCGGGCGGCCTGCTGCTCGAGGTAGTCCTGGTAGGTCCCGGCGTACCGGTAGAGCTGGCGCCGGTCGATCTCGAGGATCCCCTGCACCAGCCGCTCGAGGAAGTAGCGATCATGGGTGACCAGGACCAAGGTACCACGAAAGGCCCTGAGGAAATCCTCCAGCCAGGCGGCCGCGGCCATGTCGAGGTGGTTGGTCGGCTCGTCGAGCAGCAGCAGCTCCGGCCCCTGCAGGAGCAGCCGGGCCAGGGCCAGGCGCCGGCGCTCGCCCCCGGAGAGGGTGCCGACGAGCGCGGTGGGGGAGGCGACGCCGAGGGACTGGCGGATCTCCTCGACGCGGTGTCCGACCTCCCAGCCGCCGGCTCGCTCGAGGGCCTCCTCGAGCCGGGCGCGTGTGGCCAGCAGGGAGGCGACCGCAGGCTCGTCGCCCTCCTGGGCGAGCGCGGCGTCCGTTTCGCCGATCTGCTCCAGCAGCCGGCTCCGCCCCGCCAGGGCCTGCGCCAGCACCTCGCCGACGGTCGCGCCCGGGGGGAGGTCGGGCTCCTGCTCGAGGTAGCCGATCTGGAGATCGCGGCGGCACACGACGCGGCCGGTGTCCGGCTCCTCGCGTCCCGCGACGATCCGCAGCAGGGTGCTCTTGCCGCAGCCGTTGAGGCCGATCAGCCCGATCCGGTCGCCCTCGTCCAGGGCGAAGGAGGTCTCCTCGAGGACGACCCGGTCGCCGTAGGCCTTGGACACCTGCTCCACCGTGAGGATCGCCACGGACTCCCTCCTGCGCGGGCCTCCCCCGGCCCGGGTGCGGCGACCCAAGGTAGCCGGGCCGGGGGCCCGCGTCGAGGGCGGGCGACGTCTGGGCGCTCGGGTCGACCCGGCGGCGGGGAGAGGCTAGCCGCGCTGCTCCATGGCCACCATCCGCAGGTACTTGGCCCGGCGGACCCAGCTCTCGGGGTCGGGGAACGCGCGCGCGGGCTGGGGGTCGCCGGTCTTCAGCCCGAACGCGCCGGTGGCGAGGGCCAGGTCGGCGATGGAGTCGTCGAGGGTCTCCCCCGAGCGGTGGGAGACGACGCAGTGCAGGCCCGCCTCGTGGGCGCGGCCGATGACGTCGAGGGTGCCGAGCAGCGAGCCGTTCTGGTTGACCTTGATCAGGATCGCGGTGGCGGCCCGCCGCGCCAGGCCCTGCTCCAGGCGGGGCAACTGGGTGACGAAGAGGTCGTCGCCGATGGTCTGGACGCCCCGGGGCTGCAGCGCCGCGGTGAGGTCGGTCCAGCCGTCCCAGTCGTTCTCCGCGAGCCCGTCCTCGATGGAGAGGATCTTCCCGGGGTACTGCGTGACGAGCTCGACGTAGTAGCGGATCAGGTCGGCGGAACGCAGTTGCTGGCCCTGGAAGTGATAGACCCCGGCCTGCGGGTCGAAGAAGGAGCTGGCCGCGACGTCGAGCGCGAGCTGGACATCCTGCCCCGGAGTGTAGCCGGCCGCCTCGCTGGCCGCGAACACGAGGCCAATGGCCTCGGTGCTGCTGCCCAGCCCCTTGACCGTGAACCCCGCCTCGTCGCCCCGGGTGATGGCCGGCGCGGGGAAGCGGTCCCGCAGGAGCCGTTCGAGGGCCGCGTCGATCCGCTCGCCCATGGCCAGGGCCTCCCCGTAGTCCGTGAAGCGCACCGGCACGACCATGATCTCCTGGATGTCGATCCGATCGACGCCCAGCCGTTCGCCCGCGTCGCGCTTCAAGGCGTGCAGGCCGCCGTTGAAGATGTTCATGAAGAAGTGGACCCGGGGGGAGGTGCCCGGGCCCGGGAGGACTCGGCGCAGGTACTCGTACAGCTCGAGCCCGTGCAGCCGGGCCGCGAGGCGCCAGAGGGCCCGGGAGACGGGGACCACCGCGTTGGCAGGCAGCTCACGGTAGTTGTCGCCGCCCCGGGCGATGAGCAGCCGCTCGAGCGCGACCAGGCTCGCGTGGCGGCTCAGGTCGAGGTCCACGGTCCGCAGCAGGGGTCGGATCACCTCGTGCACGGCCTGGATCGCCTCGGGCACGGGCCGGGTCTGGGCCTCGTCCTCGCCCTTGGATGCGCCGGCCGGCACGTCGCCGACCGTGGAGATCTCGCCCAGGGAGAGCCGCACCGCCACGGTGGGCTTGCCCCGGGAGTCGTGGGCCGCGTAGGCCTGCAGCTCGAGCTCGCTGGTCCTGGTGTTCGCCATCTGCCTTCTCCCTCGTGCCGGAGCCGGGTCCGGGTGAGTCGGGGACACGGGCGGCCGGTGACCTGGGGAGGACCTCGGGCGCCTTGCTATTGTCCACTTTAACGATATACTTTTGCGAGTCAAGGCGTGGGGGTCCGGTCGCGGGCCCCGGCAGGAGCAACGAGGTGGTGTCGCAGGCTGGAGAGAGCCTCTTCCCCGAGGGGTCGCCCGACCGGACGGGGGAGCGGCTCGACGATCGCTACGAGCTGGTCCGCCTCCTCGGACAGGGAGTGATGGGCGAGGTCTACGAGGCGCGGCACCTGGCCCTGGATCGCCCCGTGGCGGTGAAGCTGATCCGCCGCGGGGGGCGGCTCAGCGGGGAGCGGAGCCGCGAGCTGTTCGGGCGGGAGATCAAGGCCCTCAGCCGGCTGCACCATCCTCACGTGGTCGGCGTGGTCGACTCGGGCACCAGCGCGACGGGCCAGCCGTACCTGGTGACCGAGCTGGTGCGTGGGCGGACCCTGCAAGAGCTCCTCGACGAGGAGGGCCCGCCCGCGCCGGCCCACGCCCTGGCCATCTTCCATCAGGTGCTGACCGCGGTGGAGGAGGCGCACCGCTGCGAGGTGGTCCACGGTGACCTGAAGCCGGGCAACATCATGCTCCAGCCCCTCGCCTCGGGGGAGGAGTACGTCAAGGTGCTCGATTTCGGCCTGGCGGTGCTCGACGACGAGCACCCGCGACGCCTGCCGCAGCCGGCGGAGCCCAGCGGCACCCCGGCCTACATGGCGCCGGAGCAGTTGCTGGGCGAGGGGGCGAGCGTCCGCAGCGACCTGTACGCGCTCGGCTGCCTGCTGCACGAGCTGCTCCTCGGCGAGATCCCCCACGATGCGCCGGACGTGCACGCCCTGCTGGTCCGGCGGGTCGCCGGCGACGAGCTGCCCCTCGTGGGCGTGGACGGCCGGGAGCTCCCGCCGGGCTTCGCGCCCCTTCTCCGGCAGCTCCTCGCCCGGGATCCGGCCGCGCGGCCCGGCTCGGCGGCCGAGGTGCGCCAGATGCTGCAGGCGGCGCTGGGACGGGCGCGCCCGCAGCGGCTGGGCTGCGACCACTGCCGGCGTCCCAAGGATCCGGCCACGGGCCTGTGCAGCCTGCACGCGGCCCGGCCCACCGGTCCCTCCCCGGCCGCGGGGCCGCGGCCGGCCGCGGAGCCGTCCCTGGCCGCGCTCCCTTCCTCCGGGCCGGGATCGTCCGGGGCCTCCCCCACCGCGGTGATCCGGCAGACCCTGCCCTCGGGCACCGCGGAGCTGCTGCGGCGGCGGCTGCACCTGCCCGGGACCGTGTCGCGGTCGCGGGAGCTCGACGTGCTGACGCGGTTCTTGCTCGGCGGGGCGCCGGTGCTCGAGCTGACCGGCCCCCCCGGCAGTGGCCGCAGCACCCTGCTGGAGGCCCTGGCCCGGGGGGGGGAGCTCCTCGGGATGGCCGTCGCGCGGGCGGGCGAGGACCCCGACCAGGCGCAGACCCCCTGGGAACCCTTGCGGCAGCTCGCGGTGGGCCTGTTCGGCCAGCCCCTGCCGCGCCTCCCCTGGCCCGCCGAGGCGCCGGCATCGCCCCGCGCGGCCTCCACCCCCCTCCCGGAGGGCCTGGACCTGCTGTGCGGCCAGTTGCCGCCTCCGTCCGTGCTGCCCGAGCGGGAGGGGATCGGCCAGGTGGGGGCGCTGCTGCGGGCCCTGGTGCAGCAGCAGGGCCGGCCGACCCTGCTGCTGGTCGACGATCTGGACCGCTTCGACCGGGCGTCGCGGGAGGTCATCGAGGGGCTGGCCCTCGGCGGAGGCGAGGGGCTGGGCCTGCTCAAGCTGGTCCTGGTGAGCGAGCAGCGGCTCGGATTGCCGCCGGAGAGCCACTGGGCCCTGGCGGTGGCCGGGCTGACGGCCGAGGAGCTGCAGCACCTGGCCGCGCTCGCGGCTCGCGACCCGGGGGTCGGGCCCGGGAAGACCGATCCGGGAGTGGTGCCGCCGGCCTCGTCCACGCCGTTTGGGGCCTGGCAGCGGCTCCGGCTGCGCGCCGAGGGCGGGGCCGACCCCACGACCGAGGCGTCGGTGCTGGCGGGGCGGCTGGCCCTGCTGCCCGTCGAGGCCCGGCGGGCCCTCGCGGCGGTCGCGGTGTTCGGTCAGCAGGCCCCCCTCCCCCTGGTCGACCGACTGGTCGGTGACCCGCAGCTCCTGCTCGCGCTCGGGCTGCTGCTCCGGCGTGGCTTGCTGCGGCAGCCGCAGCCGGAGGTGCTCGCGGTGGCCCACCCGCTGCTGGCCACGGCCAGCCTCGCCGAGCTCGCGCCGGCCGCGCGGCACGAGCTGCACCTCCGAGCGCACGACGCGGTGGCCGCAGCCGGTGGTTCTCCCTTCCTGCTGGCCCGGCTCGCGGCGGAGGCCGGTCGCGGCGAGGAGACGGTGCACGCGGCGACGCGTGCGGGCGATCTGGCCCGGCAGCTCGGTGCGGACGAGGACGCGGCCCTGCAGCACTACTCCCAGGCCCTGCAGGCCGCCCGCTTCCAGCTCTTGCGGCCCGCGGCCGATCCCCGGGTGCAGGCCCTGGCTCGCAAGCAGGTCGCAGCCTTGTGGGCCGCGGGCCACACCCTGGCCGCCGAGCGGGTGGAGCGGGAGCTGCTGCGGCCCGGGAGCGCGGTGGCGTCGCCGGCCGGTGCTCCCGGCTGAGCGTCGGGCCGGCCGCGAGGCCGGGGTCCGTCCCGAAGGCGCGTCGTCGGGCGTCGCGGCCGCTGGCCGAGACCCGGGCCCGCATCGCCGCACCGGCACTCTCCCCCATCACGCGAGGGTTGATCTCGCCCCGGCCGCTGGCGACAATCAGACAAATCTCGCGGAAAATTCGTCGACTACGGAGGACGGGATGGCAGAGCCGGGCTTCGACAAGAAGAAGGACCTCGCGGCACCGGAGACCGAGCGGCAGGCGAACGTTCCGGCCGCGGCCTACGAGATGCCCCCCTCACCGGCCCTGCTGAGCAACGACGCCTGGCAGTCGGCCTACGAGAGCGACTACGCCCTGTTCACCGAGCACATGAAGTACTACCTCGGGCTCGGGTACCGGGACCTCGACTGGAACGGCTCGGGCATCGAGGACAAGACCAAGCTCTGGGAGCAGGTCATCTACGACACCCTCGAGCGGCACGCGGCGGACAAGGAGAAGGGCGCGAAGGCCACCTTCCTCGACGACCGCCTCGACATGACCTACGGGGTGCCGATCATCCTGCCCAGCGGCATGGAGTACCCGGGCACCTACAAGGTCTCGTCCCGACTGAACAGCACGCTGCTCGGGACCGACCGGGGAGTGGTCTACGACACGCAGAAGTACCTGGTCGAGGGCCAGATGGTGATCACCTGCGAGTACCGGGGGATCCAGACCTCGGTGACCCTCGTCTTGCCCAACCAACTGATCATGGTGAACATCTATCCCCTGGTCGGGGCCAAGGCCGAGCACAAGTCCAACATGTACTGGAAGGAGCTGGCGACCGAGTAGCGCCGGCCGGGCCGCGGCGGCAGCAGGACCTCGATCACGGCACACGGTCGGCCCTCAGCGGGCGTCGCGCACCAGCATCCCCATCTCTTGCCGCTCCGCCAGGGCCGCGTCCCACAGGTCGTCCTGGCCGATGGGCCGCCCCTGGTCCACCGCGTAGAACGCGGCCCGCAGCACCGCGTTCTTGATCAGCCCACCCGACATCTCGAACTCCCGCGCGAGCTCGTCGAACGCGATCCCCGGCTCCACCTGGGCCTCCGGCGGGAACATCGACCGCCACAGCCGCTCCCGCTCGCCCGCGTCGGGCATCGGGAAGGCCACCTTGAAGCGGATCCGCCGCTTGAAGGCCGGGTCGATGGAGGCCTCGAAGTTGGTGGTCAGGATCGTAGTACCATCGTACTGCTCCATCCGCTGCAGGAGGTAGTTGACCTCCATGTTGGCGAAGCGGTCCGTCGCGCTCTTGACCTCGGTGCGGCTCGAGAACAGGCTGTCGGCCTCGTCGAAGAGCAGGATCACCTGGGCCCGCTCGGCCTCGTCGAAGACCCGGCGGAGGTTCTTCTCGGTCTCGCCGACCCACTTGCTGGCGACCTGGGACAGGTCGACGCGGTACAGCTCCAGGCCGATGGACTGGGCCAGGATCCCGGCCATCATCGTCTTGCCCGTCCCCGGCGGTCCGGTGAACAGGCAGGACAGCCCGCGACCGTAGGAGATCTTGCGCCGGAAGCCCCACTCGTCGAAGACCCGCTCGCGCAGCCGGGCGTGCACCTCGATCTCGCGGATGGCTGCGAGCACCGACGGCGGCAGGACCACGTCGGCCCAGGTCAGGGTCGTGACGAAGGGCTCGGCCGCGGCCGCGAGCGCGTGTACCTGGCGGTCGCGCACGGCCCGGGTCAGCTCGGTGAGGGTGAGCCGGGGGGCCACCTCGTCCCGGCGGGCGAGCAGGGCCCGCCCGTGTGCGTCCGCGACCGCGGCGTGGATCTGGCCCGGCGTCAGGGAGAAGCGGGACGCGAGCCCGGCGGCCAGCTCGCCGGAGGCGGCGCCGGCGACCGGCAGGAGGGTCCGGCTCCAGATCTCCCGCTGTTGCGGGGTGGTCAGGGAGGGCAGGCAGATCTCCAGGGGGCTGCCGAGCAGCGCGTGCAGCCGGGGTACCGGGTGTCCCGTCGTCAGGGCCAGGGGGCCGCGGTGGTCCAGCAGCACGGCCTCCAGGAGGGGGCGCAGCCGCTCCAGCCTCTCCGGGTCGTCGAACAGGCCGTCGCCGTCCAGCAGCAGCAGGGAGCGGCCGAGGGCCGCCTGCAGGCAGACCTCGGCCAGCCGCCGGCCGAAGGTGCCCTCGTCACGGGCCAGCCGGGCCAGGTCCGCGGTCACCAGCCCCGTCCCGGGGTGCTCGGCGAGCAAGGTCTCCAGCAGGGAGCGCCGACCGGAGCCGGCGGGGCCGACCAGCAGCAGGCGGGGCCGGCCCCCTGCGTCGGCCAGCGCCTGGCGTAGCCCCGCCGCGAGGTCGGCCCGCAGGCGCGGGGGGATCAGCAACTCGGGGTGGGGGGTGACCGCCTGCCCAGACAGGGAGTCGAGCTGCCCGGTGAGGAACGCGACGACCAGGTCGGGGACGCGCACCAGCCGGTGGATCAGGGGCGTCTCCGCACCCCAGGACGGGTGATCCGTGGTGAGCACGAGCTGGTGGCGGACGAGGGGGCGGTGGTCGCGCAGCTCGTGGACGAGGGGCTGTACCTGCGCGGCGTCGTCCGCGACGAGCTCGGCGAGGAAGGAGACGGAGGGCTGCTTCTGGGTGAAATCGGCCCAGGCGAAGGTGTACAGCCGGGCGCAGTCGACGGAGAGCAGGGGGGCGACCGCCGCGAGGAGCAGCCGGCTCTGCCGCTCGTCGAGGCCGAAGCGCTGGCGGAGCAGGCTCCAGGGGCCAGGTGGGGTCGCGGCGGCCTCCGGGGGGCGGCGGGCGGCCCGACGCTGGGCCAGCTCCTCCTCCAGGCTGGCGAGATCGGGCCAGCCGGGGGTCTTCCAGGAAGGCTCCCGGAGCACCCGCCCCTGCACACCGAGCAGGTGCCGGGCCTCGTCCATGCTGACGAAGAGGTTGTCCAGCCGCCCGCTGGCCTGGACCATCCGGTGGCCGTGGCGCGCCACGTGGCGCCGCAGCAGCAGCAGGATCAGGTCCAGCTCGTCGGCGAGCTCCGGGTGCACCATGGGCAGGCCTCACTCAAAAAAACAGGGGCGCGGGGCATCCGCGCGGTGTCCCCCGGACAGGTTGTACCGCGACAAGCCCGTCGGAGTCCTGCGCGCCGCCGCCGCGACCGCGGGGCCGACGGCCACCGGCGGCACGCGGGGCCGGGGCCCTGGCCTCCCGCGCTGTTACCGGGAGGCCGGCGTGGTCGCCCGGGTCAGGGCCTCGAAGGTACCGACCAGCTCGGGGTAGCGGCCACGTCGCTGAGGCACGACGGTCCGCAGGGCCTTGAGGGACTCGTACGGGACGGCGCGCGCGGCCCAGGGCAGCACCCAGCGGGGGATCAGGCCGCCCGGATCCCCCTCGACGAGGAACTCGACCTCGGTGAGCTCCGGGCCGAGGGCCCGCAGCCGGTAGTGGCCGCGCATCAGCGGCATGCGCACGACCCCCGACGGGATGGGGATCAGGGGATCGGGCGCGGTCGTGAAGCGTGCCCAGACCTGCTTGCCGCCGGGCTCGATCTCGATGCTCACGTCCAGCTCGACGTCCCGGTCGCGCACCAGGGGGGGAGCCTGCCGCAGGGTGTACAGCCGGAAGCGGGTGGGGTCCTGGCGCTGCACGATGCGCGCCACGCGGCACGAGCCGGCCCAGCTACAGCTATCGTCGACGTCGGCGATGACGGCCAGGGTCTCGGCCAGGGGCGCCTCGACCCGGGTCACGGAGCGGACCACGGGGAGCCCGGTCTGCTCGCTCTGCCGGAGGTAGCACTGCACGCCCTGACCCTCGGCGACGAGCTCCCAGGAGGTGGCCGCGGCGGTGGCCGGCGCCAGGAGGAGGAGGCCAGCGAGCAGTCGGAGGACCATCTCCCGAGGATAGCCCGTCCGGGGCCGCGCGCCAAGGCTCTCCGGGCAGAGATCGGCGCCCGGCGGGCCAAGACCGCGTCCGGCGCGGTGCGGTCGCCGGTCCGGGAGGGGGGACCTGGCGCGGGCGGGGTGGGGGCAGGGGGAGGCCCGCGACGGGCTACTCGTAGGGCGGGTGGACGCTGAGGGTGCCGAGGCCGGCCTGCAGGTCGAGGCCGTTGTGGCTGCCGTCCTGGTCACAGTAGGTCCAGCCGGTGTCGCCCGTGCCCTGGAAGCGCACCGCGTAGGCGAAATCGCCGGAGTAGACCGGCGCGGTGAGGACCGCCTGGTACTCGTCGTTGTTGCCCTTGTCGACGTTGTAGACGGCCGGCACCCACTGCCAGCCCTCGCCCGTGGGATCGCTGTGGGGCGGGCCGTAGCCCACCTCGCCGCGCACCCCGAGCCCCGGGCCGATGAGCTCCGTGGAGTTGGGCGCCCAGACCTGGCCGTAGATCGGCTCGAGGGGCTGGCCGACCTGCGCGGTGAGGGTCGGCGGCCACTGGAGGTTGCACCAGCCGACGTTCGTCGGGGGCACCTCCCGCTGGGGGATCGCGACCTCGAGGGAGGGATCGCCGAGCCAGAGGTACATCTTCACGTTGTCGGACGCGAGGTTGGAGTTGCCGAGCTGGGCGAGCAAGGCCACCCGGGAGCGATCCACCAGGGGGCCGATCGCGGTCACCCCCTCGTTGAGCAGGGTGCGGAAGAGGATCTTCTCGAAGTCGTCGTTGGGCAGCGTCCAGGAGGGCTTGGTCGCGCCGAGGAAGGCCACCGCGCCCCCGTCCTCGGCCAGCAGCCACTGCTCGGCGTGGCTCGGCTGCTCGTGCTGGAGCGCACCGTTGTAGCAGGCGATGCTGAGGACCACCGGCGTCAGGTCCCCGTTGCCGAGGCCCCCCTCGGCCGGGGAGAAGTTGCCGCCGTTCCATTCGTACCAGGCCTGCTCCGAGCCGTGGCCCCGGTACGCGACGATCCCCACGCCCTGCCGGAGGGCCTGGCGGAGCTGATCGTTGGTCGCACCCTCGCCCCCGTAGAGCTTGAGGAACTGGTAGCCGCTCGGGTTCTGGTAGCTCGCGGTGCGCACCGCCTCGGAGCACGCCTGGTACTTGCCCGGCGCCTGCTGCTCGTGGGCGAGCAGCAAAATGCGGGAGCGCCAGGCCGCGGCCCGGTCCCCCCGGGCATGGGCCAGGGTCCGGGCCACCTGCCGGGAGAGCTCCGCGGGGGTGCGGGCCGAGAGCCGGCCGACGGAGAGCTCGGTGAGCAGGTCGTCGCCGGCGAGCAGGCCGTACCAGTAATCGCTGGGCAGCGCGTCGCTCTGCCAGTTGCCGGGGTCCGCGGGGAAGGTGTGGCTCGGCAGGTCCGCGACGTCGCCGACCAGGAGCACGTACTCGATGGCCGAGGCCTGGTAGGCCGCGAGGATGGCGTCCTTGATCTTCGTCGGCTCGGCGCCGACCTTGGAGAGCTCGAGGACCTGCGGGGCGAAGCCCTGCTCCTGCTTGAGGAGGACCAGGGGCTGTACCGCCTCGAGCAGCGGATCGTGGACGATGAACAGGTAGCGGCTGCGCCCGGGATCGTCGTCCCGCGGGCCCGCGGTCGCCGCGATCTCGGGGTAGTTCACCAGGCTGCGCGCGTACCCTCCGGCCAGGCTGGCCTCGCCCGCGTCGACCGTGTCGCGCGGCTGCTGCCCGTGGACGAAGCTCAGCTCGAGGCGCAGCCGGGTGGCGACCGTCAGGTGCTGCCGGAAGGGGTTGTACTGGAAGGGGTGCACCGTGACCCGCACGACCCGGTAGTTGCGCCAGGTGCCCGCCGGCTCCAGCGCGTGAGGCGTGCCGGGGTAGTCCTCGTCGAGCGCGTAGACCCGCGCGTCGTGGTCGAAGGGGGCCGCGGGCGCGTCCTCGAGGTGGTCCTGCTGGCGGGGATAGAGCCGGAGCTCGCCCAGGGAGAGCTCCTCCTCGATCCGGAAGTCCTCGACCTCGGCCGCGATCACGTCGTCGGGCACGCCGAGCAGGAAGCTGACCGTCGGGACCGCGGGCGCGCCGACCTGGGCGGTGGTCCCCGCACCCTGCAGCCGCAGGGCGGTCCAGGTCTCGCCGCCGCCGCGCAGGCGGGTGCGCCCGACGTCGGGCACGATCACCTCGAGCTGGGCCTGATCCCGAGAGAAATCGAGCAGGTTGACGAGGAAGCCGGCGTTGCCCGGCGCGAGCTGGTTGCACCAGGGGAAGTAGGCCGGGCAGGGGAAATCGGCCTTGCCCGCGGTCAACGCCTGCACGTCGGCCACGAGGTCGTCGCAGTCTTGCCCGCGCAGGCGGGTGATCTCGTGCGAGGACAGGCTGCAGGAGCCACCGCCCTTGATCGAGCCCTGGCCGGCGGCCAGCAGGGAGGTGCAGACCGCGTCGTCGTGGAGGTCGCAGTACTCGGCCGCGCAGCGATCGAGCAGGCCCAGGGCCTCCTGGCACTGTGCGGCCGGGTCGTCGAGGGACGCGTCCCCCCCGGCGCAGCCAGCCACGAGCAGGGCGGCGATCCCCACCAGCCGCCGTGCCGCGGGGCGGAGATCGGCCACGAACCGTCTCGGGAGAGTCAGGGATGTTGTGTCGGTCACGCAGCGCTCCCGACGCGCCGGGGTGTGATGGACACTCGGCCGAAGAGGCCGGGCGGGCGCGTCCTGCGGCAAGATAGAGAACCCCGGGGGGCGGGTCAACCGCGGAAGGCCGCGGCGCCCGTCATGGCCGGCAGGGCGGGGTCGGTGTGCGGGGGGAGGTGTCCGGGGCCGGCGACCGGCCCTGCCGGTCCGCAGGCCCCGGGGGCTGCTCAGGAGTGGCCGCCGCAGCCGCCTTCCTGGTGTCCGTGGCCGTGGTGCGCGCAGGCCGTGGCGGGGGAGGCCTCCTCGAGCTCGCCGGCGCTCAGCGCGCGCAGGGTCTGCTCGACGGTCGGCTCACCGGAGAGGAAGACTCGCACCCGTGCCGCCTGGAGCTTCATGATCGCCCCCAGGCCGATGCCCCCGACGGCCAGCGCGTCGATCGGCTCCCCGGCGAGGGCGCGCAAGGGCTGACACCCGCCGTGGCCGTGCTGGTGGTTCGTGTTGGGGATGGCGCGGCACTGGCCGCTGTCGGTGTCGACCACCAAAAAGAGCGGGGCCGACCCGAAGTGGGCGCTCACGGGGCTCTGCAGCCCCCTGTCCTCGGTGATCGGGATACAGAGGTTCATGCGTGTTCTCCTTGGTCGTCGGCGAACGATACCGGGGTGTGGCAGCCGCCGGGAGGCCGGGCGTGGGCTGGCGACCATGGTGCGCGCCGGCTTCCGGGCGGCTCAGCGGACGGTCACCTCCTGCTGCAGCTCCAGGGTGTCGTCGAGGAGGTCGACGATGGCCAGGTGGAGCGGCTGCGCGCCGCCCCCGGTCTTGGCCGGAGCCTTGAAGGAGGCGACCCAGCTCATGGGGAGCTGGGGATCGGGGGTGAAGTCGAGCTTGGTGTCGAGGAAGGTGCCGGAGACCGAGGCGACGGGGCCGTTGAGCTGGGCCCGGATCGTCACCTGGCCCCCCCGCCGGGGGTTGGTGGGCTCGACGAGCACCTTGCAGGCTTCCGTCTTCTGGGACTTCAGTGCCCGTTCGGTCTGCCCGAGTAGGCTCTTCGCACCCTCCTGCCCCGGATTGACCAGCAGGGCGATCGCGGCGAGGCGACGCGCCTCCCAGAGCTTGCCCGTCCCGCTGTAGCCCTCGGCCGCGGTGGTCATGGCCGTGGCGGTCGCCTGCTCGGCCGCTCGGATCGCGGGATCCTCCTTGGGCAGTTCCTCGAGCTCGACCACCTTGGCGCCGCTGGGGCGCTTGTCGGGCTTGGAGACCAGCCAGACGACGACCGTCGCCGCGAAGCCGACGGTTGCCAGCACGAGCAGGGCCACCAGGGCCATGGCGAGGCCGGACAGGCGCCGCGGCGGCTCCTCCTCTTCCTCCTCCTCGTTCGCCGCCTGGTTGCGCTTGCGTCCGGGAGGGCCTTCCCGCTCGAGGGCCCGGGCCAGGGCGCCCTCGTCCAGTTCGAAGGTGATCTGGCACTCGCCGATGGCGATCACCATGCCGTTGCGGAGCTGGATCTTGGTGACCTTCTCGCCGTCGACCTTGGTGCCGTTGCCCGAGCCGAGGTCCTTCAGGGAGAAGGCCCCGGCCAGGAAGGTGATCTCGCAGTGCTGGCGGGAGGCCTTGATGTCGGAGAGGACGACGTCGCAGCTCACCTCCCGCCCGAGGGTGATGGACCGGCTCTTCAGCCGCAGGGGGAAGGTCCGGTCCTGCTTGCCGGGCTCCCGGATGACCAGCTTGGCCGGCGCGTCGTCGCCAGCCGGGCTCGGGTCGCCGCCCTTGGGCTTGGCCGCGGCCCAGTCGTGGAAATCGGACTGGACCTCGCCGGCATCGTCCAGCTTGGCGGCCGAGTCCCGACGGCCGCTCGTCTTCTTCGGCGGCCGGAGATCGTCGTCGTCGTCGTCGTGGGGCTTCTTCGCCCCCCCGCGTGCCGGTCCCCAGCCGCCCTTGCCAGGCCGTCCTTTGCCAGGATCGTCGAGGTCCATGTCCGCGACGTTGAACGACGCGGTGCCGCCCTTGGAGAAGCCGCCCCCGCCCTTGGAGGAGCCGCCCCCGCTCTTGGGCTTGCGCAGGGGCTCGTCGTCGTCGTCGTCCCGCCGCGCCCCGCCTCCCCAGCCGGCCGCCCGCCCCGAGGCCTTGCCGCCGCCGGCCTTGCCGCCACGCGCCGACCGGTCGGGCAGGTCGAGCTTGTCGACGTCCAGGCTCATGGTCGCGCCCTTCTTCTTGAACTCTGCCTCGTCGTCGAACCCGCCGCGCTTGGCCATTCCCTGCTCCTGCCTACCTGCGGCCGCCTGGCGGGGTGCTCCCCGGGGGCAGCCAGCGGGACTTTTCCGCCCCGGCGAAGGACCCGGCCAGTATAGACGGGTCGGCCGGTCGCGCCAACCCCCTGCCTGGCAACGGGGAGCCGTGTGCTGGCCGACTCCGGGCGGGCCACTTGACGACCTCCGGCCGACTCGGGCAGAGTGACCACGACGAGTTGAGGTGCATCTTGGCCAAGATCACTCTGGTCGATCGGGACCAATCCCGTCGAGTCTTCCCGCTCGGCGACCGCCTGACCATCGGCCGAGACTGGTCCAACGAGCTGCAGCTCCTGGACGTCAAGGTCAGCCGCAACCACGCCCGAGTCATCCGCGCCGACAATCGCTACTTCATCCAGGACCTGGCCAGCCACAACGGGACCTACGTCAACGACGACCGGGTCAGCGAGCGGATCCTCAGCTCCGGGGATCGCATCCGGATCGGCGACAGCACCATCTTCTTCGACGACGAGGTGGCCGCTCCCCCGCCGCCGGAGGCCAAGAACCCCCTGAGCACCACGGTCGACGAGAAGAACCAGACCGTCACCGTGACCCTCCATGGCGATCTCGCCGCGTCGTTCCTGCTCGAACGTCACGACCGCGAGGTGGAGGAGTCCTCCGATCTCAAGCGGATCCGCCGGGACCTGACGACGCTCTTCGAGGTCTCCAACCTCCTCAACACCGAGCGGGATCGGGACGTGCTCTTCGAGAAGATCGCCGAGCGGATCGCCGAGATCATCCCCGCGGATTCCCTCATCCTCATGGAGATGAAAGAGGTCGAGGGCGAGCGCCTGCCCATCTCCCGGGTCCAGCGCTGGCTGTCCTCGGCCGACGAGCCGGCCCCCCGCCCCAGCATGTCGGTGATCAACCAGGTCATCCGGGAGAACCGCTCGCTGCTGGTGTCCGACGCCTCCCTCGACGCCCGGATCATGGGCTCCGAGTCCGTGGTCATGAACCGGCTGCGCTCGGTGATGTGCGTGCCGATCCGCAGCCGGGACCAGACCCTCGGCCTGATCTACGTCACCGACAGCGCGCGGGCGGGCATCTTCACCCGCTACGATCTGCAGTTGCTGACGGCCATCGGGATCGAGGCCGGCATCGCGCTCGAGAACCGGCTGCTCTTCGAGGAGATGGAGCACCTCTTCCTGCAGACCATCGAGGCCCTGGCCGCCACCCTCGACGCCAAGGACGGGTACACTGCGGGCCATTCCCGGCGGGTGGCGGACAATGCGGTCGCCACGGCCCTGGAGCTGGACATCTCCGAGGCCGATCGCAAGGACCTGTTCATCGGGGGAATCCTCCACGATATCGGGAAGATCGGTATCCCCGACAGCATCCTCAAGCTGCCCGGGGACTTCAGCCCGGAGCACCGCCAGGCGATGCAGCGCCATCCGGTGGTCGGCGCCGAGATCCTCCGGCCGATCCCCCGCCTGAAGCGGGTCTCCCAGATGGTCCGGCACCACCACGAGTGGTTCAACGGCGAGGGCTATCCCGATCGGCTGGCCGGCGCGGCGATCCCCCTGACGGCGCGCATCATCGCGGTCTCCGACGCCTTCGACGCGATCACCTCCACCCGCATCTATCGCTGCGGGCGTCCCGTCGAGACCGCGGTGGAGATCCTCCGGACCTCCTCCGGCAAGCAGTTCGACCCCGTGGTCGTCGAGGCCTTTCTCCGGGCGCTGGAGCAGCAGCAGGTCCAGATGTGCACCGAGCCCTGCCCCTGAGCTCTCCGGCCCGGCTCACCGCTTTCCGGTCCCACCCGGTCCCGTGACTCCCGCGTCGTCTCTCGGCCTCCTGCCCTTGCTCTGTCGCGCCCTCGGTGTGGTCCTGCTGGTGCTCGTCCCCCTGGGGCTGCGGCGGGGCGCGGGGGCGGGGGCCCTGCTCGCCGTGGTCCTGCTGGCCACGGGGAGCGCGCTCCCCCCGGCAGCGCCCGTCGCGCTCACCTGGACCGGGCTGCTCGGGGAGGGGGTGATCGGGCTGCTGTTCGGCGCGGTCGCCGGCCTGCCCTTGCTCGGGCTGCTCGTCGCGGCACGCCTGCTCGGCGAGGCGCTCGGTGAGGTCGGGTGGCCCGTTGCGACGCCCGGGGAAGCCGGGAGTGCGCGGCTGGCGACCGCCGGGGTGCTGCTCGTCACGAGCCTCTGGCTGGGGAGCGGCGGCGCCGGGCCGCTGCTCCAGCTCTGGCTGCGCCTGGCCTGGCTGCTGCCGCCCGGCACGCTGAGGGCGGGAGGGCTGCTCGGTCAGCCACCGCAGGGGCCGCTGGGCGAGGCGCTGGGCGAGGCGCTGGCCCAGGGCACCTGGCTCGCGCTGCCGTTCTTGGCGCTGGCCGGGGGGAGCTGGCTGTTGCTCGGCCTCCTGACCCGGCCCCGGCTGCCGCGCATCCTCCTGGGCCACGGGGAGGTCGGCCCGTCGCTGGTGGTCCTGGCTGGGCTGGTGGTCTGGATCCTGGGGGGCCTGCCCGGCCTCGAGCCGCTCTTCGACGCCGGGTTGCTCGGGCTGCTCGGGCTGATCCACGCGCTGAGCGCTGCCGCCTCTGGTTCCTCGCCGTTTTGACAGGAGCTCCCATCCCTGCTACCCAGTGGATCGATGACGATGGTCTTTTTCTCTTCTCCGCGGACGTTGCAATGAGAACCAGGTCCGTTCCTTCCTCGAGTCCCTTGGACCTGCTCGGCGGGTCGTTGCTCGCGCTCTTGCTCGTGGCCGGCTGCAGCCAGGCGACCGAGCTCCAGGTGGAGCAGCAGGAGTGCGAGTTCGACGAGGACTGCACTCCCGAGGAGCGCTGTCGGGACGGCTACTGCGCGCTGCGTGGACAGGAGGGCGAGGGCGAGGGCGCGGAGGGGGAGGGGGAAGGTGCGGAGGGCGAGGGTGCAGAGGGCGAGGGTGCAGAGGGCGAGGGTGCAGAGGGCGAGGGGGAAGGCGCGGAGGGCGAGGGCGAGGGTGCGGAGGGCGAGGGGGAGGGTGCGGAGGGCGAGGGGGAGGGCGAAGGTACCGGAGAGGGGGAGGGCGAAGGAGAGGGAGAGGGCGAAGGTACCGGCGAAGGAGAGGGCGAAGGAGAGGGCGAAGGAGAGGGTGAGGGCGAGGGCGAGGGCGAGGGTGAGGGCGAGGGTGAGGGCGAGGGCGAAGGCGAGGGCGAGGGCGAGGGCGAGGGCGAGGGCGAGGGCGAGGGCGAGGGCGAGGACTGTCACGATCCGGATTTCGATGGGTTCGGGGAGGGGGTGGGCTGCCACGGACCGGATTGCGATCAGCTCGACTCCGACATCTACCCCGGCGCGGACGAGCGCTGCGGCAACCGGCTGGACGACGACTGCGACGGTCTGGTGGATGATGGGTGCGAGCAGGCTGGCTGCTCGGCCGAGGGACGCGCCTGCGGCCAGTGCCCGTTCGCCGACCCCGGTCCGCTGGGGGTCTGGTGCGGCCCGACCCCCGACTGCGACCCCGAGGTCCTCGTCCTGGACGACTACCTCGCCTGCCTCGGTGCGCAGTGTGAGAGCGACCTCTGCCTGGGGTCGGTCTGCAGCAACGGCTGCCAGGAGGACGCGGACTGTCGTGGCGCCTACGCGGGCCCGCGGGGCGCGTCCTTCCGCTGCCACCACGTCCCGGGAGAGGTCGGCCTGTGCCTGGCGGGCTCGCTCGCCTTCTGCAGCAGCGACGCCTCCTGTCCGCCGGGAGAGAGCTGTCAGATCGGCTACACCCCGGATTTCGCACACTTGACCGGGCAGTGCCTCACGGACTTGCGCTGTGGCGCTGCGCCAGGCGAGGCCTGCAACTTCGAGCTCTCCCAGGGGCCGCTGGTGGATTGCGCCAACGATCTGTGCGTCGGCGGTCGCTGCAACCAGCTCTGCGACGCCAGCCACGGCTGCCAGTACTCGCCGGCCCTGGTCTGCGAGGAGGGGCTGGTCCTCTTCGACGACCTGCCCGAGGACACCTTCGGCCTGTGCTTCGGTCGCGCCTGCGCCGCGGACGTCGATTGCCAGGATGCCGCGTTCAGTTGCGAGCTGTTCCTCGATGAGACCGGAACGGCCATCGCGCCCGCCTGTGCCTACGTCGGCGAGGGGCCGGACTACGGGGAGGCCTGCTCGCCGCAGGTGCCTTGCGGGCGGGGGTTCTGCCTGACCGACGAGTATGGGGCGGGCTGGTGCGCGGCCACCTGCACCGGGTTCGGCGGCGATTGTCCGGTACCTGGCGAGCACTGCCAGCTCATCGGCTTCTACCTCGACGAGCAGCGCCTCCTCACCGACGAGGCCTTCCTCTGCGCTCTCTGAAGGTGACCTGCTGGATCAGCCCCTCGGCTCGGGGTCGTGCTCCGTCGCCGAGGTGCTCGGACCGTGGCGGTTCACGGCGTCCTTCACCGCCCGCTTGAGTGCGGCCACGCCCTTCCCCAGGCGGCCCGATCTCTCCGGCTCCCCGCCGCCCGTCGCGTCGCGGGCCGGGCTCGAGCCGGCTGCCGGGGGCTCGGCGGCGGGGGGGGAGGACGCCGCGGCCAGGTCCTCGATGACGATGAGGTCGTCGGCGAGGGGGGCGGAGGACGAGGTGGCGGGGGGCGGGAGCTCGTCCCAGTCCCAGTCGGCCTCCTCCGCCAGGGCGGGGTCCTCCGGCGGGGGGGGGCGGGTCGCGAGCACCGGCGTGGGCTGCCGCGGGGAGCCGTCCGGCGGTCCGGGGGCGGCGGCGCTCTCCGGTGCGGCCGTGGCGGGCGGGGCGGCCGTCGCCGGGGGCTCGGGGGGGGCCTCGGGGGGGGCGAAGGCGGCACTCGCCGCCGGCGTGGCCGGGGTGACCGTCGGCGGACCGGAGGGGGGCGTGGCGGTCTCCGGGCGGGGGGACCAGCGCTTGCGGCCGTCGGCGGCGGGGCCGGGGCGTCCGGGCCGTGGTCGCAGGCAGGTCGGCTCGCCGAGCCCCTTGCGCTGACGGAGCAGCGCGTCCTCGAGCTGGACGATGGCCTCGTGGGCCCGCAGCAGCTCCGCGGTGCGCTCGGCCAGCCGGTCGAGCAGCTTGGTCCGCTCGTGGGTCGCCTCCTCGAGCATGCTCTTGTACTTGGCCTGGACCTTGGCCTCGTCCGTCACGTTGCGGCAGACGATCAGGGCCCCGACGCCCTGGCCCTGCTCGTCGTACAGGGGTGTGGCGGAGCCGATGAGCCGGAGCTGCTCGCCGGTCTCGGCGACGGTGCCGGCCACCTCGTCGTAGCGCAGGCTCTGGCCCCGGGCGAGGGCGTCCCGGCCGATGCACCCCTTGTCGCAGACGTCGAGCCGCAGCGCGTCGCAGCAGCGCATCTTCTTGAGGCGGCGGGCCACCTGGCGGGGGAACAGGGAGTAGTAGGCGCTGTTGAAGTCGACGATGTTCTGCCCCTCGTCGATGACGACGTAGGGATCGAGGAGGGCGCCTCCGAGCTGCCGTAGCTTCTCCAGGACGGTCTGCATCTCATCCGCTCCGAAACACCAGGAGGAACATCAGGGCCAGGACCACCACGATGCCGGCGACCAGCAGGGCCGTCGCCACGGGCGACAGCCCCTCGGACGTCGGCCGCGGGGGCAGCCGTCCCGGGAGCTCCCCGGGGTCCGGGGCGCGCGCGGTGACGGGCGGCGCGACCGGGAAGGGGAGGCTCGGCAGGGGGGCCGTGTCATTGCCCGGCAGGGGCCGGAGCAGGTCCGGTTGCGGTGGCTCGGTGTCCTCGAGGCGTCCCGGGAGGCCGAGGCCGGTGTGCTCCCGGAGCGCCAGGGGGCGGCGCGCCGAGGGGGGGGGCAGCGGCACCGGCGGCAGGGCCCGCGGCGGCGGGGGCGCGGCCAGGGCCGGGGGCCCGACCTCGGGGTGGACCCGGGGAGCCTGCCGGGCCCCCCCGTCGAGCTCACGGATGCGCAGGGAGAGGTTCTTGCCGAGCCCGCCGAGGAGGAGGAGGGTCTCGGGCTCGACGAGGATCCGGCTCCGATCGTCGAGGAAGGCGAAGAACTGCTCGGGCAGGTGGTCCAGCTCCGTGGTGGCACCGCAGCCGGGGCAGGGCGGCCGGATGGACTGGGGATCGGTGGTCTCGGCGACCTCGATGTGCTGGATCAGCTCGCGGTCGCACTGCTCGCAGTAGTACGGGGCGAAGAAGCTCTTGATCCGGCCGGTCCCGATGAAGTTGTGGACCATGTTGATCTGATCGACGATGTGGACCGAGCAGTTCAGCAGGACGATGCCGATGTCACGGGCCTGCAGGCTCGTGAGCCAGTTGACCCACTCCCGCACCCCGCAGGAGTTGATCCGGGTGACCCCGGCGGTATCGATGACGGCGAGCGTCCCCCCCGGGAGATCCCGGGTCGCCTCGTGCAGGGCGCTGTCCTCGTCGATGACGCCGACGAGCTGCAGCAGGGCCAGGGACTCCTGGCGCTGGGTGGTGATCAGGAGCCGCTCCGCCATCAGCCACCTGCCCCGTCGAGCGCGTCCCGGGCCTGGAGGTGAGCCTCGCTCACAGCGTAGTCCAGAAGGTCGAGGAGGTCACGCTGCTTCTCCGGGCCGGACGCGTCCGCCACCGACGTGGCGAGCCGCAGGGCGCGGATGGCCCGGGTCGGCTCGCCCGTCGCGAGGAGGCCGAAGCGGTGGGCGGTGCGGCGGACGCTGGCGAGAAAGCGTTCTGGTTCCAGGAGGTTGTCCGAGAAGCGCGGCCGCGTGCCCGGGGGCGTGGCGAGGCGCTGGCGGGCCAGCTCCAGGGCGGCCGGCGGGGCCTCGCCCGGTGTCAGCCAGCTCGGGACCGCGACGCCCGAGGCCTCGGCCAGCACGCCGGCGCAGATCCGGGCGGCCTGGTGAGCGACCTCACGATCGGCGGCCAGCGCGATCCCCAGCCCCCGGCTCTGCAGGTACAGCGGGCCGGCCAGCCAGAAGGTCGTCGCCCCGGGCATGGGCTGGCCGAGCAAGCCCGCGTCGAGCAGCAGCACGTCGCCGGCCAGCGCGCTCGGCTCCGGGAGCTCGTCGGCCAGCCGCAGCTCCGGGGGCGCCAGCTCGAGGAAGTCGGCCAGCCGGGCGGTGAGCGTCTGGAGCTCCGGTGGCGTGACCTCGAGCGGCCGGGGGTGGTGCGGCGGGGATTCGCGGGGCGGGCCGAGCAGTGCGGCCAGCTCGGCCCAGAGCGCCCACAGGTGGTCGGGGGTGTCGAGGGGGCGCAAGAGTCGGTCCAGGTGCGCGCGGGCCAGCGGCTGCGCAGGAAGCTGTGGGGGCGGCTCGACGACGGCGGGCTGGTCGGGGGCGGCAGCCTCCGCGGCGGCCGCGGGGTAGCCTTCGAGCAGGCCGAGCCGGGCGGCGCGGGCCAGCTCGCTGCGGCGCAGGTCCCCCTGCTCTTCCCAGGCCGTCGCGAGCTCCCCGAGGACCGCCTCCGGCTCGGGGTCGACCCGGAGCGCGGCCCGCAGCTCCGCGATCGCCGCGGTGGGTTGCCCCGTCTGCTGGAGCAGGTCGGCCAGCAAGCGCCGGGCCAGCCCGGGCCGGTCGACCTCGTCGATGGCCCGGCGCAGCAGCTCCAGCCCCTCCTCGTCTCGTCCGGCCGCGAGCAGGGACTGGGCGCGGAAGTACAGCAGGCGCAGCTTCTCCTCGGCGCCGCCGCGTCGCTCGGCCAGCGGGAGCTGCCCCTCGAGCAGCTCGGCCAGCTCCTCCTCGTCGCCCTCCTCCCAGAGCAGCCGGGCGAGCGCGATGACCGGGTCGGCCAGGCCCGGCGCTTCCTGGACCGCCTGGTAGAAGCTCGCGGCGGCCTCCTCGGGGCGCTGCAACCCGTCGCGCAGCAGGCGCCCGCGGTAGTAGAGGTACCGGCCGAGGCTCTCTGGGCCGTGCACGTCGCGCGGATCCTGCTCCTCGGCCTCGATGAGCCGCTGCAGCAGCGAGTACCCGTCGTCCCAGCGCGTCTCGAGGAAGGCGAGCTGGGCACCGAGGAAGAGGACCTGCCGCCAGACGGCCTCCTCACCGGTGCCCCAGCTCTCGTCGCTGTCCTGCCGGCGCAGGAGGTCGAGCTCCTGCAGGGAGCGCTCGAGCAGCGCTCGGGCCGCGGCCGGCTCACCCTGGCGATCCAGCAGCAGCTCGGCCTGGCGGAGCCTCGCCTGGGCCCGCTCGCGCGGGTGCCGGCCGTGGTCGGCCAGCAGTTGCAGGGCCTCGCCCGCTTCGCGGAAGCGCCGCAGCCGGACCAGCAGGTCGACCAGCGGGCGGCTCGCCTCTGCGGCGCTCGGCAGCGCCCGGGCTGCGATGCGATAGTGGCGCAGCGCCTCGTCCACGTCGTGCCGCGCCTCGGCCACCCGGCCGCGCAGGGTCGGCAGCCAGAGCGCTGCAGCCTCGGCGGCCGGGCCGGTCGCCTCGATGGTCGTCAGCAGCTCTTCCAGGCTGTCGGCCGGGGCCCGGCACGCGGCGGGCGAGAGCGCGCACTGACGGGCGATCGCCAGCGATTCAGGGTGGGTGGGCTCGATGCCGAGGGCGAGCACCAGGGCGCCGCAGGCCTCGGCGAGCTCTTCGAGGTGGAGGGCGACCTGGGCCCGCCAGGTGAGGGCTTGGCGGCGGGTCGTGGCGTCGGCCTTGGCGTTGCCCGCGACCGCGCGCGTCAGCAGCCGGGCCAGCGGGCCGGCCTCCTCCCAGGCCCCGGCGTCGATCAGCAAAGGCAGCAGGGCGCTCACCGCGGCGGGGAAGCCCGGACAGGTGCGCAGCGCCCGACGGTAGGCGGCGATGGCCCGGGGCCGATCGCCGAGCCGTTGATGGAGCAGGTTGCCCGTGTGGACGAGGATCGCGGCCCGGTCCCGGGGCTCCTCCCACAAGGCGGCCTCGAACTCCAGCGTCTCGACCGCTCGCCGCCAGTCCTGGCGCCGCAGGTAGAGGTCGCGCAGCCCATGCAGGGCGGGGAAGCAGCGCCGGTCCTCGCCGAGGGCCGCCCGGTACGCGTCCTCGGCTCCTTGCTCGTCGCGTCGCTGGGTCTCGAGGATCGAGCCGATGCGGAAGAGCAGCAGCCCCCGGTCCTCGGGGCGGCTGGCGTGCGCGAGCTCGCGTCGGCTCACCGCGAGGAGCTGGTCCCAGCCGCGGCTCGCCTCGTACAGGCGGGCCAGGGCGTGCAAGGCTTCCGGGTCGGCCTCGTCCCGCTCGAGCAACTGCTGGTAGATGGCGATGGCCCGCGCCGTGTCCCGGAGCTCGCGCTCCACGACGGCCGCCTGCTGGAGGAGCAGGTGGCGACGCTGGTTGGCCTCGGGAGCGTGTGCCGCCAGCTCGCCGAAGAGCGTGGCCAGCTCTTCCCAGCGGCCCGCGCGCCGGTAGATGCCCTCGAGCGCGGCGGCCGATCGCTCGTCGGCCTCGGCCGAGAGGTGCAGGGCCCGCTGGTAGTACCGTTCGCTGGTCTGCTCGCGACCCGGCAGGGTGGCCGCGAGCGCGGCCGCGTGCAGCAGCAGCTCGGCCCGGCTCCGACCCTCCCGGGCCTCGGCGAGGATCTCGAGCATCCGCAGCCGCTGGGCGACGTCGTGGGTCTGGGTGAGGAGCAGCTCGAGCGCCTCGCGGACGGGCTCGTCGTCAGGCGACTGCTCCAGGGCGGCCAGCAAGGCCTCGGTGGCCTCCTGGGGCGCGTCGAGGTGGCGGGCGAGGACCAGCCCCTTGCGCCGCAGCAGGTCGCCCACCTCGTAGGCCGCCCCGTTCCGGGCGGCCCCGAGCGCGACGTCGTAGATCCCGATGATCTCCCGCCAGCGTCGCTCGGCGAGGAGCAGCCCCTCCAGCTCGTCGAAGGCGCGGCGGTTGGTGTTGTCACAGACGAAGGCGACCATCGTGTTCTCGAGCACGACGCCGCCGCCCCCGAGCCGGTCGCGGTACAGCCCGGCGATCTCCAGGTACAGGGCCGCCCGCTCGCCGGCGTCCTTCACCTGGCGAGCCAGCGTCTCCAGGGCCTCGACCCGCTCCCGCCAGAGCGCGGCCTGGCCGGCCGCATCGGCGAGCTGCCGGAGCAGGCCGACGTCCCCGGGCTTCAGGGAGAGGGCGCGCTTGAGGTGGGCGATCGCCCGCTCCGGGTGGCCGAGGGGACCGGCCTCCAGCTCGGCCAGGGCGACCAGCAGCTCGAGGCGGCGCGCGGTGCCCTCCGGCGCTGACCCCCGGGCGCCGCCCTGCTCGCTGCCCTGGAGGTAGAGGATGCGTAACGTCTCGTAATCCTTGACTTCTCTGTAGTAGTGCTCCAGGTAGGAGTAGGCCTCGGGACAGCCCGGGTCGATGACGAGGCAGGCCTCGTAGTCCTTGGCTGCCGCGGCCCGGTCCCCCTCTTGCTCGAGCGCGATCCGGGCCCGTAGCAGCAGGATGTCGAGCCGCGCCTCGCGCTCGCTCTCGACCTCGGAGAGCCGGGCGAGCCACTCCCGGGTGCCCGCCCAGTCCCCGTGCTCCCGGGAGAGGTCGGCCAGGGCGGCCAGGGCGCGGGGCTCGGTCACGTTCCGGGCGAGGACCTGCTGGAAGGCCTCCTCGGCGCGTGCCCAGTCTCCTTGCCGGCGAAAGCGCTCGCCGGCCTGGAGCAGGAGCTGGATCGCCTCGTCCCAGTCGCTCGTCCGCTCGGCCTGCCGGAGCAAGCCCTCCGCCGTGTCGAGGGCGGCGGCCTCCCGGCCGGGCACCGGAGAGCGCGGGCGGCCGCCCGTCGTCGTGCGCCGCTGGTCGGGCGTGCCGCGCGGGCCCGTCGTGGGGAGGGGGGTCGCCAGGTCGCCGAGGGAGATGCGGCTCAAGCGCTCCCAGCCAGGGCGGGATTCGCTGCCGGGCCGGACCGTGCCCTCGAGCAGCCGGATGGCCTCTGCCCAGCCCTGGTGCCCCGCGAGGACCTCGAGCAGCCCGCTGCGCAGCGGTGAGCCGCCGGGGAACAGCTCGGCTGCGATCCGCAAGGCCTCCCGGGCGATCTCGTCCTGGCCCCGGCGGGCCAGGGCCAGCGCCACCAGCGGCAGGGCCTGGCGGTGTCCGGCGCGGCGTGCTTCGCGCAGCAGGGCGATGGTGTGCCGGGCCCAGACACCGCCCTCGCCGAGCAGCTCGGCCAGCGCGGCCGGCTCGAGGGGCAGGCTGCCCTGGCCGAAGAGCGTCTGGGCGGCTCCTCGCTGGAGCTGGGCGATGGCGCCCGGGTCGCCGAGCCCGGCGCCGACCTCGGCCGCCTCGAGCAGGAGGATCACCCGGATCTGGCCGTTGCCGGCCAGCTCCGCGGCCCGGCCGAGCAGCTCCATGGCCGCGCGCATCCGGCCCTCGAGGACCGACAGGCGCGCCAGGGTGAGCAAGGCGGGCAAGAAGTCCGGGACGACGAACAGGGCGGCGTTGGCGTCCTGGCGAGCCCGGGTCGGATCGGGATCGGTCTGCGCGGCGAGGGTGAGCAGCGCGGCGCGCTGGTCGGACAGCTCCTCCTGGTCGGCCCAGCGGCGGCAGGCCGCGGCCAGGCTGACCCGGTCCCCGCTGCGGGCCGCGGCGACGGCCTGCAGGGCGGCGGGCAGCTCACCGAGGCCCGTGGCGTCGCGTCGCAGCAAGGCGGCCAGCGGCCCCTCGTGGAGCTCGGCCAGTCCCTCCTGGTCGCCGGCGAGCAGCAGGGACTCGCCGAGGAATTCCCGGCTGCGGGGATCCTCGGGATGCAGCCGGAGGGCTTCCCGGAAGGCCCGGGCGGCCTCCAGCGGGTCGCCGACCGCCTCGAGGAGCGTCCGGCCCGCGATCAGGTCGAGGGCCGCGGCGCGCCGCCGATCCTCGACGTGGCGAGCCTCCTCGCGCAGGCAGTCGGCGTAGGCCTCCCAGTCGCGCGCCTTGCGGTGCAAGGCCCGGCGGCGCGAGGTGATGGCCGCGGAGAGGCTCCCGCCCTCGGCCTGGGCGTACAGCCGCGCCGCACCCTCGGGGTCGCCGAGGTGGGACTCGAGGATCTCCCCGAGCCGGAGCAAGAGCAGGGAGCGGTCCTGGACGGAGGGAGTCTTCTCCAGGGCCAGACCGTAGAGCTCCGCGAGGGTCCGGTAGTCGCCCTCGGCCTCCAGCACCTCCTCGAGCCGGGCGCGGGCGTAGGCGTCGAAGGTCTCCTCGACGAGCTGGCCGAAGGCCTGCCGGGCTTCGGGGTACCCGGCGCGCCAGAGGGCCTCGGCGCGGCGGACCGCCGGGGGCGCGAAGCCGCGTGGGGGCCGGCGGGTGAGCAGGTCGACCAGCTCGACGTACGATTCGGCCTGCAGGAGGGCGAACTCGTAGGCCCGACCCACCAGGTCGGCCCACGGGTGCTCCTGCCAGGCGACCGGCCCGAGGACGAACGCGGCCGCGGCCGGGTCCGAGCGATCGAGCAGCAGGGCCAGCCCCAGGGCGAAGAGCGCGCCGGGATCGGGCTGCAGCCTGGTCGCCAGCTCCGCGAGGCGGGGGCCCCGCGCCTCGAGCGCCAAAAACAGCACCGCGGGGATCGGACAGGGGGCGCTGGCCGGCGGTGAGGACGCCGGCAGCGGTCGCGGCGGCTCGCTCCCGGGGGGAGGCGTGGCGATGACCGCGGGCACCGGCGTGCGGGCCGGGGCCGCGGCGTGTCCCGGGAGCGGGGAGGGGAGGCGGGGGACCGGGGTCGCGCGCCGGCCGGTCGGGACCGGGGTCGCGCGCCGGCCCGGGGGCGGGGGAGTGGTGGCTGGCCCGGGGAGCGCGGCGGCCACGCAGGCCTCGAGCCAGTGGCGGCCGCGCGTCTCGTCCTGGAGCAGGAGCTTCAGCCCGAGGCCGCTCAACATCTGCACCGCCGCCAGCAGGGCAGGATCCCGCCGCTCCTCGGCCCACGCGAGGGTGAGCGCGATCTCCTCGGCCGTGACTCGGCGCTCCACCTGGTCGACTCCCTCGCTGGCGCCGGCAAGGGCGCACCGTCGCCCAGCCCCACCTCGCCGCGCCGGCGGCCTGGTCGGCTGCCGCGCGGACCTTCTCGAAATCCAAAGAACTAGCACGACCAGCGCCTCCGGGGAACTGGAAAGGGGCCCCGGGGCGCGGGTGCCACTCTGCGGCTGGACGGCGCGTGCCGCGCCCGTCGGACCATGGTAGCCTGCCGGGGATGCACCGCGCCGGAGCCCTGCTGCTGATCCTCGCGGGCGCCTGGCTGCCCGGCCAGGCCCGGGCCGGTGAGCTGCGCCTCTGGATCGCGCAGGCCGCGCTCCCGCTGCTGGTCCTGCTCTGGGTGCCCGAGCTCGCGCCGCGCCGGACCTGGCTCCGGCTGCTGCCCTGGGGTCTGCTCGTCTTTGGCACCCTGCTCCAGGCTCCGGCGCAGCCCGCGCCGGGCGCCGCGCTGGCCGTCCTGCTCGTGCAGCTCGGCTGGCTGGGGGCCGGGCTGCTGGGGCTCGGCGCCGCGGCCCAGCCGCCCTCACCGTCCCCCGTGCGCCGGGTCGCGGGGTGGGCCGCAGCGGCCGGGGCGGTCGCCGCCGGGCCCGGGCTGGCGTTCGCCGGTGGTACCTTCGGCAACGCCGATCTGCTCGCCGGTTTTTTGGCGCTCACCCTGCTCTGGACCCTGCCCCTGGTGGTCTCCGGGGACCGGGCGACCGACGACGGTCGGCAGCGCGCCTGGTCTCCGCTCCGCTGGCTCGGCCTCGTTGCGCTGGGGTTGCAGGCGGCTGCGCTCGTCGTCAGCCAGAGCCTCGGCGCCTGGCTCGCGGTCGCGGTCGGGGGCTGGGCCTGGTGGGCCGTCGGTCGGTGGCGGTGGCCTCAGCCGGCTGAGTCGAAAGTACCATATATCCGCAAAGCTCTGGTCCTTTTCGTCATGCCGCTGCTCGTGCTGGCCGCGAGCCTCCTCTCGCCGATGGTCCAGGAGCACCTGGCCGCACGCGGCTACCTGTACCGGGTCGGCCTGACGGTGGCGGGGACGGCCCTCCCCTGGGGGGTGGGGCCGGGCCGCTTCCACGGGAGCTTCCTGGACGCGCAGGCGGCCCTGGCCGCACGGGAGCCGGCTACCCTGGACCACTGGACCAACGCGGAGCATGCGCACTCGGAGGCCGGCCAGCTCCTCGCCGAGCAGGGGCCCCTCGGCCTGTTGCTCGGCCTGCTGCCCTTCGCGCTGCTGGTGCTGCGCCCCCGGGCGCACCCGGCCTGGGCCGCGGGCGTGGCCGGCCTGGTCCTGGCGCAGCTCTCCCTGCCCCTGTACGAGCCGGCCACCGCGTTTCTCCTCGCCTTCTCCGTGGGCTGGGCCCTCGGGGACCCGGCGACCTCGCCGCGGGCCGCGTCCGCGCCGGCGGCCCCCTGCGAGTGGCGGCGGGCCGTGAGCTGGCCGGGCCTCTGGCGGCCCCTGGGCCTGGCCCTGGCCCTGATTGCCCTGCTCCTCGGCACCGCCGAGCTGCTGGCGAGTCGGCTGCTGGTCCGGGGGGTGGCGGCCGGCGCGGTGGAGCCGGTGGCCTTGGCCGCGGAGCTCTCCCTGCGACCGGCCCGGGCGCGGCGGCACCAGGCGACGCTGCTCCTCGACCCGGACCCGGCGCGGGCCCTCGTCGTGGCCCGGGAGGCGGTGCGGCTCGATCCCTCGCCCGCGGCCCTGGTGCTGGAGGGCCAGGCCGCGATGCGGCTGCGAGCGCCCCACCTCGCCCTCCCGCCGCTGCAGGCGGCGGTCCGGCTCGCCCCCCGCTCCTTCGCCGCGCACTTCGACCTGGCGCGGGCCTACGAGGAGGCCGGCGACCGGTTCCAGGCCCGGCGGCACGCCACTCGGGCTCGCTCGCTGCGACCGACCGACCCGCGGCTACGGTGGCTCCCGGAGTGAAGGTGCGGCTCAGTCGGGCGCGCAGACCCTGGCGGTCGCCGCCGCGGCGCGGCTCTGGCCCACATGGCGGTCGAGGGAGGAGGCGATGGTCCCGGGCAGCGCCGCACACTGCTGGTTGAGCGGACCGGCCTGTGCCAGGCAGAGGCCCGCACCGTCCCACTGGGCGCAGAAGGTGGGCGCAGCCCCCTGGCGGTCGGGGCAGTAGCCCTCGCACGGCAGCACGCAGATCCCGGCGGTGCTCCCGCTCGTCCTGGCGAAGAACTCGTGGCAGTGGCCGGTCGGGCCCCCGGCGATCACGAACCCGCAGGTGACGTCCGTCGCGCAGGGGGAGCCGATCCACGGCTCGTCGTCGTACGAGCGCGGGAAGCTCAGCAGGTCGAGGGCCTCCAGGTGCAGGGCGAAGCGGCGGGTGACGTTCCAGACCAGCCAGTTCCCGCCTCGCCCGGGGAGCACCCAGGGCGTGTAGCCGTACAGTGCGGCGGTGGCGTGGCTGGCGGGCGTCACGGTCACGCGGTCGCTCGTGCGCCGGGCGAAGCCCGCCCGGAACTGGCCCGTGCCGTCCCGGGAGCCGTCGTGGAGGGCCGCCAGGGTCTCGGCCGCGCAGCGGATCTGCTTGTCGAGCCCCCGGTAGGTCTCGTAGCAGTCGTCCCCGTCGGGGCAGCCACAGCCGAAGGCGAAGTCCAGGGTGTGCTTGCTCGGGCGCTGCTGCTTGCTGATCAGGCTCTTCTCCACCTGCATCCGGGCGAGGAGCACCACGGGGTTGATGCCGATCTCGCGAGCCGTCTCGACCACGATCTCGGCCACCGGTCGCCCCTGGAGGAGCTCGTCCGCGAGGAAGCAGCGGCCGCCGTAGGGGGAGGCCTCGAGGAAGCGCTGGACCGTCGCGGCGTCCGCCGCGTCGGCCGCGAGGAAGAAGTCCTCGGCGACGATGCGGGAGGCGTCGAAGCGGACGGCCACCCCGTCCGCCTTGCCGGCCGCGTCCGGCACCGGGGTGAAGTCGCTGGCCTCCTCGTGGTCCGTGAAGCTGGCCGCCGCGTCGTCCACCACGACGGCGTCGGTGCAGCCGAGCAGCAGCCCCGGGAGGGCGCCCAGGACCCAGAGACCAGGGCGCAGGCCAGCGGTCGACCGGCGGGTGCGGTGGTGCGGGTGGGTCATCTCTCCTCCACGGGGAAATCGGCCCCGGTTGGCAGTATAGCGTGCTGGCCGGCGGCCGGCGACCATCGACCGTGCAACTATCTGGAATTCCAGGGTGTTCTTGATGTCCTGGGCGGCTCCCGGGGGGGGCGGCGGCGGATCAGCTCGGCGCCAGCAGCTTCTCGAGGTCCAGCCGCAGCAGCCGGTCCGCGCGCGGCAGCCAGGCGTTGACCACCGGCTCGATCACCGTCCGGGGAGCCCGGCGGAGCAGGTCGAGGACCTCGGTCTGGATGAAGGGGACTTTCTTGGCGAGCTCCCGCTCCAGTTGCTGGAAGGCCCGCGGGTCCCCGCGCTCGACGAGGGCCCGGGCCGCGGAGAGCCGGACCAGGGCGTCGTCGTGGGTCAGCAGGCGGAGCAAGCCGTCCTCCAGCCCGGGGACCCGTCCCAGCTCGACCTCGGTGAGCAGCCGGGCCGCGGTCTCCTTCTGCTCCTCCGGGCCCCCGGCGAGGGCTTGCAGCAGCCGTTCGCCGCCCTCCGGCCGTCCGAGGGAGGCGAGGAGGAACGCGGCATGGAGCTGCGCCGCCGGGTCGCCCTGGGCCAGCCAGCGGCGGGCGAGGGGCTCGCTGTCCTGGTCCCGGAAGCGTCCGAGCGCCCGCAGCAACTGGTCGGGACGCTCGCCCGGGGATGCGGCCCACTGGCGGAGGGCGAAGCGGGCGCGTTCGTCCGCGAAGCGCCCGAGCAGGCGCAGCGCGTCCTGGTCCTCGACGTCGCTGGCGGCCACTCGGAGCAGGAAGGCCGTCGCCTCGGGGGAGTCGAGCTGCGGGAAGCGGTCGAGCATCTGGAGGCCGAGCCGTGCCCCGGCGGGCTGGTAGGGATCGATGGTCGCCAGCACCGCGGGGATCACCGTCGGGTCCTGGCGATCGGCGAGGAAGGCCACGGCCCTGGCCCGGACGGAGCGGAGGGGGCTGCCGATGAGCTCCTGCAGCACGCGCTCCCGGTAGCGGGGGTAGTCGATGCTGGCCAGGGCCAGCAAGGCGTCCCGCCGGACGATGGGGTTCCACTCCCGGCTCGCGGCCTCGAGGGCCGGGAGCGTCCCGGGCGCGGCGATCTTGCCGAGGGCGACCGCGACCTCGCTGCGCACGTAGTCGTTGGGGTCCTGCAAGGCCTGGGCGAGGGCTGGCGCGAGTTGCTGCGCCCGCAGATCGCCGGCGACGAAGGCGGCGTTGAAGCGGATGTACGCGCGCCGGTCCGCGAGCGCCTCGGTGAGGAAGGGCGTCACGTCGTGCCCCAGCCGCTGCAGGGCGAAGGCGACGTTGTTCATCAGCCGGGGCTCGGCAGTCCGGTCGAGCAGCCCGTTCAGGAAGGGGATCGCCTTCCGGTCACCGATCCGGCCGAGGTTGTAGACGATGCGGTTCTGCAGCCCGAGCTGCGTCTCGAACAGCCGCTGCAGCGCGGGGGTCGCCGCGGCCAGCCGGAGATCGCCGGCCCGCTCCACCGCGAACGCAAGGACCGCGTTCGGGGCCGGGCGCTCCTTCGGGGCCTTCAGGGGCGAGACGATGAGCTGCTCGAGCTGCGTGGGGGGGAGGTGTCGCCGGAGGTCCCAGAGGGCTTGCTGGGCCGCCGGATCCCAGGTGCGCAAGAACAGCTCGAGCAGCGGGCCGACCGCGGCCGGGTCCCCGAGCCGTCCGAGGGTGCCCGTGGCCGTGCGCTTCAGGTGGCCGGGGGCCCGGGGCTGACGGAGCAAAAACAACAGGCGCGGAGTGGCCCGTCGGCTCTCCATGCTGCCCAGCGCGAGCAGCGACCAGGAGACCACCTCCTCGTCGGGGTCGTCGAGCGCGTCGAGGAGCTGCTCGAGCGCGGCCGGATCCCGCGTCTCCGCCAGCACCGCGGCGCAGGTGGTGCGGACCTCCCGGGACATGCTGTTGACCAGCCCGTTGACCAGCGCCGGGGTGGCGGTCTTGCCGAGCCGGATCAGGTCACCGGTCGCGGGCAGCTCGTCCGCGGCGAGGTTGATCAGGAGGTCCGGCTTGGTGGGGAGCCCGGCGAGCACCTTGCGCCGCCTGGTCGTCAGGGAGTCCGTCCCCTCCTGCTCCCCCTCGTCCCCCCGCTGGTAGGAGATCCCCTCGGCGTCCTCCCAGGAGTCCAGCCCGGGCCCTCCCTTCCCCTCCCAGGCCTCGGCCGTGGCCAGGACCATGAGCAGCAGGAGAGTGAGCAAGAGCGGGAGGGTGGGCTTGCGGGTCATGGCGTTCCCTCGAGAGCCTGCCGGTCCGGGCGTCGGGCGCTGGCCCCCGGGAGCAGCGGGTGCGTCGGTCCGGCGCGGTGAGCTTTTCCCTGGTAGCACCTCCCGGGGGGCGCGGCAAGGCCTCGCCCGGGGGGACGATCATCCCTGGCCATTCCCCTTCCCCCACCTCCCGGCTCTGCCGTATCATGGCCCCATGGGACCGCGCATCCTCATCGTGGACGACGCCGACGAACACCGACGAGCACTGCTCGAGACCCTCGGCCGGGCCGGCTACCAGGCCGAGGGCCTCGCGACCGGGCCCGCGGCCCTCGCCTCCTTGAAGCGAGGGCTGCCCGATCTGCTGATCGTCGACCCGATGCTCCCGGGGCTCTCGGGGTTCGAGGTGCTCGCCGCGGCCCGACAGCTCGCCCCCGCCGCGAAGCTGCCCCTGGTGGCGATCACCGACCTGCTCGACACCCCCCACTGCCGGGAGGAGCTGCGCCAGCGCTACACCTTGCTCGGGGTGCTCGCCAAACCCGTGCCGGCGGAGGAGCTGCTCGCCTTGCTGCAGCTCCCGGCCGGCGCCCGCTGGACCGCGGCGCCCGTCGCTCCGGCCGCGTCCGCGCCCTCGCCCCCGGAGGAGTCCACCCAGCCCAACCTCGTGCCGCCGCAGCCCGTCGACTCCGGGGGCCGGCCCGCCGCGCCGCGCCGCCCGGAGCCGTTCCGGGTGTTGACCCCCCTGGCGACGGTCTCGGCCCGGGGGACGCCCCTGGCGATCCCCGAGCATGGCGTGGCCTCGCCGGAGGCTCCCCACCCCCCCGCGACCGGGCTCGCCCCCGCGGCCGTCTGTCCGCCACCGGCCGCCTGGCCCCCGGAGCTGGAACGGGGCGAGCTGCTGGAGACGCCCTTCGCCCGGCTGCTCTGGGAGCTGCAGCGCTGCCGGGCCAGCGGTCAGCTCTTCCTGCGGCTGGAGCGCAAGAAGAAGGTCATCGACCTCGTGCAGGGCACTCCCTGGCAGGTCAAGTCGAACCTGCTGCAGGAGTGCCTCGGTCGCATCCTGGTGCGGGAAGGGATGATCAGCGAGGCCGATCTCGAGGAGTCGGTGACCCGCATGAAGGCCCGCCAGCAGCTCCAGGGGCAGGTCCTGCTCGAGATGGGCTCGATCTCGGAGCGCAACCTCCGCTACGGGCTGGCCCGGCAGATCGAAAGCAAGCTTTTGGAAATTTTCACCTGGAGTGGTGGATCGTTCCGTTTCCAGCCCCTCCCTGGCCCCGAGCACGCAGGGGATCCGGCCCTCGCCGCGCGCCTCGGGGACCTCCTGCACGAGGGGGTGCTACGCTTTTGCCCATCGGAGGTCGTCCGCGCGGAGCTGAACCGTCGCCGCGCCCAGCGGCCCGTGCGGCGCGCGGCGCCCGCCTTCCCGCCGCCGCCCCGGCTCACCGCGGCGGAGGAGGCCTTCTACTACCGGCTCGACGGGGTCCGGACGGTCGCCGAGACCGTGGGAGAGGGGGTGCTCCCCGAAGAGGTCGCGGGGCGGCTGCTGCTGCTGCTGCTGTACACCGACGGGATCCAACTGGTAGCGTGAGCCCGTGGTCGGCTGCGGGGGCCGCCCATGGTGGGCAGTCCCGGGCGATGGGCGCCGAGGTCGGCGATGGACGGGTCGACAGGATGAGGCAGTTGCGCGAGGGACGGCTGGACAGCTTCGATGGAACGACCCTCGGCTACCAGGTCCACGGGACCGCCGGTCCCTGGCTGGTGATCTGCAATGGCCTGGGGAGCAGCTACGACTCCTGGGAGCCGCTGGTCGAGCGGCTGGCCCCGCAGCGGCGCGTGCTGATCTGGGACTACCGGGGCCTGTACGGCTCGGCCGCGCCCCGTGATCCCCGCCGCCTGACCGTCGGCGACCATGCCCGTGACCTGGAGCAGCTCCTGGCGCACGAGGGGATCGCGGAGCTGACCCTGGGGGGCTGGAGCATGGGGGTGCAGCTCGCGCTCGAGGGCTACCGCCGGCTCCCCGCGAAGGTCCGCGCGCTGGTCTTGATCAACGGAACCTACGGGCGCTTCTTCTCCGCGGTGCTGCCCGTCCCCGGGGCGCGCCGGCTCGTCCTGCCGGCCCTGCGGGCCGCCCGGCTCGTCTCGCCCCTGGTCGGCCGGGCCGTGCGGCGGGGGGTGAACGCGCCCGGCTTCGCCTCGACGATGCACCGGCTCGGCCTGGTGGCCGTCGACTCGCCGCGGATCGCCCGGGCCGCGCGCGGCTTCGGCGAGCTCGACTGGGATCGCTACCTGGCCATGGCCGCGGCGATGCAGGATCACGACGCCGCGCCGGTGCTGCGACACGTCCGGGTGCCGACCCTGGTCGTCGGCGGCGGTCGGGACCTGCTGGCGCCGCCGCCGGTCATCGACACCCTGGCCCGGGAGATCCCCCGGGCCGAGCTCTTCCAGGTCCCCCATGGCACCCACTACACCTTGCTGGAGTTCCCCGAGCTGGTCGTGGCGCAGGTCGCCGACTTCCTCGGCCGTCACGTCCCGGTGAGCAGTGAGCCTGCTTGATTCGGCGCGCGCGCGCCACGACGGCCGGCGACACCTGGCCGGGGGCGGGGGCGCGTGGGCCCGGGGCGGCCGGGCGCCGGGCGCGGCCGGGGGCCGGCGGTCATGAGCGGTCCCCGCACGGTGCTCTGGAGCTGCCGGCGCTGCGGGGGGCAGTTCCGGCTCCCGCCCGAGCAGGCGCTCCCGCTGGGGGTGCGGATCCGCTGCCCCGCCTGCGCCACGCTCAGCCCGCCCCTCCTCCCGGGCGACCGGCAGTTGCTGATCCTCGGGGAGGCGGCCGCCCCGGTCCGAGGGCCCGGCGAGGGGCCGTGGGGGCGGCTGGTCGCCGTGGGCAGCGGCTGGCTGATCATCGCCTTGCTGTTGCTCACGGTCGGTGTCCAGGTCGTCCGGTCGCGGCTGCTCCCCGCCGCGCGGCCGGCCCGCGCGAGCATCGGCGTGGTCCAGGCGATCCCATCGGCGCGGCCGCCCGTGGAGACCCTGGAGCAGCTCCAGGTCCGTCTGGAGGTCGAGGCGGCCTGGGAGCTTTACGTGGCCGGCCGGAACCGGCAGGCGGTCTCGCTGCTGCAGGCCCTCGCACCGGAGGTGCGGGGGCCGGAGGAGGCGAAGCTGCTCAGCCGTGCGCTCCGCCGGGCCGGGCTCGCGGAGCCGGCCGCGGCCGCCTTGCGTGAGTACCGGCAGCGGCGCGCGCAGCCGCCGGTCGTCGCGCCCGCCGCCGGGGGGGACTGAGCACGCCGCGGCGCCGACGGCTGGCGCGCGTCCGCGGGCTCGTGTACACCAGGAGTCGGGGAGAGCTGGGGCGCCCGCGGGGGCCGACCCCGTCCCGGGACTGGAGGCCGTGATGGAGGTCCGTTGCGAGCGGTGTCAGACCGAATACGACTTCGACGACTCCCTCGTCACCGAGCGCGGCGTCGCGGTCAAGTGCACCCAGTGCAACCACCTGTTCACCGTCTACCCGGCCGCTGCCCGCCGGCCGACCCCGCGTCCCCCCGCCACGCCGCCGGCCAGCGAGGCGGTGATCGGGCCCCATGCGGCCCCCGCGACCAGTGGCCGTCCGGTGAGCCTGCCGTCCGCGGCCGCCCAGCCGCAGGTCATCGCCGAGGGGTATGCGGGCGGGGTCCCGGCCGCGCCGGTCGAGACCTGGTGGTTGCGGCAGGAGACCGGCGGTGTCTATCCCTTCCAGGGCTGGGCGACCCTGCAGCGCTGGGTCGCGGAGGGGCGAGTCGGTGGCCGGGACGAGGTCGCGCGGGCCGGTGAGGGGTTCCGGCCCATCGCCGCGTTCCCCGAGTTCGCGGCCGGCGTCGTTCGCCAGCCGACCCCCCACGGCTTCACCCAGCCTCCGCCCCTCGGTTCTCGTCCCCTCTTGCCCGCCGCGCCCGCCGGGTGGTCCGCCGCGCCCGCCGTCGCCCAGCCCGCAGCCGCGCCGCTGCTGGCGCTGCCTCCGGCGGGGCCCCCGGTCTGGGGGGCCGCCGGCGCCCTGCCCGGCTGGTCCCCCGCGGCCGGCCAGGGAGGGCGCGCGGCCACGCCCCTGGGCTTCTCTCCGGGGGGGAGCGTGCCGGAGGCTGGCCGGGTCGGCACCCCGTACCCCTATCGGGATGGGTTCGGGGAGTTCCAGGGCTTCGACGAGTACCTGGAGGCGGTCGGGCTGCGGCGCAGCCGCTGGCTGACCATCGGGCTGCCGATCTTGCTGCTGTTGCTGCTGCTCGGGGGCCTGGCCTTCTACCTGCTGCTGCTGCGGCCCGGCGTGGCCGGCGACGCGGGCGTCACCCGCCCGGGGAGCGTCGCGGCGGTCCAGCCGGCCCCCATCCCCGCGGCCGGTCCCACGGCGGTCCGCGCCTCGTCACCCCTCGCGGGAGGCCCTGGCGCGTCCCCCGGCGCGACCCTCACCCCCTCGCCGCCGACCGCCCCGGCCGCCGCGCCGGCGGTGCCGCCCCCAGCCCCCGTCGCCGGCGTCGCCGTGCCGGCGGTGCCGCCCCCAGCCCCCGTCGCCGGCGTCGCCGTGCCGGCCGCGGCCACCCCCACCCCGTCCCCGTCCGTCGCGGCCTCTCCCCCGGTCGTGCCCACACCGGCCGGCGCGGGTCCCGAGGCCGCCTCCCCGGCGGCCGCCGCGGCCCCGGTCGCTCCCCCGGCACCCGTGGCGGGCTATGATGGGCTGATGGCCGCGGCCTACGAGCACCTGCTCCGGGAGCGCACCGGCCAGGCCCTCGCCCTGTACGAGAAGGCCGCCGCCCTGCGGCCGACGAGCGCCGAGCCGCTCACGGGCGTCGGTTGGTGCCACTTCAACCTCGGGCGTCCGCACATCGCCCTGCTGAAGTTCCAGCGCGCGCTGCAGTTGAATCCGGCCTTCGGCGATGCCCTCATCGGGCTGGGCAAGGCCCATCAGCGGCTCGGACAGCTCGAGCGGGCGAAGGAGGCCTACCAGCGCTACCTGCGGGAGCAGCCCCGGGGCAGCAAGGTCAGCATCGCCCGGGCGGCGCTGGACCAGCTCGCCCGCGAGGCGCCGGCCGCGTCACCCCCCGCCGGCAACTGACGGCCTGCGCAGGTCAGTCTGCGAAGCTCGTGCCCACGGCGCGGCCGGCCTGGACCAGGGCATGGTCCGCCGGTACGAGCCGCTGCCGACCGGCGGCCTCCAGGATGTCGATGTCGGTGACCTGACGCCCCCGCATCACCACCAGCCGGTTGACCCGGCCGTCGGCCAGCAGCCGGCCCGCCGCATGACCGAAGCGGGTGGCGAGCACCCGATCCTCGGGCGACGGCGTCCCCCCGCGCTGCACGTGCCCGAGCACGGTGGTGCGGGTCTCGATCCCCGTCCGCTCCTCGATGGCGGCGCCGACCACCCGGCCGATCCCTCCCAGCCGGACGGGATCCGGGCTGTCCACGGCGATCCGGTCGACCACCTGCTGTCCGCCCCGGGGGCGGGCTCCCTCGGACGCGCAGACGATGGTGTAGCGCTTGCCCTTCTGGCCGCGTCGCTCCACCGTTTGACAGAGCGCGTCGATATCGTAAGGGATCTCGGGGAGGAGGATGATGTCCGAGCCGGAGGCGATCCCGGCCTCGAGCGCGATCCAGCCAGCGTTGCGTCCCATCACCTCGACGATCATCGCCCGGTGGTGGCTGGCCGCGGTGGTGTGCACCCGGTCCAGCGCCTCGGTGGCGATGTCCCGGGCGGTGGCGAAGCCGAAGGTGACGTCGGTGCCCTCGAGGTCGTTGTCGATGGTCTTGGGGACCCCGATGCAGGGCACGCCCCGGGCGACGAAGTTCGCCGCCCCGGTCATGGTCCCGTCCCCGCCGATCACCACCAGGGCCTCGATCCCCCGGTGCGCGAGGTGCCGCAAGCACTGGTCGGTGACGTCCTGCTTCACGAGCTGGCCGTCGACCTCGACCGGGTGACTGGTCGGGTTGGCCTTGTTGCTCGTGCCGAGGATCGTGCCCCCGAGGGTCAGGATGTTGCTGACGTCCTCGGGCAGCAGCCGCCGCATCCGGTCCTCGATCAAGCCGAGGAAGCCGTCCTCGATGCCCACCACCTCCATGCCGAGCTCGTAGATCGCGGTCTTGGTGACCGCGCGCAGCACGGCGTTGAGGCCGGGGCAGTCGCCCCCGCCGGTGAGGATGCCGATTCTGCGGATGGCCATCTGAGCCTCCTGCGGGCGCTGGCGCCACCGGATGGTCGCGCGAGCGAGGGCGCGTCGTGGGGGCGCCGGTTGAGGCCTGCTCAGGGGAGGCAGGCGGAGTTGGTGTTCGTCGCTCCGGCAGTGAGGGTCGGCAGCGCCCGCACGGCGAGCCCACGGTCGTCGACGTCGGTCGACGGGGCCGGAGTCGTCTGCCGCCGCGAGCAGTGCATCCGTCCTCTCCTCGGTGGCTGGGCCGAGCCGGCTGCTCGGCCCAGAGTACTCCAGGAGGCAGGGGATGCAAGGGGCGCGAGGCACGGTCGCCGCGCGGGGGCTTCGTCGCCGGACCGGTCAGCCAGGGTGGTCGGCGGGCCACTGCAGGTCGCGGACCGCATCCAGGGCCAGCCGGGAGGCCTGCAGCCAGCCGCGGGCGGTGTCCGGCAGCCCGGCGAAGCGATCCGGCGGCAGCGGGCGCCCCGCGCGGATCCGCACCTGGCCCCCGAGCCGGGGGAGCCGGCGGCCCACCGGCAGGATGCGATCCAGCCCCCAGAGCCGGACGGGCAAGACGGTGCAGCCGGAGCGCAGGATCACCCGCCCGACCCCGGGGGTGGCCCGGCCGATGGCCCCGGTCCGGGAGCGGGTGCCCTCGGGGAAGATGTAGGCGGTGTTGCCCCGGCGCAACAGCTCGGCGAGCTGGTCGAGCGCGACCTGCTCCAGGCCCTCGCCCCGGCGCACGGGGACGCAGCGCAGGGCCAGGTGCAGGGCCCGGCCGAGGGGTCCGGCCATGAAGTTGCGCTCCTCGGGCGCATGGAAGGGGATCAGGCGAGGCCGCCGCAGCCCCTCGGGGACCAGGCCGAGCAGCAGGCAGACGATGTAGGAGTCGATCAGGCTCTGGTGGTTGGACACCACCAGCAGCGGGCCATCCTGCCGGGGCAGCTCCTCCCGGCCCAGGACCTCGACCCGGTAGAGCAGCCGCAGGAGGGCGTACAGGGGCAGCCCCACCAGGTACGCCGTGAAGAGGAAGGTGGTGCTCCGGTAGAGGGTCCCGTCGTAGCCCCAGGGGCCGTCGAGGGGCCAGCGCGGGGCCGAGGCCGGAGGGACGGGCGGGGGGCCGGCGGTTCCCGGCGGCACCGCTACCGCACCTGCAGCGGCGGCTCGGCGTCCTCCTCCTGGTCCGGGTCCGCGGACTGGCCACCCAGGGCCGGCTCGCTCGGCGTCTCGGCCGGCGGGCGGGCCGGGGCCGCGCCCCCGAGGTCGCCGGCGCGCATCGGCGCCGCCCCGCTGCCTTCACTGGCCGCAGCCTCCGCCTCGAGGACGTGGGGTAGGATGTCCTCCACGGTCTCGATGAAGACGAACTCCAGATCCTTGCGGATCTCCTCGGGGATCTCCTCGAGGTCCTTGCGGTTGCGCTCGGGCATGACCACCCGGGCGAGCTCGGCGCGGTGCGCGGCGAGGACCTTCTCCTTGATCCCGCCCACTGGCAGCACGCTGCCGCGCAAGGTGATCTCGCCGGTCATGGCCACGTCGCCCCGCACCCGTACCCCCCGGAGCAAGGAGAGCAGGGCGGTGAAGATCGCCACCCCGGCCGAGGGGCCGTCCTTGGGGATCGCCCCGGCCGGGACGTGGACGTGGATGTCGTGCTCGCGCAAGAAGCCGGGGTCGATGCCCAGAGGCTCGGCGTAGGTGCGGACATAGCTCAGCGCCGCGTGGGCCGACTCCTTCATGACCTCGCCGAGCTTGCCCGTGAGCACCAGGTTGCCCTTGCCCGGCATGCGGGTGGCCTCGAGGAACAGCAGGTCGCCGCCGGCCGCGGTCCAGGCCAGCCCGGTGGCCACGCCCGCGACGCGCGTGCGGAGCTGGGCCTCGGGGAAGAACTTCTGGGCGCCGAGGAAGGAGTCGATGTCCTCCTTGCGCACCGTGCGGGGCTCCTTCTTGTCCTTGGCGACGTCGACGGCCACCCCGCGGCAGATCGCGGCGATGCTCCGCTCGAGGTTCCGCACCCCGGCCTCACGGGTGTAGGAGTCGATGAGCTCGAAGACCACCTCGTCGGATATCGTCAGCAGCTCCTCGGAGAGGCCGTGCTCCGAAAGTTGCTTGGGGATCAAGAACTTGCGGGCAATGTGCAGCTTCTCCGTGCGGGTGTAGCCGGGCAGCTCGAGGATCTCCATCCGGTCCCGCAGGGGATCGGGGATCGGGTCGAGCATGTTGGCGGTGCAGATGAACATGACCTTGGAGAGGTCGAAGGGCAGCTCCAGGTAGTGATCGGAGAAGGCGTGGTTCTGCTCGGGGTCGAGGACTTCGAGCAGGGCGGACGCGGGATCGCCCCGGAAGTCCTTGCCCAGCTTGTCGATCTCGTCGAGCATGAAGACCGGGTTGTTGACGCCGGCCTTCTTGATCCCCGCGACGATGCGCCCGGGCAACGAGCCGACGTACGTGCGCCGGTGGCCGCGGATCTCGGCCTCGTCGTGGATGCCGCCGAGGGACATGCGGAAGAACTTGCGGTCCATCGCCCGGGCGATGGACTTGCCCAGGGAGGTCTTGCCGACCCCCGGCGGGCCCACGAGGCAGAGGATGGGGCCCTTCATGTCCTCCTTGAGCTTGCGCACGGCGAGGTACTCGACGATCCGCTTCTTCACCTTCTCGAGGTCGTAGTGGTCCTCGTTGAGGATCGTCTCGACCTTCTCGATGTCGAGGTTGTCCTTGGTCGAGACCCGCCAGGGCAGCTCGATGAGCGTCTCGAAGTAGGTCCGGGTGACCATGTACTCGCTGGACGCCGGCTGCATCAGCTTCAGCCGCTTGAACTGCTTGCGGGCGCTCTTCTCGACCTCCTCGGGCAGGTCGGCCTCCTCGAGCTTGCGCAGGAGGTCGTCGTGGTCCGTGGCTTCCCCGTCGGTGTCGCCGAGCTCCTCCTTGATGGCCTTCATCTGCTGGCGGAGGTAGAACTCCCGCTGGCTCTTGTCGATCTCCTCCTTGACCTGGGAGTGGATCTTGTCGGAGACCTTGAGCACCTCGAGCTGCCGGCTCACGAGTCCGAGCACACGCTTCAGCCGCAGCTTGACGTTGGCCATCTCGAGGATCTCTTGCTTCTCGGCGGTGCTGATCTCGAGGTTGGAGGCGATCAGGTCGGTGAGCTGACCGGGCTCGTTGACGGTCTCGAGCATGTTGGAGGCCTCGTTGGGGACCTCCGGCATCAGCTTCATGACCTCCTTGGCCGTGGTGCGCAGGTTGATGAACAGCGCCTCGAGCTCGACGTCGCGCCCCGCCTCCTGGGGGATCTCGACGAAGGTCGCCTTGTGGTAGGGCTCGAGGTGCTGCCAGTGGAGGATCCGCACCCGGGAGAGCCCCTGGACGATCACCGAGTAGTTGTCGCGGGAGAGCTTGATCACCTTCACGATGCGGGCCATCGTGCCGACCTGGAAGAGCTGCTCCTCGGTCGGGTCGTCGACCTCCGCCTTGTGCTGGGCGACCACCGCGATGGGCCGGTCGGCCGCGACCATCTCCTCGAGCAGCCGGATCGACTTGGGCCGGCCGACCGCCAGGGGGATGATCACTCCGGGGAAGAGCACCGAGTTGCGCAAGGGGAGGATGCCCAGCTCGAAGGTCGTCGGCTTGCCCTCGCCACCCCTGCTTCCGCTCTCGTCCATCTTCCTGCTCCTTCTCCGGCGTGAAGCCGGCCTGGAGCCAAGAGATAAGCACCGCCCTGCCGGGTGTCAAGGAACCCGGCAAACCTTCCTGGCTGTCTAACTCATTGAAATCACTGATTGTCTGAAAATGGCGGGGTGGGGGGTGGGGGGGCGGCCGGGCTAACGGCTGGCCACGGGGGGGAGCGCGGCCTCCTGGCCGGCGGCGAGGGGGCGGGCCCAGGAGAGGCGGAGCATGGGCGCCCAGCCGCCCTCCTGGGGCGGGCCGTAGAGGTGCTGGTAGACCCCCAGGGCCTCGACGACCTGCTTGGCGTAGCCGTGGGCCTGGGCGACCGGGATCTCCTCGGCCCACTGGTCGCCCTCCAGGGTCCCCCAGCGGCTGCGCCACTTGCGGACGGTCCCGGGCCCGGCGTTGTAGGCCGCGAGCGCGAGCATCAGGTTGCCGTCGTACTGGCGGAGCAGGTTGCTCAGCAGGCGGCACGCGAGGCGGATGTTGAGGGCGGGGTCGAAGATCTCCCGGTCGGTGATCCGGCGCCCGAACTGGCGCGCCACGGAGCGGGCCGTGGCCGGCATGAGCTGCATCAGCCCCCGCGCCCCGGCGCCGCTCTTGGCGTGCGGCTGGAAGGCGCTCTCCTGGCGCATCACCGCCCAGACCAGGTGGGGATCGATCCCCTCGCTGGCCGCGGCCGGCTCCACCAGCTCCCGGAAGGGCCGGGGGTGGGCGAGCTGCCAGCGGGCGAGGTTGCCCGGCTCCGGGTAGCCGACGAAGCGGCCGAAGAAGCGCTCCGTGAGGTAGGCGCGGGTCTCGTCCCCCGCCTCCCGGTGCAGCGCGGCGAGGTGGTCGATCTCCGGGGGCTGAAGCCGTTTGGCCAGCATCAAGGTCCGCAGCTCCCGCCGGGCGAGGGTCGTCAGGCCGGCCTCCTCGAACAGGAGGATGGGGCGGATCTCCGGGCGGTCCGCGAGGGGCAGCTCGGCCGCGCGGGGCGGCGACGCGGTGGCCTCGGGGTCCAGCGCGGGCCGCCGCAGGGTGGCCGCGCGCTCGGGGTCGAGCGCGTGCAGCCGCGCGTGGGCCAGGTAGGAGTAGTAGGTGAGCGGGAAGCGCGCCACCAGCTCCGCCCAGAGCTGCACCCCCTCGGAGACCTGCCCGCTCTCCGCGCGCGCCACCCCTTCCCAGTACAGCGCCTGCTCTTCGAGCCGGCCCCGGGACCAGGAGAACGCGTCCGGGTGCTCCCGGCGCAACCGGGCGAACTGCTCGGCGGCCTGCCCGTGTTGCCCCGTGCGCAGGGACAGCCAGGCCTCGGTCCAGCGGGCCCAGGCGGCCTGCTTCGGCGCCAGGGGGTACTGGAGCAGGCTGGTCAGGTCCAGGCGGGCCAGCTCTTCCTCGCCGCAGAGCCGCGCGAGGCGGACGGCCTCCTCGAGCGCCCGGGGCGCCAGGGGGTCCTGGGGGTAGCGCTGGGCGAGGAGGCGGTAGCTGGCCGCGGCCTCCAGGTCGAGGTTGCGGCGGCGCAGGGAGATCGCCCGGCCCAGGAGGGCCCGGGCCTGTAGCTCGGGCAGCTCGGCTTTGGCCACGACCCGGTCGAAGTGGGTCTGCGCCTGCTCCCAGGCCTTGGCCTTCAGCCGGAGCTGGCCCTCGACCAGCTCGAAGGCCGGCGCGAGCTGTGCCTGTTGCGCGGCCGGCGCGAGCTGCACGAGGCGCCGGACCTCCTCGCGACGGTTCCCGGGTGGTGGGCGGCGCTGGAAGCCCTGGTCCAGAGCGAACCAGAGCCGGGTCGCCGGGTCCTGGGCCTGCAGCTCCTCCCGGGCCTCGGGGCTGGCCGGATGATCGTGCAGCAGCCGGGCCGCCTCCTGCTCGACCAGCGCGTCCTGGCCCAGGAGGCGAGCGGCCCACAGGCGGTGGGCGCCGAGCTCGGCGAGGGGCAGCTCGGACCAGAGGCCGTCCCGCCGGGGGGTCGTGACCCGCAGCAGCTCCTCTGGCCGGTCCAGCGCCCGCAGCAGCCGTGCCCGCCGCGGCGTGTACGCGTGGAGCAGGGTGACGGCGCCGGGGTCGTCCTCCAGCCCTTCGAGCAAGGCCAGGGCCTCTCCCGGCCGGCCGGCGCGCTCCATGGCCTCGACGAGCCGCACCCGGGCCAGGGAGGCCAGCGGCCCGCCTTCCCGGAGGAGCTCCGTCAGCAAGGCCTGCCCCTGCTCCCGGGGCTGCCCGGGGCGGAGGGTCAGCTCCGCGTAGGCGTAGCGCAAGGCCGCGGGCAAGTCGCCCAGGGTCAGCCCGTGGCGCTTCAGGCGGAGGCGGGCCCCGCTCAGGTCGCCGGCGTCGAGCCGCTCGGCGACCGCGGCCTCCTGCTCGGCGCGAGTCGGGGGGGGCGGGGGCGCGGCGCGGCGGCGCGCCGTGGCCGGCGAGGCCGCGGGAGGGCGCGGCTTGACAGCCGGGGTGGCGCGGCCGGGTCGGGAGGTCGTGGCCGCGGGCCGCGGCTTCTTCGTGGCGGCGGTCGGCGCGGTCGCGGCCGGCTTCGCCACGGCCGAATGCCGCGGGGGCTGGGTGCTCGTGGCGGGGGCGGAGCTGAGCAGCAAGGAGCAGCCGAGCAGGGCCGCGAGAGGTCCCGGTCCGTGTCTCCCGGGAGGTGGTCCTGGCAACGGTGACTGCATCCTGCTCCTCGAACGTCCCCTGGCCTGGGCCACTCGCCTCCGACCGGGGAGAGGGGAGTGACCCGTCGCGCCCATCCTAGCGGGGGTGCGCTGATGGGTCAAAGAATCCTACATCGGTCACAATGTAGGTGCAAGTAGTTTGGAGCGGCGCGGCAGGCCCGCGACCCGTCTCCGGCCGCAGTCGGCGGCCCCTTGCGCGCGGCACCCGGCTCCCCTGGTCGCGGAGTGGACACTCCGCGAGGGCTCTGCTAGCATGCCGCTCGCCAGGACTGCTCTGACGAGGGTGACGGCTGCGCAGCAGGTCAGGGAGTGGGTGCCCGTGTCGGAGGCCTTCATGACCGAGCAGAACAGGAAGACATTGAAGAGCTTCTACTGCAGGGACTACCTGTGGGAGCTCTTCGAGGTGATGGCCCGGGACCTGGGCTGCTCGATGGATTACCTCATCAACGAGGCCATGCGGCACTATGCCCGCAGCCGCAACTACTCCCTCGCCACGGGTCGCTCCCAGCCGATCTCTCGTCCCGATTTCGCGGTGGCGCCGCCCGGGGGGCCCGTGGCCACCCAGCCGCAGCCGACCCCGTTCCCGCCGCTGAGCGCCTCGCCGGGGCCGCCGCCGGGGACCTATCCGGGGCCCGGCGCCTTCGCCGTCCGGGGTCCGGTCGGTGGACCGGTCGCCACCCCCCCCTATGACGGCCACCTGCCGACCCAGAGCCGGCTCACGCCGTTCGGGGCGCCGCCGGCCCCCACGGGGAGCGACTACTTCCCCCCGGCGGTCACCCCCCCGCCGTACTTGCCGGGCGGGCCGGCGAGCTACGACGGGCGCGCCGGCACCGCGCCGCCCGGCCTGTCCCCCGGCTACCCCGCGAGCCCGCCCGTGCCCGGCATCGCGCCGCCGCCCATGCCCGGCGCGGGCCCGCCGCCCGGGGGCGGGCCCGCGGTCGCCCAGCCGCCGCTGTTCTTGCTGTTCCAGGGGCAGAAGTACCGGATCGACAAGGAGAAGTTCATCATCGGGCGGGGCTCCCAGATGACCGACCTGACGATCCGGGACGGCAACATCTCCCGCAAGCACGCGGCGGTGATCTACCGCTCGGGCAAGTACTTCATCAAAGACCTCGACTCGACCAACGGCATCGACTACCAGGGCAGCCGCATCGACTCGAAGAAGATCGAGGAGGGCGACACCTTCCACATCTGCGACTACGAGTTCCGCTTCACCTACCGCTGATCCCCGGCCACCGTCCCGACCATCAGAAGCGATAGCCGAGCCCCACCTCCGAGGTCACGGGGAAGTTCAGCCGGTTGCCCTCCGCCGGCAGCAAGGAGCGTGACAGGCCCACCCGCAGGTTGAGGAAGAGGGGGTCGGCGAACAGCCACTGGCCACCGGCGCCGACGTGCAGGCCGAAGAGCGGCCCTGGTTCGTGGCGGCGGATGGTGCAACTGGAGGGCGCGGGCTCGTGGAACTTGCAGTCGGGGTCCAGCGTCCAGCGGAACGCGAGGGGCCAGGACAGATCGAAGCCGGTGACCGTGTAGCCCGCGAGGCGCCGGCCGACGACGGTGAAGCCGGCGCCGAGGATCGCGCGCACCACGTTGACCGGATCGAGCAGGTCCTCGAAGGGGTGGTTGTTGCTGGAGGTGGTGAAGGAGAGGCGGGCGACCAGGGCGAGGTGCTCCACGGGCGACCAGGTGACCCCCGTGCCGAGGCCGAAGCTCTGGAAGGCCTGGTGCAGGGGGTGGTCGAGGTAGACGAGGTGGGCGAAGCCGGTGTCGAACTCGAGCCGGCGCTGGACCGGCGTGGGGTTGCGCTGCTGGGCGAGCCACACGTCGTTGGGGATGCAGGCCGCGAGCCGGGAGGTCGCCAGGTCGAGCCGCTCCGCGAGCGGGGCGCCGGGCGCGGGGAGCAGCTCCTCCACCGGCGCGAGCTGGATCCGTCGGCGGACGTCGAACAGCAGCACCCCCAGCCGGCCGGCGGCCGGCGCCGGGCCGCCGTCCAGCAGGCCGCCCTCGGCCGGGCCGAGCAGGCTCAGCACGACGTAGCCGGCGTGCAACTGGCGGCCCACGGCCAGGGCCTTGTCCATCCGGGCGAGCAGGGTGCTCCGCTCGCGCAGGGCCCGGGCCCGGACCCGCTGGTAGTGGGCGATCACCGAGTCGGGGTGACGGCCGGGGGCCAGCCGCAAGGCCGGGTCGACGAGCAGCAGCCGGGAGAAGACGAGGTCGGCCGCGACCTGGTCCCCGCTCTCCAGGCTCGCCTTGGCCAGGGCGAGCAGGCTCTGGGCGACCTCCTCCGGCTGCACGAGGTCGTGGTGGATCTCCTCGAAGGTCTTCGCAGCCCGGCCTAGGTGCTGGATGGCCGACTTGAGCTGGATCTGCGCGTATTCTTGCTGGCCGACCTGGGCGAAGGCGCGGGCGTTGCCGAGGTCCTTGACCTGGTACCCCTCCGAGGCCCGCAAGCGGGCGGTCAGCTCCTCCCCTGCGATCACCTCCAGCCGGGCGTAGCGCGCGAAGCCGGCGGTGATGAGTCGCTCCGCCTGCCCGGCCAGGGTGGCCTGCTCCCCCGAGAGGTCGAGCACCGGCAGGATCACCAGCCGGTGGAGGTCCTCCTCGGGGGGGAGGTTCGCGGGCTGGGGCGCGCCGACCTCGTCCTTGCTGGACGCGTCCGCCGTGGGGGGGGGCGCGGCGAGGACGAGCAGGAGCAGCGTGGTCGGCAGCAGCCTCCGGGCCGGGGTCCGGCCTGCGCTCCGGGTGAGGCGCCCCGCCATCTCAGGGGACCCGCAAGCGCGGCGCCGGCGCCGCGTCGACCGGCTGCAGGGCGATCACGCTCGTGGCCGCCGCGGCCGGGCCGAGCGCGCGCCAGGCGCGCACGGTCCCGTCGGCGGCGAGCTCGAGGAGCTGGACGAGGGTGTAGCCCTGGCTGGTGAAGCCCCGCAGGGGGTGATCGGCCGCGAGGTCCTCCCCGGTCAGCTCGCCGTCCAGGTAGACCAGGGCGGTCTCCCGGGCGAGCCCGACGAGGGGCTCCGCGACGCCGCCGGGCAAGGGGTCCCGGTCCCAGTACCCGTTGCCGTCGCGGTCCTCGAAGAGGACGAAGACACCGAAGCCGAGGGTCAGCATCTCGGGCTGCTGCAGCACCAGGCAGCTCGTGGGCTTCTGGTCGATCACCAGGGTCTGGGCCTTGTGCTCCAGGGGACCCGAGCGCGCGCCGACGACCTGGCAGGAGGCGCCGTCCGCGGTCCCGAGGAGGAGCACCGCGGCCCGCAGGGTGCGCGGCTGGTCGCGGGCCGGGTCCAGCTCGTCGTTGTAGACCACCGGGAGGCGCAGCTCCTGCAGCCACTGGCACTCCCGATCCAGCTCGCCGGAGACCCGGGCGAAGGTCAGCGCCCTCCCGGCTCCCTCGCCCTCGCCGCCGTCCGCCGGGAGCCGCTGGCCGACCAGCCGCTCCTCGGCCTCCTGCCACGCCAGGACGAAGTCCCAGGCCTGGCCGTCCGGGTCCTGGAAGCGGAAGGTCAGCCGGTCCGCGAGGAAGCGACCGTGCTCCAGGGGTCGGCAGTAGTGGGGGGTGCCGTACAGTCCCCCCTCGGGGGTGGTGAGTCGATGGTACTGCCGGACCAGCCCGGCGACACCCTCCCCGTACTGGCCGAGCACGAGCTCGAAGCTCTCGTTCCCTTCCTCGGCGCTCTCCACGGGCTGTCGCCAGGTCCCATCGAGCAGGTCCGCGGGGCCGCACCCCAGGGAGGTACCCAGCACCAAGGTCACGAGACCCAGGAGACACGACCCCCGTTGCTGGCGCCCGCCGCTCATGGGGGCAAGGTAGCAGGGCACGCGCGGGGGGGCAATGCTCCCCGCACGCGCGGACCACCCTCGCCGGACGGCCCGCGTCTCGGGGGCGCCCGGTCGCGCGGCCGCCCCCGGGCGGCGGGAGGGCGAAGGGCGTTTGCCTGGGAGCGGCCGGCTCGCTATGCTGGAGATCGTCGGCCGCTCCTCGGACCAGCCGGTCGGGAGGAGGCGGTCGCGTGTCGCGCGGGGGATGCGAGGTAGCGGGATGCCCGATCGTGACGATGCCCTGTTGCAGCGTGCCTCGGACAAGGGGCAGGACCGTCCCGAGCAGGAGGCCGGCGCCAAGAGCAAGAAGGACAAGGCCAAGGACGACCTCCGGGGCAAACCCTACGACGCGCAGGTCGGCGCGCTCGAGCCGCCGGGGAAGTCCACCGGGGCGGGCACCGAGAAGCCGCAGGAGCAGACCTACGTCGACGCGCTCGGCCAGACCATCCGGGTCAACAAGAGCGTGGTCGTCGTCAAGAAGGGGGGTCTCGACGAGACGGTCTCCACCTACGAGCACCTCGATCCGGCTGGCGTGGTGATCAAGATCACCCGCATCACGGAGTACAGCACCCTCACCGAGACCCACTCCCGCTACGAGCTCTGCGACGCCACGGGCAAGGTCCTCCACCGCGTCGACGAGAAGCGCAAGCGGGAGCTCACCCCCGAGGAGCAGAAGCTGCAGGACCAGCTCCACCCCGAGGAGAAGGAGCAGCGGGAGCGGGCCAAGAAGCAGGCCTCCTTCGAGGAGGAGCTGAAGAAGCAGTACGAACGTCAGTTCGGCCCGAAGCTCGGCAAGAAGCTCTACGAGCTGGTGACCTCCAACCTCGGACCCAGCAAGCTGCTGGACTACGCCAAGCAGGGCGTGGCCGAAGGGCTCAAGAGCCTGCAGGGCATGGCGCCCGAGGCGATGCAGGCGGAGCTGAACAAGGTCTGGGGGAGCAAGGCCAAGCAGATCGCCGCGGGGATCGTCGGCACGCCCGAGATCCAGTCGGCGATCACCTGGCTGTCCAACTTCCTGCGCGAGCACCCCTACGGGCTGATGGTGACCGCCCTGATCACCGCCGCCCTGGCCGCGATGAAGGTCTACACCGACAACATGGATCTGCCCGCGCTGGAGGGGATGTTCCCCATCGGCAAGAACGTCAAGGTCGGTGGCAAGCTCGATCTGGGCAAGATCCAGGAGCTGACCGTCCAGTCGCTGCACGGCTACCTCGACGTGCACGTCGGCGCGTTCAGCATGAAGCTCGACGTCGGTCACGACGAGGGCAAGAAGAACGAGGACGGCTCCCAGGACGCCGGGACCTTCTCGATCAAGGACGAGGTCTCCCTGAAGCTCCTCGACAAGACCGAGAAGGAGAACGACGCCACCACCGGGCAACTGAAGCGTGAGTACGCCCAGAAGATGAGCGCCACCTTCGGTTCGACCTTCAAGTTCGACGAGCGGACCTGGTCCCTCGACGCGATGGAGCTCGCGTTCGGCCTGGCCATCGAGGCGCGGGACAAGCGGCTCGTGAGCGTCGAGAAGCTGGATCGGCTGCAGGCCAGCGAGTACAAGGAGACCGTCTTCAGTCTCTACATGAGGCACCTGCAAAAGTACAAGAACGTCGAAGGATCTCTCCAGCCCCAGGAGATCAGCCTCGCCATGGGGCTGTCTCTCGTCATGAACAAGGTCGTCGAGATCAAGACCTTCGACGAGAGCGGAAAGGTCAAAGAATACAAGCTTGAACCCCTGCAGTACGGTTTCAACTGGGGAATCAACTACAAGAACGGGATGCCGTACGGAACGGATCCCACCCAGAGTGTCGGTGTCGAGGGTGGTTTCTTCATCAAGAAGGGCAACTGGTCGCTGGGTACCTCGGTGGACTACACCCACGACCTGATCAAGAACCAGAACAGCTTCGGCGGCAAGATCACCTTCTCGATCTCGTTCTAGTCTTCGCCGGCTCTGGGCGCTGGTCTCAGCGCCCGGTCCAGAAGCGGGGTACGAAGAGCACCAGCACGGTGTACAGCTCGAGCCGCCCGGCGAGCATCTCCAGGATCAGCACCCACTTCGCCCCGGCCGGGAGCCAGTGGTAGTTGTCGTAGGGGCCGATCCCGCCGAGGCCGGGGCCGACGTTGCCCACCGCGGTGGCGGACGCGGTCGCCGCGGACAGGGCATCGACGCCGAACGCGGCCAGGGCCAGGGTGCCCGCCAGGAAGACCAGCACGTACAGCATCAGGAAGCCCAGGACCGCCCGGCGGGTCTCGGTGTCGACCAGCCGCGCGCCGACGCGCAGCGCGAAGAGGGCCCGGGGGTGGATCAGGTGGAGCAGCTCCCGGTAGCCGACCTTGGCGGCGACGATCACCCGGATCGTCTTCATCCCGCCCGCGGTGGAGCCGGCACAGCCGCCGACGAACAGCAGCAGGCAGACGAGGACCCCGGCCAGGGGGACCGCCTGGATCCAGCCCTCGAAGTCCGTGGAGGAGAAGCCGGTGGTGGTCGCGAGGGACGCGACCTGGAACAGCCCCTGCCGGAAGGCCGTCTCCGGCCCGGTGACGACCCCGCCCGCGAGCAGCGCGCCGCCCAATACCAGCGCCGCCACCAGCACGAGGCTCAGGAAGACCCGCAGCTCCCCGTCGCGGCGGTAGCAGCCCGGGCCGTCGCGCAGGGCGAGGTAGTGCAGGGAGAAGCTGGTGCCCGCGAGGAGCATGAACGCGGTCGTCAGGTACTCGAGGTAGGCGGAGCCGAAGCCCTCGACGCTCAGCGCGAGCACGGAGAAGCCGCCGGTGGCGAGGGTCGTCAGCGCGTGGGTCGTGGCGACGTAGAGATCGACGCCGCCGCTGGCCGTGAGCAACACCAGCAGCAAGGTCAGGCCGACGTAGACGAACCAGAGCCGCTTGGCCGTCTCGGCGATGCGCGGCGAGAGCTTGTCCTTGGTGGCGCCGGGCACCTCGGCCCGGTAGAGCTGCATCCCGCCGACCCCGAGCAGGGGCAGGATCGCGAGGGACAGCAGGATGATCCCCATCCCCCCGAGCCACTGGGTGAGGGCCCGCCAGAGCAGCAGCCCGTGGGGGAGCCCGACGTGGCGGTGGGGGGCCGGCCATAGCCCGGCGGTGACCACCGTCGCGCCCGTGGTCGTGAAGCCGGAGACCGCCTCGAAGTAGCTGTCCGTGAAGTCGCAGAACTCGTGGCCGAGGTGGTGGACGGGGCCGTCCCCGGCGGGCGCGTGGGCGACGGCCGCGCAGGCGCCGGGCGGGACCGCCGGTCGTCCGACCCCCCGGCCATAGAGGTAAAAGGGCAAGGCCCCGACCCCGCAGACGACGAGCCAGGCGAGGGTGACGATGGCCATGCCTTCGCGGTGGTTGATCTCCAGGGTCCGCCCGGCCCGGCCGAAGTACAGCCCGGCGAGACCGAGCGAGGCCGCGAGCCCGGCGCTCCACGCGAACGCGACCAGATCGTCCTCGCCCTGGGCGAAGGCGAGGGCCAGGGAGGGGAGCAGGGCGAGCCCGACCAGGAGCAGCAGCCCCCCCAGCATCCAGAGGAAGAGGCGGGGTCTCATCCGTCGAGCCGGGCGAAGCGGCGGCGGCTGGAGCAGGCCTTCTCGACCGCGGGCACCGCGGAGCGCAACGCGAAGACGATCACCCGGTCGCCGGCCGCGATCTGGTCCGCGCCGCCCGGGATGCGCACCTCGCCGTCGCGCAGGGCGGCGACGACCAGGGCGTTGCGGGGGAAGCCCACCAGCCCGAGGGGGGCCGCGGTGAGGGGCGCCCCCGGGGGCACCTCGAACTCCAGGGCCTCGGCGACCTCGCCGAGGGAGGCGACCTGCAGCACGTGGCCGCGCCGGATGTGGGTCAGGATGCTGCTCACGGCCACCAGCCGCGGGGAGATCACCGCGTCGATGCCGGACAGGGAGAGCAGGGGCAGGTAGGTCGCCCGGTTGACCACGATCACCGTGCGCGGCACGCCGAGCTGGCGGGCGAGCAAGGCGGCGAGCACGTTCTCCTCGTCGTCGGGGCCGGCCGCGACGAACGCATCGGCCCGGCCGACCTCCTCCTGCTCGAGCAGGCCGCGGTCCGTGGGCTCGCCCTGCAGCACGAGCACCCCGGCGAGCGCGAGGGCCGCCTGCCGCCCCCGCTCCTCGTCCGGGACGATCAGCTTGGCCGCGATCCCCGCGGCGCTCAGGCGCGCGGCCACCTGGCGGGCGACGGGCGTCACGCCACTGACGACGACGTGGCGGGTCGGCCGGGTCGGCAGGTCGGTGGCCGCGACGACCCGCTCGAGGAAGGTCGGGCGGGTGACAGCGTGCAGCACGTCACCCTCCCGGATCTCCGTGTCGCCCCGGGGGATGATCGTCCGGCCCTGGCGCTGCAGGGCGCCATACAGCACCCGCCGGCTCCCCGTCGGCGACGCGCTGGCCAGGTCGCTGATGGTGCATCCGATCAGGGACGAGCCCCCGGGGATCTTCAGCCCGACCACCTGGACGCGACCCGCCTCGAACTCGATCAGCTCGCAGATCGCCGGGACGCGCAGCAGGTGGACGATCCGCTCGGCCGCGAGCTGCTCGGGGTTGATCGCCCGGGCGATGCCGAGGGTCGAGGGGCCGGGCCGTTCGGCCTCCCGCGCCAGGCCGTCGTCCCGGATGCGGGCGATGCGGACCGCGTCGGGCTTGCCGAGCCGGGTCGCCAGGGTGCAGGCGACCAGGTTGACCTCGTCGGTGTCGGTGACCGCGATGACGAGATCGCAGTCCGCGACACCGGCCTCCTGGAGGGCCTGGGGGCTGGACCCGGAGCCTTCCAGGGTCTGGACGTCGTGGGTCGCGGCGACCCGCTGCAGCGCGCGGGCCTGCCGGTCGAGCACGACGACGTCGAGGCCTTCGCCGGCGAGGTGGCCCGCGAGGTGGTGACCGACCTCGCCCGCCCCGATGATCAGGACCTTCACTTCCGGCCTCCCGGGGATCGCTGGCTCCCTGGCCAGACCCGCCGGGCACTGTACGCGCGGACCCGGGGTCCCGGCAAGCCTTGGCCCCTTGGCCCGCCGAAAGCCGTCGCGCCGGCGGGGCCCGGTCGGCTGGCGCGGGGGCGGTCCCGGGACCCGGCCCGGGCTGGTGCCCGCACCCTCCAGGGTGGAGCCCCGTTCATCCACCTGCTCCCTCGTGCAGGGGGTGGCTTGGCGTCTTTTGTTCGTATTATCGGGTGGTTGTCGGTTGGTCCGGTTCATGCAGGGAGGAGGTGAGACGACGTGGAGGATCCGCCGTGCCCTTCTCCTTCTCGGCCAACCGCATCCTGGTCTTCTTCCTGGGGCTGTGGGTCTCGCTCAGCTTCGGCCTGCTCGCGGTCTCCTGCAGCGGCGAGCGCCCGCGGGACCCGGAGGCCCCCCCGGCCGCCTGCGGCCAGGCGCCGGCAGAGCTGGGTGGGACGCTGGACCGGGCCGGGGTTCAGGGTCCGTAGTCGGCACCGAGCTCGCAGCGGAGGGGGTTCGGGCTGCGGCCGCAGCTCAGCTCCATGGTGAGCAGGTCGAGCCGGCCGCTGAGCCCCGCCGCGGTGCGCTCGCCGCGCACGGTGAGCTGGTGGGAGTAGGCGCAGGCGCCGCCCCCGCTCTCCAGGTACGCTCCCGCCCCCGTCGACTCGAAGCCGCTCCCGGTGTAGCGCAGGGGCACCTGGAAGTGGGCGAGCAGGTCGTCCCCGGCGAAGGTCGCCTGGCCGCTGGTCGGATCGGCCTCGTCCCGGGTCAGGGTGATCGTCGCCCCGGTGAAGGTGCGGGGGAAATCGTACTCGGTCCAGGGCTCGGCCGTGCGGTCGAGGCAGCCCCGCGTGGGCGGGGAGAAGACCACCGCGTAGCTGCCCGCGAGGGGCTGCGGGTCCCCCGGCTCCCGGCAGCGTCCGAGCTCCTGGTCGCAGACGTAGCCGGCCTCGCAGAAGAGGTCGACCCCGCAGCTCCCGATGAAGCCCACCCGCTCGCCGTCGCAGGTGAGGCCGACCGGGGGCGGTGGGGAGCCCTCGGGCAGCACGGTGACCTCGCGGCGGAGCAGGGTCTGGTCCTGGCCGCGCATGGCCACGGTCCAGACGCCGGGGTCCAGGTCGGGGACGTCCACCTCGAGGGTGCGCCGGAACTGGCCATCACCGCACTGGGCCGGTCCCTCCGGGCTCGGCACGGCCTTGATGAAGATCTGCCGCGGGCCGGATTCGCCGACCTCGAGGTAGGCGGCGCACCACTCGCCGCCGAGGACCACCGTGGCGGTGACGCGCAGCCGGTCGGGCGCGACCACGGCCGCGGGGATCGAGCCGCAGACCAGGGGCAAGGTGCGGTAGCCGCTCCAGTCGCCGACGTCGAGGAGCTGGCCGCCGTCGGGCCGCTCGCCCTCGCCCTCGCCCTCGGCGCCCTCGCCCTCGCCCTCGGCGCCACCCTCGCCCTCCCCGCCGCCCTCGCCCTCCGCGCCGCCCTCGCCCTCCCCGCCGCCTTCCCCCTCGGCGCCGCCCTCGCCCTCGGCGCCGCCCTCCCCCTCGCCTTCGGTCGGGATCAGGTCGGCCGGCTTGTCGACCGCGCCGTCACAGCCCGATAGCACCAGCAGCAGTGAGACGACCAGCAACCACATGGCAGGCTCCCGGGCCGGCGCGTCGGGGATGCCGGCCGACTCCAGCCTAGCAAAGGGCGGGAGTCGGCGAAAGCCCCGCCCGCGCGGCCGCGCGTGGCCCGCCGTCGGGTTGCAGCCGCAAGCGGCGCGCCGTACATTGCCCGGTGGGCGTCCCGACGGTCGGGGACTGCCGCCCGGGGCGCAAGGAGGCAGAGGCGGTGACCATCCAGCGGGTCCTCGTGGTGGACGACGAGGAGAACATCCGCCACATGCTCCAGCTCATCCTGCGGCGAGCAGGCTACGAGGTGGAGAGCGCAGTCGACGGCGAGGCCGCGCTGGACGTGCTCGCCCGGTCCTCCTTCGACGTCGTGCTGGCCGATCTGCGGATGCCGCGGCTGGATGGGCTCGGCCTGCTCGCGCAGATGCAGGAGCGCTCCTTGCCGGCGACGGTGATCGTCATGTCGGCCTACGGCAGCAACGAGACCGCGATCGAGGCGATGAAGCGGGGGGCCTACGACTACCTCAACAAGCCCTTCGCGGCCGACGAGGTCGTCCTCGTGCTGCGCAAGGCCGAGGAGCGGGAGCGGCTGAAGGCCGAGAACCAGCGGCTGCTCAGCCAGATCCGACGTGAGTACTCCTTCCAGAACGTCATCGCGCGCAGCCCCCGGATGCAGGAGATCTTCCGCACCTGCGAGAAGATCGCCGAGTACAAGTCCACCGTCCTGCTGCACGGGGAGAGCGGCACGGGCAAGGAGCTGATCGCCCGGGCCGTCCACTACTCGAGCCAGCGTGCCGCCCAGCCCTTCGTCGCGGTGAACTGCGGGGCGATCCCCGAGAACCTGCTCGAATCGGAGCTGTTCGGGCACGTCAAGGGCTCCTTCACCGGCGCGATCCGGGACAAGAAGGGGCTCTTCGAGGAGGCCGACGGCGGCACCCTGTTCCTCGACGAGATCGGCGAGCTGCCCCTCGCCCTGCAGGTGAAGCTGCTGCGGGTGCTGCAGGAGGAGGAGGTCCGTCGTGTCGGCGCGACCCGGGCGACCAAGATCAACGTGCGCATCGTCGCCGCGACGATCCGGGACCTCACGGCCGAGGTGTCGGCCGGGCGCTTCCGGGAAGACCTCTACTACCGGCTCAACGTCCTGCCCTTGCGCCTGCCGCCCCTGCGGGAGCGACGCGAGGACATCCCGCTGCTCGTCCAGCACTTCCTCGAGAAGCACAACGGCCGGCTGGGCACCGACGTCCGGGTGGTCGAGCCGGCCGCGCTGAAGCTCCTGGTGGAGGGGGCCTGGCCCGGCAACGTGCGCGAGCTCGAGAACACCATCGAGCGGGCCCTGGTGCTCTCGGAGGACGGCCGGATCACCGTCGACTCCCTCCCCGAGAAGCTGCGGGAGGCGCGCCCGCCCGCGCGCCTCCTCGCCGACGACGAGCTCTCCATCAAGCGCGCCACCCGCCTCCTCGAGGAAGAGCTGATCCGCCGGGCCCTGACCAAGACCCGGGGCAACCGGACGGCCGCGAGCAAGCTCCTGGAGATCTCCCACCGGGCCCTGCTGTACAAGATCAAGCGCTACCAGGTGGACCTCTGATCCGGTCATGGGGACGATCGGGCTCGCGGAGGATCTCTCCTTGACGCCCGGGGTGGGGCAGGTACATAGAGCCTCCGCCAGCCACGGCGCGGCAAGGAGGCTCCCCATGTCTTCGAAGATGAAGATCGCCAAGAGTAAGGTGAAGCTCAAGGATCACCCGAGCCACGCCAACGAGCGGGCCTTCACCCGGCGGATCGCCCAGAACGTCAAGGTGCTGCGCAAGCTGGCCGCCGAGGAGTAGCGCCTCGCCCGCCACGGGCTCTCCCGCTCGCTCCCAGCCAGGATCGGTCCCTCCTCGTCGCCACGACGGCGGCGGGACCGCGCGCGACGCCGCTCCGCGGCTCGCCGCCGCCCTCCATCGGCGCGAGGCCCCTCCCGACAGGCTCAGATGAAAGACCCGGCTTGCTCTTCTCCTACGGGAGGATCGTCCCGGATGACCCGGGCTGGCTGGTCCGCTGGTCTCAGGTCAGCTCGAGGAAGCGCTGCTCCAGGGACCGGCCGCGGTTGAGGCTGGTGACCAGGGCTCCGTGCTCGAGGAGGTGGCGCAGGACGGTCGCGGTCCCGAGCTCGACGGGCGTCTTGCTGCTGCTGAAGCGCACCAGCAGGACCTGTCCCTCCTCGACCAGCTCGACCTGCTCCACGCCTGGCAAGCTCTGCAGGGGAGCGAGCGCCGGGGCCTCGCCGAACAGGCCGATGCGGATCTCGGCGTCGGCGCGGGTGATCTCCTCGAGGGGGCCCTGCACGACGATCTTGCCGCGGCTGAGGATCGTGGCGTGGTCGCAGAGGGACTGCAGCTCGGCCAGGTTGTGGGAGGAGACGATGACCGTGGAGCGGCCCTTGAGGTTGGCGATGAGCCGGCGGATCTCGAAGGCGTTGCGTGGGTCGAGGCCCGACGTGGGCTCGTCGAGCAGGATCAGGTCGGGGTTGCCGAGGAAGGCCTGGGCCAGGCCGAGGCGCTTGGTCATCCCGTGGCTGAGGTGGCCGGCACGCTCCCGGGCCTTGTCCTGCAGCCCGACCGCGGCGAGGACGTCCAGCCCCGCGGCGTGCGCCTCCGCGGGACTCAGGCCGGCCAGCTCTCCGTACAGGGCGAGCAGGTCGGCGACCCGGCGGCGGGGCGGGAAGGTCGCGTCCTGGGGCAGGACCGCGAAGCGCCCCCGCACCTCGGGGTGACCGAGGGGGCGGTCGAGCAGCAGCCCCGTCCCCGCGCTCGGCCGCAGGAAGCCCGCGAGCAAGGAGATCAGGGTGGTCTTGCCCGCCCCGTTGGGGCCGATCAGCCCGGAGATGCTGCCGGCGGGGACCTGGTAGTCGACCCGATCGACCGCGGTCAGGCTGCCGAAGCGACGGGTCAGGCCGCTGGTCTGGATCACCAGCCCGGCGTCCATCAGAGGTCCCTCGTGCGCAGGCGCAGCCAGGCCGCACCCGCGTACAGCGTCGCGAAGCCGAGGTAGGCGGCCAGCCCCTGGGGCCAGCGGTTGGGGGAGAACAACAGCAGCTTGTAGGCGTTGGGGGTCGCCCAGCCGAGGACGTCCGAGGCCATGTCGACGACTCCGAAGATCAGCAGCAGGAAGATGCCGAGGACCAGGGCGAAGAAGGCGCTCCGGACGAGGGTCGAGCAGAGCGCGGCGAGCGCGGCGTAGACCACGGCGCTGCCCGCGAGGAACAGGCCGTAGCGCAGGAAGTGGACGTAGGCGCTCGGGGAGAGGTCCGTGAGCCGCACCGCGAACAGGGCGAAGGAGATGCCCGTGCCCAGCAGGGTCGTCGCGGCCAGCAGCAGGCACCGGGAGAGCAGCCGACCGCCGAGCAGGGTCTCGCGGCCGCAGCGCAGGGTCAGGTAGCGCATGTGGCCCGTCCGCAGATCGTCGGCCACCAGATCGGAGCTCAGCAGCACCGCGAGCAGGGGCACGATGAAGGAGGCGAAGAAGAAGGTGTACAAGGCCGGCAGGGGCACGGACGCCAGGGCCAGGCCCTCCTCCGGGCTGCCCGTGAGCTGCGTGAAGGCCTGGGACCACATGGTCGTGCCCGCGACCTGCAGGGCCGCGGCCGCGCTCGCGCCGCCCGGCTCCGTGGCGAGCTTCTCCATGAGCAGGCGGGACAAGGCGACGTAGGGCAGGGTGATCAGCAGGCTGAACAGCAGGTAGGAGACGGCGAGGAACAGGGTCAAGGGGCTGGTCAGGCCCTGCCGTAGGTCGTCCTTGAAGACCACCAGCAGCTCGTGGACCGCACGCTTCGACAAGGGGCCTCCTCGAGTCCTCAACCGGCCGTGCCGGCCAGCAGCTCGCTCAGTTCTCGCAGGGCGATGGTGCCGATGCCCGGCAGGGCCTCGACCTCCTCCAGGCTCGGCAGCCCGGCCAGGACCTCGGCGAGCAGGGTGGTCGGGGGCCGACCGGCCGCGGGCGCCGGGCCGGCGAGCCGCTCCAGCAGCAGCAGGTGCAGTAGCATCAGCAGGGCCAGGCCGGCGGCCTGCCCGAGGTGGAAGAGGTGGTAGCGGGTGAAGACGTAGTTGCTCCAGGCGCGGCGCGCCAGCTCGTCCAGCTCCGGGGCGAGGGGCGGGAACGTGGTCGGGCCGGCGGGGGTGGCGAGCCGGGCCGCGAGCTGCGCCAGCAGGCTGGCGAAGCGCTGCAGTCGTTGCCGGGCCGGGGAGGAGGCGAGCTGCTGCTGCTGGAGGCGGACCAGCTCCTGGAGCCTGGCGAGCAGGTCCTCGAGGGGACGGCCCGGGGGCAGCAGCTCGGTGGCCGCGGCGAGCAGCCGGCGCGCCCCCTCGGCGAGCGCGGCCGCGGCCGTCCAGCCGGGGGCGCCGAGCAGGGAGAGCAGGTCCTGCTCCAGCTCGCGGGCCTGGGGATCGGGGGCCGCGGCCTCGGCGAGCACGGCCGGGGGGAGCAGGGCCGGGGGGGGCGCGGTCAGGCGCGTCGCCCAGAGCAGCTCGCCCGCGCGGGTGACCTCCGGGAGGAGGCGGCTCTCGGGCCGGGCCTGGCAGACCCCCGGGCAGGCGAAGCTGACCCCGGCGCGCAGCCGGAGCGGGTCGAGGCGCACGGTGAACAGGGGGTACAGCCGGCAGATCGCCGGTTTGACCTCCGCGCCGAAGACCCGGTGGAGCTGGCAGGTCCCGGCCGGCTCGAGGAAGAGGCAGGCATCGTCCTCCTCACGCTGCTGCAGGAAGACCTCTCCGTCCACCTCCCGGAAGAGCTCCTCCGGGTCGCGGCGAGGGGGGAGCTCTCCGTGCTGGGCCCACGGCAGCGTTCGCAGCCGCCGCTGCTCGAGGCTGGAGAGGGGGCCGACCGCGAGGTGGCAGCACTCGCCGGACCGGCAGCACTCGAGCCGGGCGCCGGGCAGCAGCTCGATCTGCGGCCGCGGCGGGAGCTCGACGAAGCCTTGCTGGGCCAGGCCCGCGAGCACCGCGTCGAGGGCCGCGGCGGGGATCGGCTGGCCGAGGAGCACGGCGAGGTTGCGTCCGATCTCCGAGGGCGGGGTCTGGCCGTCGAGGAGGCTCAGCAGGCCGTGCTCGAGCCGGCCCATCCGCAAGGCGCCGGGCCGCGCGGGGTGCGTGAGGAGGTAACGGCCGTCGTCCTCCACCGTCCAGCAGGCACCCTCGATCAGGCAGGGGAAGCGCTTCATCGGGCGGACTATAGCACACGCCGCCCTGGACAGCGGCAGCGAATCGTGCTTTGGTGAGCCCCCGCACGGGGAGCGGGCGGCTCCCCCGGGAGGACGACCGCTGCTCCAGCACCTCACCATCAAGGACTTCGCGATCATCGAGGAGCTGCAGCTCGAGCTGCAGCCCGGCTTCACGGCCCTGACCGGGGAGACCGGCGCGGGCAAGTCGATCCTCGTGGATGCGCTCAGCCTCGTGCTCGGCGGCCGGGCGCAGGTCGGGTTGCTGCGCAGCGGCGTGGAGGAGGCGGTCGTCGAGGCCCTGTTCCTCCTCCCGCCGGGTTCGCCGGTCCGGAGGCGGCTGCTCGCGGCCGGGCTCCCCGTCGATGCCGAGGAGGGGCAGCTCGTGGTCCGCCGGATCCTCAGCCGCAGCGGGCGCCATCGGCTCTTCCTCAACGGGTCCCCCGCGACCCTGACGATGCTGCGCGAGGTGGCCGCGGACCTCATCGACATCAGCAGCCAGCACGAGCACCAGTCCCTGCTGCGTCCGGCCGCGGCCCGCGCGGCCCTCGATGCCTGCGCCGGGCTGGGCCCCCTCGTCGCGGAGGCGGGCCTGGCCTGGCGTCGGCTCGCCGACCTGCGGGGGGAGCTGGCGCACCTGCGGGACGCGGCCCGGGAGCGGGAGAGCCGCCTGGACTACCTGCGCTTCCAGCTCGACGAGATCGACGGGCTCGACCCCCAGCCCGGGGAGGACCAGCGGCTGCACCTCGAGCGGGAGCGGCTGCGCCACGCGCAGCGGCTCGTCGAGGGTGCGGGCCGCGGGATCGCCCTGCTGTACGAGGACGACGACAGCCTGGTGGGGCGCCTCGGCGAGCTCACCACCCTGCTCGCCCCCCTCGCCCGGATCGACCAGGCCCTCGCCCCCGCGCTCGATCGTCTCGCCGAGGCCGAGATCCTCCTCGAGGAGGCGGTCGGCACCTTGCGGGACTACCAGGCCCGGCTCGAGCTCGATCCGGCGCGCAGCGCCGAGGTCGAGGAGCGGCTCTTCCGGCTCGAGCACCTGCTGCGCAAGCACGGTCCCGAGCTGGAGCAGCTCCTGCAGCGCCGGGCCGAGATGGCCCGGGAGGTGAGCCAGCTCTCCTCGGCCACCGAGCGGCTGGACGAGCTCGCCCGCACCGTCGCCCAGGCCGAGGAGCAGCTCGCCGGCCTGGTCCGGCGCCTCTCCGCGGCCCGCCGCCGCGCGGCGACCGGGTTCGGCGAGCAGGTCGGCCGTGAGCTGGCAGGGCTGGGGATGCCCGAGGCCCGCTTCGCCGTGACGGTCCTCCCCCTCGCGGCGCCGGGCGAGCACGGCGCGGACGAGGTCGATTTCCTCTTCGGGCCCAATCCGGGGGAGGAGAGCCGGCCGCTGCGGCGCATCGCCTCCGGCGGCGAGCTCTCCCGGGTGATGCTGGCGGTGAAGCGGGTGCTCGTCGCGAGCGATCCCGTGGCGAGCTACCTCTACGACGAGGTCGACACGGGCGTCTCCGGGCCGGTGGCCGAGGCCATCGGCCGCCTGCTGCAGGACTCGGCCCGGGAGCACCAGGTCCTCTGCATCACCCACCACGCCCAGGTGGCCGCCCGGGCCGACCAGCACCTCGTGGTGCGCAAGGTCGTCCGTCCCGATGGCCGGACGGTGTCCACCGTGGCCCTCCTCGACCGCGCCGCGCGGGTGGAGGAGCTGGCCCGGATGCTCGGCGGCGCGGTGCTCACGGAGGTCACCCGGCGTCACGCTCAGGAGCTCCTCGACGCCCGTTGAGGTCACCTCGGGGGCCGATGGGCATGCTCGCTGGGACGATCGGCATGAATTTCGAGACACCGTAGGGACGATCGCTCCAGAGCATGGGGCGAGATCGGGACGATCGACCTGCTCGGGAGCCGTGGTCGGAGTGACCGGTGTGGGCGGGACGGGCGGCTCGCGCCGCGGGCGCGGGGCCGGAGGATCAGGCCTCGGGCGCGGGCGTGGGCTCGCTGCTGGCGGCCGGGGTCGGCTCGAGGTGGGCGAGCTTCTCCTTCATGGCCTGGAGCTTGCCCTGGGTGACGCGGAACGCCCGGTCGTTGGAGACCGAGCTCTTGCGCGCCGCGCGCAGGTCCCGCTCCCGGACCCGCAGCCGGTCCCGGGTCTCGCCGAGGTCCTTCTTGAGCCGGTCGAGCTGACCCTCGAGCTGATCGACCTTGCGCACGAGCTTGGGATCGGGCTCCGCGCTCGCTGGCGCCGCGAGGGGCGCGGCGGCCGGCTTGGCCTCCGCCGGCGCCTCGGCCTTCTCCTCGGTGGCCCGGGCGGGGGTGCGGGCGGCCGCGGCCTCGAGGGCCTTGACCTTCTCCTTGAGCCCCTGGTTGTCCTCGCGCAGCTTCTCGAGGTCGGTCATGGCCATGCGCAGGGCGTCGCGGTCGTCGGGAGTCGCCGGCCCCCGGATCGGCTTGGCCGCGACGCTCTTGCTCTCCTGCTTGGCCTTGTGCAGCTCCTTCTTCAGGCCGTCGAGCTCGTCGCGCAGCCCCTGCGCCTCGGACTCCAGCTTCTCCTTCTTCTTCTGGAGGTCCTTGCTCTCCTGACGCGCCTGGTCCCGCTCCTTCTTCATCCCCTCGGCGTCGCTGGCCAGCGCGGCGAGCTCGGCTTCCTTCTGTCCCAGCTTGCGGTAGAGGACCACCACCGCGATGACCAGCAGGGCCGCCACGATCGTCAGCAACAAGGTCAACGCCACGTTATCCATCACCAGGCCTCCCAGGCAGTGGTGCCGCCCGCCTTCCTTCGGCGTTCCCTCCGGCAGGCTCCGACGAGGGGCGCAGCAGGCTAAAAGCAGAGGGCGGCATTGTTCTAGGCCAGAACCGCTGCCGTGTCAACGATGATGCCCCCCGGGAGGCCCGGATGGGGCGTCGCGATCGCCCCCGGCCAGGTTCCTTGGCCACCGCAGCCGGCGATGGTATGCTGAGGCGGGTCGCTGGCGCGAGGTCTCCATGCCCAAGGATCTCAACGAAAAGGATCGCCCCTGGACGGTCGAGGAAGTGGACGACCTCGAGCAGAGCATCGAGCGGCTCCGGGCCCTGTACGACCTCTACTTCCAGGGGATCGAGCGACTGGAGCCGATCCAGGCCCGCAAGAACGTCTTCCGGCGGGTGATCAAGATCAACCCCGCGGCCGTCGCCAACACGGGGCTGCGCTTCCGGCTGCGCAACCTGATCCAGCGGTTCAGCGTCTACCAGGCTTACTGGAACCGCATCGCGATGCAGATCGAGGCCGGGACCTACACGCGGGAGCGGCTGCGGGGCGCGCGGCGGCGGGACCAGGAGGAGCAGAAGCCCGGGGCACGCCGGCCGCGACGCGGGCGTGGCCAGCCGCGGGCAGTGGAGGACGAGGCCGCGAGCCCGCCGATCGCCTCCACCGAGCCCTCGCGCGGCGGCGCGGCCACGAGCTCGGCCGCCTCGGCCACCTCGGCCGCCTCGGCCGCCTCGGCCGCCTCGGCCGCCTCGGCCACCCCCACCCGGCCCGCGCCCGCGGCGGTCGCCAGCCCGGTCGCCACCGTCACCACCACCGCCCCGGCACCGGCTGCGCCGCCGGTCCGCTCCACCCCGGCCGCCGTGGTCGATCGCTCCAGCCAATACCGCTCGGTCTACGACGAGCTCATCCGCCGGCGGCAGGAGTGCCAGCAGGGCACCGAGGGGATGAGCTTCGACCTGATCGCCCAGCGGCTCGACGCCACCCGCGCGAGCCTGATGGCGTCCAGCGGCTGCCAGGACGTCCAGTTCCGCGTCATCGTCGAGGGGGGGAAGGCCAAGCTCAAGGGTGTCCCGCGCTCCTGACACCCCGACCCCGAGCCATCCCTCCGGCTGCCGGGACTCGACTGACGGCCGAGGGGGGACCTACGGTCGCCCCCTCGGGCTCCCCCTCCCTTCCCCCTCCCCCAGCCCCCTCCCCCTGCGGGGGAGGGGGGTCGAGGAACGTGACTGGCGCGGCCGGGGCTCCCCTTGGTGGGTTTTGGTGTTGCTTGTTTGATTGTTGAAGGTGAAATCTAGATTGGATTGTGATTATTTCTTGTGGTCAAATGCTGCTTTTTGTGTTTTATTGTAGAATAAGTGAAAATCCAATTGTCGCGGCCTGGGCTCCCTTTGATTGGTTTGATGGTTTCTTGTAGATTATTGATGGTGAAATCTAGATTGAATTGTGATTATTTCTTGTGGGTGAATGCTACTTTCTGAATATTTTTTGGTAAAATCCGAGATAGATGTTTTTTTGTATTAAATAGCGAAATTTATGTATTATTTTTAGTTAATTGTGAAAGCTATTTGTGGCGAATGGTCTGCGCACCGGTCCAGGGTAGAGTGCCGAGCTGTCGGCCGGCACGCACCTGGGCAAGAGCGCGGACTGCAACCGCCCGCGAGCAGAAAAACCGAACTGTTTCGGAGGGATGGGCTACCAGGCGTCGTAGGGCGGGACGAGGCCCATGCGGTCGCGCACCTCCCGCATCGTCTCCCGCGCGATGGCCCGGCAGCGCTGGGCTCCCGCCGCGAGGACCTCGTCGACCGCCGCGGGCCGGGCCCGCAGCTCGGCCGCGCGCTCCCGGATCGGCGCGAGCAGCCGCTCCATCCCCTCCGCCAGGCGCCGCTTGCAGTCGAAGCAGCCGAACTCCGCGCGCCGGCACCCCTGCTCCACCCAGCCCAGGGTGTCGTCGTCGGAGAAGAAGGTGTGGTACGCGTAGACGTTGCACTTCGTCGGCTCGCCGGGATCGCTCTTGCGCACCCGCGCCGGGTCGGTCACCGCGCGCGCCAGCCGGGGCCAGTACTCGGCGAAGGGCTCCTCCAGGGCGATGTAATTGTTCAGTGATTTCGACATCTTGGATTCGCCGTCCAGGCCCATCACCCGCCGGGCCTCCGTCAGCCGGGCCGCGGGCTCGGGGAAGCATGGGCCGTAGATGCCGTTGAACTGCCGGGCGATCTCCCGGGCCAGCTCCAGGTGCTGGAGCTGGTCCTCGCCGACCGGCACCACCTTGGCGCGATACAGCAAGATATCCGCGGCCATCAGCACCGGATAGCCGAGCAGCCCCATGTTGATGTTGCCCTTGTTCTGCCGGGCCTTGTCCTTGAACTGGGTCATGCGGTGCAGATCGCCCAGGGGGGTCACGGTGTTGAGCAGCCAGGTCAGCTCGCAGTGCTCCGGGACGTGGCTCTGCACGAAGAGGGTGGCGCGCGCCGGATCGACCCCCGACGCGAGGATCATCGTCGCGAGCTCGCGGGTGCGCTCCGCGAGCGGGCGCTCGCTTGCGTGGACCGTCAGCGAGTGGAGGTCGACCACGGAGAAGATCGCCTCGTGCTCCTCCTGGAGGCGGATCCAGTTGGCGAACGCGCCCAGGTAGTTGCCGATGTGCACCAGCCCGGTGGGCTGCACTCCCGAGAAGAGCCGCTCCTTGCTGGTCGGCGTCTCGCTCATCCTGCTCCCTCCTTCACTGACCGTCCGGGGGCGGCGGGCCGACGACCGGGTCGGCCTCCCCGCAAGGCTCATGAAGGTACATGAGAGCGCGGGGGGAGGGAATGCCCCATCGCCGACCTGCCCGTTGACAGGTCCGACTCCCGGGCCCACTCTGAGGCGAAGGGTCGGCGAGGTAGGTGAGGACCATGGACGAGCGGAGCGCACGGGAGCTGCTGCACGACAAGCTGCTGCAGGGGAGCGTCTTCTTCCGGGCCGCGGACCGGGACCAGCAGCAGGCCCTCCTGGACGACATCGTCGAGGAGTTCTTGCGGCAGCGCCTCGACGAGCTGCTGACCGAGGGGCTCGCCCTGCTCGACAGCCGACAGCGGATCGCGGCGGGCAGCGACGCGACGGAGGAGGGCTGGAGCTGGTGAGAGGGTCCTACTCGCCGCTGTCGCGCGACGAGGTCAGGACGTGCTTCTTGAGCAGCTCCCGCAGGTGGAAGCGCGTCAGCCCCGAGGCGCGCGCCCCCTGCGAGATGTTCCCGCCGTTGCGCCGCATCAGGGCCCGCAGGTACTCCACCTCGAACTGGTCGACCATCCGCTGCTTGGCTTCCTTGAAGGGCTGATCCAGGTCCTCGGGGGTGAGGGTGATCGTGCCCTCGGCCGCTGGCGTCGGCAGGACCGGGGGCGCGGTCGGCAGCTCCTGCTCGGAGAGGGGCGGCGGGACGACCGGCAGCCCGGGCGCGGTGGGCAGCCCGGGCGTGGTCACCGGCTCGGCCGAGGGAGGCGCGAGGCGGCTGCGGTACCCGTCGTACAGGAAGTCCGCCGGGCCGAGGACCGGCCCGTCCGCGAGCGCGACGGAGCGCTCGATGACGTTCTTGAGCTCGCGCACGTTCCCTGGCCAGGGGAGGCTCTTCAGCCGCGCCATGGCGTCGGGGGTCACCTGCATGGGGGTGCCGAGGGGCAGCCGGGGGTGGCGCGTCTCGCGCAAGAACTCGTCGACGAGCAGGGGGATGTCGTCGGTGCGCTCCCGCAGGGGCGGGATCTCGATGTGGATCACGGAGATCCGGAAGTACAGGTCCTGCCGGAAGGAGCCGGCCGCGACCATCCGGCGCAGGTCCCGGTTGGTCGCTGCGAGCACCCGGACGCTGGTGGGGATCACCGTGTTGCTGCCGACCCGCTTCAGCTCCCGGTTCTCGATCACCCGCAGCAGCTTGGGCTGCAGGGTCATGTCCAGCTCGCCGATCTCGTCGAGGAAGATGGTGCCACCCGAGGCCTCCTCGAACAGGCCCCGACGTCGCTCCACCGCGCCGGTGAAGCTGCCGCGCTCATGACCGAAGAGGGTGCTCTCGATGAGGTTGGCGGGGATCGCCGAGCAGTCGACGACCACGAAGGGCCCCCGGCTGCGCTCCGAGCGGCGGTGGATCGCCCGGGCGATGCGCTCCTTGCCGGTGCCGGTCTCCCCCTCGATCAGCACGGTGAGGTCGGACGGGGCGACCTTCTCCAGGGAGGCGAAGATCTCCCGCATGCGGATGCTCCGGCCGAGGACCTCCTCGAACCGGTCGCTGTCGGACAGGGCCACCTCCACCACCTCGTCGAGGGGGAGGTACTGCAGCTTGGTGTTGCCGACCCGGAAGATCGCCCGCGGGGGCAGGAAGGCCTCGGTGATGCGGAGGTCGCCGTAGAAGGTGCCGTTGGTCGAGCCGACGTCCCGGGCCTGCACGCCCTGGTCGGTGAGGTACATCTCGAGATGCATGCCGGAGACCGACGGGTCCGCGAGCGCGATGTCGTTGACCTCGTTGCGGCCGAGGCGCGTTCGCTCCCGCTGGACGACGAACTCCCGGCCCTGGTCCGGCCCCTCGAGGACCAGGATCCGCCCCTTGCGGAGCCGCTTCGCCGCGGGTCGGCTGCCGAAGAAGACGGTTTTCATTGCGCTTCCGCTGTCGTCCCAGTTCCTCGCGCGTGCTGACATGGCAACTATAATAGCCACTTTGCCCCGGGGATGCCACCTCCTTGATGGCCTCGGCTTCCGGAAGCTGGGTGGTACGAAGGGACCAGGAGCAGGTCGTGGCGGTGGCGGCGGCGGCCGGTGGGCGGAGCTCAGGCCGGTGCGCCGGGCTGCTCCTTGAGCATGCAGCACTTCTTGAATTTTTTGCCGCTGCCGCAGGGGCAGGGGTCGTTGCGGCCCACCTTCGGCCCCTCCCGACGGAAGGTCTGGGGCTTCTCCTCGGCCCGCGGTGCGGCGCCGGCCCCATCGCCGCCGCCGCCGGCCGCGGCCGATTCGCCGCGGTGGAGCTGGAGCTTCTCGGGCGCCCGCCGGCGGGGGGCCAGGGCGCGCACCTGCTCCTCGCTGTCCACCACCACCCGGAAGAGGATGCGGATGCAGTTGGCCTTGATCGTCCCCATCATCCCGGCGAAAATGTCGTAGCCCTCGCGCTGGTACTCCTTCTTCGGGTCCTTCTGGGCGTAGCCGCGCAGCCCGATCCCCTCCCGGAGCTGCTCCATGTTCTGCAGGTGCTCGCGCCAGCGCAGGTCGATCTCGCGCAGGTAGACGTCGCGGGCCATCTGGAAGTAGAGGTCGCGACCGCTGATCTTCTTCCAGTTGGGGTCGTCGTCGAGGTGCCGGTCGTTGATGGAGTCGGCGAGCGGCTCCAGCATGGCGATGCGCGCCCGGAACGACTTCTCGACCTCTCCCCAGACCAGATCCTGGACCTGCTCGTGGCCGTAGGTGGCCTCGGGATCGAGGAGCAGGGAGACGTTGAACTGGTTGCGGACGGCCTCGGTCAGCCCCTCCAGGTTCCAGTCCTCGTTCCGGCCGCCCTGGGGGGTGTGCACCGCGAGGACGTCGAGGACCAGGTCCTCGGCCATGTCGAGGAGCATCTCCTCGACCCCCTCGTCCCCGAGGATCTTGCGGCGCAAGGCGTAGACCGTCTTGCGCTGCATGTCCATGACGTCGTCGTACTCGAGGAGGTGCTTGCGCATGTCGAAGTGGTGCCCTTCGACCTTCTTCTGCGCGTTCTCGATGGCCTTGGAGACCCAGCGGTGCTCGATGGGCTCGTCCTCCTCCATCCCCAGGGTGTCCATGATCTTGCCGATGCGGTCGGAGCCGAAGATCCGCATCAGGTCGTCTTCCAGGGAGAGGAAGAAGCGGCTCGAGCCGGGATCGCCCTGTCGGCCGGAGCGGCCGCGGAGCTGGTTGTCGATGCGGCGGCTCTCGTGGCGCTCGGTGCCGAGGATGTGCAGGCCGCCGGCGCCCATCACCACCTTGCGCTCCTCGGCGCAGAGGGCCTGGAACTCCTTGAGCTTGGCCGCGTACTCGTCGGTCGTCTCGTCGACCACGGGCAGACCGAGCCCGAGGAAGTGGGAGCGGGTCAAGGCTTCGGGGTTGCCGCCGAGGACGATGTCGGTCCCGCGGCCGGCCATGTTGGTGGCGATGGTGATCGCGCCGGCGCGGCCGGCCTGCGCGACGATCTCCGCCTCCTTCTTGTGGTACTTGGCGTTGAGCACCGTGTGGGGGATGCCCTTGCGCTTCAGGAGCTGGGAGAGGACCTCCGACTTCTCCACGGAGATCGTGCCGACGAGCACCGGCTGCCGGCGCTGGTAGCAGTCCGCGATTTCCTCGACCACCGCCCGGAACTTGGCCGGCTCGTTCTTGAAGATGACGTCCTGGTGGTCCTTGCGGACCATGGAGCGGTTGGTCGGGATGACCATGACCTCCCGCTTGTAGGTGGACATGAACTCGGCGGCCTCCGTGTCCGCGGTGCCGGTCATGCCGCCGAGCTTCTCGTACAGGCGGAAGTAGTTCTGGAAGGAGATGGTGGCCAGGGTCTGCTGCTCGGCCTTGATCCGCACGCCCTCCTTGGCCTCCACCGCCTGGTGCAGCCCGTCCGACCAGCGACGGCCGGGCATCAGCCGCCCGGTGAACTCGTCGATGATCAGCACCTTGCCTTCGCTGACGAGGTAGTTGACGTCGCGCTTGTACAGGGTGTGGGCGCGGATCGCCTGGGTGACGTGGTGGAGCTGCTCGATGTTCTCGGGCGTGTAGAGGTCGCCCTTCTCGAGGATCCCCCGGGTTCGCAGCATCCCCTCGACCCGCTCCACCCCGTCGTCCGTGAGGGTGGCCGCCTGGGCCTTCTCGTCGACGGTGTAGTCGAGCTCCTTGCGCAGGTGCCGGACCACGTCGTCGATCTTGTAGTACAGCTCGGAGCTGTCCTCGGCCTGGCCGGAGATGATCAGCGGGGTGCGGGCCTCGTCGATGAGGATCGAGTCGACCTCGTCGACGATGGCGTAGTGCAGCTCGCGCTGGACGTAGCGGTCCAGGCTGTACTTCATGTTGTCGCGCAGGTAGTCGAAGCCGAACTCGTTGTTGGTCCCGTAGGTGATGTCGGCCGCGTAGTTCTCCTTGCGCTCGTGGTCCTCCAGGCCGTGGACGATGACGCCCACCGACATGCCGAGGAACTTGTAGACCTTGCTCATCCACTCGGCGTCGCGCGACGCCAGGTAGTCGTTGACCGTGACGAGGTGCGCGCCGCGGCCGGTGAGCGCGTTGAGGTACAGGGGCAAGGTCGCGACGAGGGTCTTCCCTTCGCCGGTCTTCATCTCGGTGATCGAGCCGCGGTGCAGGAAGATGCCGCCGATGAGCTGGACGTCGAAGTGGCGCATGCGCAGCTTGCGCCAGGAGGCCTCCCGGACGAGGGCGAAGGCCTCGGGGAGCAGGTCGTCGAGCTTCTCGCCGTTGCCCAGCCGCTCCCGGAAATGGGCCGTCCGGGCGGTCAGCTCCTCGTCCCGCTTCTTCTCGAAGCGGGGGGCCAGCTCGTTGATCCGCTCGACGAGCGGTCGGACCTTCTTCACCTGCCGCTCGTTGCGGGTGCCGAAGACCTTCTTGATGATGTCGGTGAGCGCCATGGTGATCCGTCTCCGTCTCTCCCGCCTGGATGGCAGGAGGCCGGCTGGTTCCGCGAGCCGGGAGTGCAGGCTGCTTCCCGGCCGGTGTCCCGGGTAGCAGATCGCCGGCCCATCGTCAACGCATCGGGCTCGTCGGGATGGTGGATCCGGGGGCGGGATCGCCCGTCGGGCGCTCGGGCCGAACCGGGAGCGGGGCTAGAAGAGCAGCCGCCGGTTGCTGCCCCAGGTGCCGTCGTCGTAGCAGAAGGTGAAGTTCACTTCGTGCAGGCCGCCCGGGAAGGGGCCGAGCACGACGCCGACCTTGCCGGGCTGGTCGGCCAGGGGCTGCAGCCGGGACTGGACCGCGCTGCCCTCCTGGCGGCTGTCCGCGGGCCAGAGCTCCTGGGGCGGGAGCTGCCAGCCGTCCACGCCCCAGTGGAGCAGGCCCGGCTTGACCACCAGCACCAGCACCGCCTGGCCGGCCGGCACGACGAGCTCCTCCTGGACGTCCGCGTCCATGGTGAGGCCGGGGGCCGGCACCCCAGCTCCCTGATCGGCCGGGACTTTCGACCCGATCACGGGCTCTGCGGCGGGTGCATCCGGGACCATCGGCTCGGTTGCCGGCTCCGGCGCTGGTTCTGCCGGGACCATCGGAGGGGCGATGAGCGCGGCCTCTGCGACGACCACGGGCTCGATCACGGGCTCGACCACGGGCTCGGCGACGACCACGGGCTCGGCGACGACCACGGGCTCGGCGACGACCACGGGCTCGGCGACGACCACGGGCTCGACTGCGGGCTCGACCACGGGCTCGATCACGGGCTCGGCCACGGGCTCGGCCACGGGCTCGGCGACGACCACGGGCTCGACGGTCTCGATCACGGGCTCCGCGACGACCACGGGCTCGGCCACGGGCTCGGCCACGGGCTCGGCCACGGGCTCGATCACGGGCTCGACCACGGGCTCGGCCACGGGCTCCGCGACGACCACGGGCTCCGCGACGTCCACGGGCTCGACTGCGAGCTCGGCGACGACCTCGGGCTCGACCACGGGCTCGATCACGGGCTCCGC
>JAVEVO010000127.1:0-19179 GCA_034005005.1 Myxococcota bacterium
GGTCGGGTGGCCCCGGGAGGTTTCCCTCCCGGGGCTCCCACAGATCCGGACGTGCTCGATTCGAGCATCCGGCTCCTCGTGGAGTGGATTCGCTACGCGTGGTTGCACGCTGGAACTCGGATCCGCGCCGGGGAAAGCGGGAAACGAGCTATAAGCTGCTTGAAGCGCTCCCATCTCATGGGACGTCTTCCTCCCCGACGGTTGAGCCAGCCCCGCCAGATGCGCTCGAGCGCACAGCGAAAGCGTTTCAGCGCCTCTCCGTTGTTCGGAATCCCGTAGTAGGCGTCGTGCCCGCGCAGCTTCTGGTTCAGCGTGCAGTGCTGCTTTCCGATCGGCAGGTGCCGGTTCTCGCGACACCATTGGGCGATCTTCTTGAGCGCCCGGCTGAATCGTCCCTTGGCGGTCTTCTGCATCAGCAGCCAGCGACCCCAACGGCTGCAGCCCCAGTAGTGGGTAAAGCCCAAGAGATCGAACGTCTCCGGCGGTTGGTCGTTTCCGTCCGGCGGATCTCCGGGGCGCCCCGAGGGGCGGGTGAACCGCACCAGACGGGTCTTCTCCGGATGAAGCGTCAGGCCGAACCGACCAAACCGCTGGGGGAGCACATCCATCACTCGGCGGGCATCCCTCTCCTCGGCGCAGACGATGACGAAGTCGTCGGCGTAGCGCACCAGGAACGCAGACCCGTGCAGGCGTGGCCGCACTACCTCCGCAAACCATTTGTCCAGCACCTCATGAAGGTACAGGTTGGCCAGCAGGGGTGAGATCACGCCACCTTGAGGGGTCCCGGCTTCCGGGAGCGTCAGGCTCCCGTTTTCCATCACCCCGGCGTTTAGCCATTTGCCGATCGTGCGCCGCAGCACACCATCACGTACCCGCTGGTCGAGAAAGCTCCGTAGATGGCCGTGGTTGAGCGTATCGAAGAACGCTTTGATGTCCACGTCAAGCACCCAGCCACCACCCATGTCCATCAAGCCCTTCCAGATCGCCTGCAGCGCCTGGTGGGCGGAGCGCCCCGGCCGGAAGCCGTACGAGCAGTCGAGAAAATCCTGCTCGTACACCGCCTCCAGTACCATCGTGACCGCCCGTTGCAGGATCTTGTCCTCGATGGTCGGAATCCCGATCGGACGCGTCTTCTTGCCGTCTCCCTTCGGGATGTGGACGCGCCGCACCGGCGGTGCGAAGTACCGGCCGGACTTGAAGCGGTCCAGCAAACTGGAGAGGTTGCTGTCTAGCTCCCGCTCATAGTCCGCGGCGCTCTGCCCGTCGACGCCGGCTGCTCCGTCCTTTCGAGTACGCCGGTAGGCTTCTTTGAGAAACTCAATGTCGATGTGGTGAGAGAGCGAGGTGAGCACCATCTTCGGTGTCTGACTCGCCAGTTCCGCTATCCGCTGCAGTTTCGTGGAGACCGTTGTGGACCTCGAGATGTCCGCGGTCGTTCCCTTCAGCGGTCCCGTCTCCCCGGCACCCGCCTTCCCTCCGCCGGGTCCCCTGGGGTGGGTTCCCCGACTTCCACGGTACCATGCAGGTGCTCCGACTTCCGGCAGTCCGTCTCGCCGCGCTTCGTCTTCCTTCGCTTGGCGATACCACCCCATCGTCCGGTGATTCGCCCCGAGCAGACCGGACGACCTCTGCTCGGAGACCAGGGGCTTCTTGACACCGGCGCCCCTCGACGCCTGCGCTTCGTCGGGTGGAGACTGCGGGATCTCACAGGTTCCCAGGGGACCCGCTGCGAACATGCCCTGCTCTACGGCCCCGGCGGGACCCTCGGCACTTGCCTGACGCACCTCGGGTGTTGCCTTCCGTTCCTCCGACATCGTCGGCTCCCGCGACGTCTACCCTTACGGGGCTCAATCACACGGCCTGCTCGCTCGCTGTCTACGCTTCGCAGCCCGGGTTACCCCGGTGCCACGCAAGACTCGCTTCCGGTGGTGGCCAGCCTTACCGGGCAGGGTTGGATACCTGCAGGGTCCCAGCGCGAGGTTTCAGGTCAGCTTCCGTGCATCGCATCCTCCTCGCCTGAGCTTCCTGTCGCACCGGAGGCCGGCACCCACCAGAACAACTGATCAAAACCCCTATGACGGGCTACTAGCGGCGCGGCGGGCAGTCGACGCGCACTCCGAGCAGCCGCAGGGGGAGGTCGAGGTCCAGAGCGACCTGGGGCGAGCTGCTCGCGAGCTGCACGGAGACCGGGACGTGCAGCTCCCGCCCCCGGCGGACGGGGTGCGTCGCCAGGACCTCGTGGAGCAGGGGGAAGTGGGCCGCGACGGATTCGCCGGGGAGGAGCCGGGGGGTCCGGAAGTCCCGGGAGGGCGCACCGGGCTTGCCGTAGCAGCCCTCGTAATGGACCGTCAGGACCAGGTCGGGCCAAGGGTGATCCGTGACGTTGGTCACCCCCACGACCAGCTCGCCGTCTTGCCGACGCGCGGTCAGGCCGTCGAAGGGGGCGGCCGCGCTGACCCCGAAGCGAGCCGGCAGCACCACCCCCGGGGGGAGCCCGCGCAGCAGCCGCACCCCGTCCTTGCCGTCGACCATGTCGTCCCGCATCTGCTGCGGCCGGCAGCTCACCCCACCGGCGGGCCGGTGGGGGCCGACGCCGGGAGGCACCCGCCCGTGCAGCAGCACCGGGCGACCCAAAAGCGGCTGGAGGTCGACGCGGGAGTCCGGTTCGAGGGTGACGAAGCCGGCCTCGAGGTGGGGGAAGACCCAGCGGACCGCGGCGTCGCCGGGCTCGTCGGTGCACAGCGCGACGAACTGCTCGCTGAGCAGCCCCACCAGCACGGTGAAGTGGAGCGGAGCCGCGGCTGGCGAGGCCACCCCGGGAGGGGCGGGCGACGGTGCCGGCGGGCCCGGGATCGCGGGCAGCACCGGCACCTCCTCGGCCTCGATCCCCGGCGGGGGGACGAGGTCCCCGCGGGCCTCACCCGGCAAGGTCACGGCTCCCAGGCCTCCCCCGCTGACGAGCAGCGCCACCCAGCACCGTCGAAGGCTGCGCAGCAGCACGGCATCTCGCCTCCCCACCGGGGTGCCACGGCCCCCCGGTGCCGATCCGAGCCTAGCAGAGGGCCGCGACCGCGGGCAACCGTCCGGGCCCGTCCGCCGCCGGGGAGGTCAGGGAGCCCGGCGCGCCCCTGCCCGGCCTCCCCCACGCCCCTCGACCGTGGCGAGCTCGCCGAGCAGCTCGGCGAGACCCTCCGCCCCCCGATGCCGCTGGAGGCGCACCCGCAGCGCCCGGGCCGCCGGCGCCAGCTTGCCCGTCGCCGCGAGCGCGGCCGCGGTGGTCGACAGGGAGGCCGCGGGCTCCCCGGCGCCGGCCAGGGGAGGCGTGGCCAGCCGCCCCCAGGCGCGCCCGGGCTGCAGCCGGGCGAGGTAGCTGGCCGCGAACCCGTGGCGCAGGGCCAGCTCCGGCCGGTGCTGGGCCAGCGCGACCCGGGCCGCCAGCTCGTGGGCGACCGGCGAAAAGAGCCCGGCCTCGATCCCCCGCCGGACGAAGGCCTCCGCCTCCGCCGGGTTGCCCGCGGCGAGCAGTTCGCTGGCGACGAGCAGGGACGGGACGGGATCGTGCGGATCGAGCAGCGCGAGCTGGCGCAACGCCTCCCGGGAGCGCAGCTCGTCGCCCTGGGAGCGCGCCACCAGCGCGAGCAGTCGGAAGGTCTCCGGCTCCTCGGGATCGAGCCGGGCCGCCTCCTCGAGCTGCGCCCGCGCCCCCGCGGGATCGCCGCCCGTGAGCAAGAGCTGCGCCAGCAGCAGGGCCACCTCGACGGAGCGCACGCCCCCCGCGGTCAGGCGCAGCAAGCTGATGGTCGCCTCGGCCGGCCGGCCGAGGCGGGCGCTGGCGACCCCGGCGACGTACAGGGCGAGGGGCAGCTCGGGGCGGGACGCGAGCGCGCGCTGCGCGAGCTCCAGGGCGGCCGCCGGATCGGGCGGGGGCGCGGGGGGCTCCCGCAGCAGGAGCTGGGCGGCCAGCGCGGCCAGCGCGGTCGGGTCCGCGGGCAGCGTCGACGGGGTCTGGCCCGGCGGCTCCACCAGGTCCCCGGCGGTGGGCGCCCGCCAGAGGTCACGCAGGGGGGCCAGGCGGCCGGTCAGCCAGCGCTGGAGCCGCTCATCGAGCTGCCGGATGGTCAGGCCCGTGAGCTCGGTGAGCAGCTCCGCCACCGGCCGGCCGCGGGCGAGCCCCCGGTGCAGCGCGATCACCCCGGCATGGCCCCAGCTCTCGGCCAGCAGCTCGACCACCAGCCCGGCGAGCTGGTAGGCCAGCGCGGCCTCGCCGAGCCGCCGGGCGTGGGTGAAGCCGGCGTTCTGCTCGAGGATCCCCGGCAGCCGCCCCTCCTGCAGCACCCCGCTGAGGGCTCGCTGGTGCCGCCGCCGCCACTCGGGGCGCCCGGTCTGGGCCTCCAGCTCCGCCAGCCCCTCGGTCAGCCAGCGCGGGACCCGGTAGCGCGAGAGCTGCATGCCGTAGACGTGGGCCAGCTCGTGGGTGAAGACGTAGGCCCAGTTGAAGTCGTTGCTGCTCGGGCTGCGCGCGGTCACCAGCCGCCCGAAGGAGACGCCGTGCCCGGAGATCGCCGGCAGGCCCACGGAGCGGACAGCGAACCACCGGGGATCGTGGAAGACCTCCACCGCCACGGGCCCGGCCAGCTTCAGGGAGTAGCTGCGCCCGTAGCGGACGACGAGCTGCTCCAGCAGGGGCGCGACGAAGAGGTCGAGCAGCACCAGCTCCTCCCGCTGGCCGCGCAAGGTCAGCCCGCCCGCCAGGGGCACGGTGCGGTAGTCCCCCAGGCCGCGCTCGAAGAGGTTGAGCAGGTTGACCACCTGGGGCGAGTAGCCGTCCCGCAGGTGGCTCTGCTCGAGGACTCGCCGCGCCTCGGCCTCCCGTCCCGTCCGGGTCAGGTTGACGCCGAGCACCTGGAGCGCGGGCAGGTGCTCGGGATCCGCCTGCAGGGCGCGACGGGCGAAGGTCACCGCGTCGGGGTAGCGGTTCGCCCGCTCCGCGCTGCGGCCGAGGGCCGTCCAGAAGGCGGCCGGGCGGGGGTGGAGGGCCCGCACCCGGCCGAGCGCGGCCTGGAGCTGCCGGTCGTCGTCCTCCAGGGCCGCCGCCGCCCCGAGCAAGGCCAGCGCGTCGAGATCGGCCGGGTTGCGGGCGAGCACGGGGGCGAGCAGTCGCCGCGCCTCGCCCGCGCGCTGGTCGGCGAGGGCCACCTCCGCGCCGAGGCGGAGGGCATCGGCGTGACCCGGGGCGATCTGCAGCGCCCGCCCGCGCAGCTCCTCCAGCTCGTCGTAGGTGGCTGCGGTGGCGAAGCGCACGCGCGCCAGGCCCACCAGGGCATCGGGGTGGTGGGGGTTGAGCCGCGCGGTCGCCTCGAACCCCTCCTGCGCGTGGACCCAGTCCTCCTTGCTCAGGGCCGCCCGGCCGAGGTGTAGCTGCGCCTCCTGGGACGAAGGGTCCACCACGGTCGCCTGATCCAGGGCATCGAAGCCGATGCGGATCTTGCCCAGGGCCAGGGCCGCCCGCCCGAGGAGGACCAGCTCGCTGGCGCTGGCGATCCCGCCGAGGCGATCCCGGGCGAGGAGGGGCTCCAGCAAGCGCCGGGCCTCTGCCTTGAGCCCCAGGTACTGATGGAGCTCACCGAGCAGGACTTTCGCTCTAGTATTGCCGGTATCGAGGGCCAGGGCCTCCTGGTAGGCCCCCCGGGCCGCGGCGTACTGGCCCTGGGCCTGCGCGACCCGGCCCCGCAGGAGCAGGGCCGGGGCCTCGAGCCCGGGGACCTCCTCGGCCTGGGCGGCGCGCTGCGCGGCGGCGACCAGGTCGCCCGTGGTCCAGGCCAGCTCCCCCAGCAGGCCGAGCGCCTCGCCCCGGGTCGGACCGACGAGGGCCTCCTCGAGCAGCGGGCGGGCGGCCGCGTACTGCCCCTCCCGGAACAGCCGGCGCCCCTCGGCGAGGGGGTCCGCGGCCCAGACGGTCAGGGGCCAGCACAACAGACAGAGGACGGGGAGCAGCAGCGGCCGCACCCCGCGTCAGTCCCAGCCGTGCAGGGTCTGCAGCACGTTCCCCTGGGGAGTGGTCACGAGGACCCGGTTGCCCTTGGAATCCACGAGGTAGAGCCGATCGCACGTCGGCGTCACGAGGACGTCGAGGAGCTGCACCGGGGAGTGGACATCGACGCCCGCGGGCTCGAAGCCATCGAGGTAGCGACCCGCGAGGTCGAAGCGCTGGACGCGGTAGTTGCCCATGTCCGCGACGGCGACCCAGCGACCGGGGCAGACATCGACCGCGAAGGGGAAGCGGAGCTGCCCAGGGCCAGTCCCCTCCTCGCCGATCACGGCGAGCAGCCGTCCGTCACGCCCCAGCCGCAGCACCTGGTGGGCGTACTGATCGACCACCCAGATGTCCTCGCCCTTGCGCCGGATGCAGGTCGGGGCCTGGAAGGGCTCGCCCCCCCCCGGCGCGGTCCACTGCCCGCGGTGGCGCCAGGAGGCATCGAAGTGGTGGATCACGCGCACGGACTGGTCGAGGACGAGGTAGCCGCCATCGAAGCCCCGGGTCAACCCGGCCAGCCAGACCTCGTCTTGCGACTGGACCGTCGGGATGTACAGGGGGTGGACCGCCTGCTCCCGCTCCTGTTCGAAGGTCTTGACCTCCCAGAGGGTCGTCTGGGCCCCGGGCGCGGTGATCCGCTGGTTGATCACCTGGATCCGGTCCGGGGACTCGACGAGCAGCCCCCAGACCTGCCAGAGCTGGCCTTCGCCGAGCCCGCGCTCGCCGAAGGCCGAGCGGAAGGTGCCGGTCGGATCGAAGCGGACGATCCGCTGGTGGTGGAAGTCGGAGACGTGGATGACCCCGTCGCCGGCACGGCGGATCAAGTTGGGCCGGGCGAGGGAGGTCGGGGACTCCTGGCAGCCGACGCCGACCAGGGCGAGCAGGAGCGGGAGCAGGACCGGGAGCAGCGAGCGGCCCGGCCCGACCGGCCCGCCGGGTGCCTCTGCCGATATTCGCCCCCAGATCATCCGCGTCGCTCCCCGACCTCTTGCGACCCGAGCCGGTTTGAGACAGGGTAGACCTGCCAGCCCGGATCCGTCAACCGGCCGGGCCGCGGCGAGCGACGAGGTGACGATGGCGATCCCGGAAACGACCGGCAAGGACACGTCGCACCCGCCAGAGCGGCTGCTGTTCCCCCTGTGGGCCAAGCTCGGCCTCTTCTACGGTGCCCTGGTGAGCCTGGCCATCGCCGGCATCGGCCTGTACAACTTCCACACCGAGGAACGCCGGGAAGAGGAGCTGTATCGCTCCAAGCTGGTCGGCCTGGCCAGCACCATGGCCGGGGTCATCGACGGGGACCTGCACCAGACCTTCCGCTCGGCGCGGGACCAGCAGCGGCCCGAGTTCCAGCGGCTGGCCGCCTGGCTGCAGCGCACGGTCCCGGACAACGATCTGAAGTGGACGGGCACCATCACCCGGGACGAGCACGGGCGCTTCGCCTACGTCCTCGACTCGGCGATCCAGCCCCAGCCCGTGGGCTATCCGATCTTCGACCTGAGCCCGGCCCACGCGCAGGCCTACCGTGGGGAGCCGGCCTTCGTGTACGGGCTGCGGGACGAGTGGGGGACCTGGGACGTGGCCTTCGCCCCGGTCAAGAACCGGGCGGGGCAGGTCGTCGCCCTCGTCGAGGTGGACGCCGACTCCGACGCCCGGGATCTACTTTGGGCCACCCGCCGACGCAACCTACTGATCTCACTCATGATCGGCGTCTTGCTGGCCCTCGCCGGGTCCATCGCGTTCGCGCGCACGCTCAGCCGTCACCTGTCGTCCCTGACGAGCTCGGCCCAGGAGCTGCGACAGGGCAACTTCGAGCAGACCGTCGACATCCAGACCCGGGACGAGATCGGAGTGCTCGGCCAGGCCTTCAACTCCATGGTCCACGGCCTGAAGGAACGGGAGTTCATCCGTGAGACCTTCGGACGGTACGTCGACAACGAGGTCGTCGCCAAGATCCTCGAGGATCCCCAGAGCTTGCGGCTCGGCGGCGAGGAGCGGACCGTCACCATCCTGATATCCGATCTGCGCGGCTTCACCTCCCTGTCCGAGCGACTCGGCCCGGAGGCGATGGTCGCCCTGCTCAACCGCTACTTCTCCCGCATGGCCGAGGTGATCGCCCAGTACGGCGGGATGATCGACGAGTTCACCGGCGACGGGCTGATCGTGCTGTTCGGCGCGCCGACGCCCCGCGGCGAGGACGAGCTGCGGGCCGCGGCCTGCGCCGTGGCCATGCAGCGCGCCTTGCACCTCTTCAACGCGGAGGAGGGGCTGGAGCTGGAGATGGGGATCGGCCTGAACACCGGGCAGGTCATCGCCGGCAACATCGGCAGCCAGCGGCGGATGAAGTGGGGCGTGGTCGGCGACCCCATCAACCTCGCAGCCCGGCTGGAGAGCTTCACCGTGGGCTCCCAGATCCTCGTGAGCGAGCACACCCTGAGCTTGCTCGCCGGACGCGTCGAGACCGGCGAGGTGCAGACGATCCGCGCCAAGGGGAAGCGCGAGCCGATCCGCTGCGCCTACCTGCGACGGGTCGGCGCGCCCTTCGACCTGAGCCTGCCGGAGGTCCGGCGCGAGCAGCCGGTCACGGTCGCGTTGCCGGCGACGTGCTATCGGATCCAGGGCAAGCAGGTGGAGGAGGAGCCGCTGCCGGGTTGCGTGACGCAGCTCTCGACGCGCCAGGTCCGCCTGCGCACCCCCTGGCGCCCGGAGCCCCTGGCCAGCCTCAAGCTGCGCTTCCAGCTCACCCCCGAACAGCTCCTGGAGGAGCTGTACGCCAAGGTCGTCGAGGTCACCCCCGACACCTCCGGCGAGGCCGGCTACCAGGTCGACCTGCGCCTCACCTCGCTCCCCGAGCGGGAGCGGGGCCTCATCCAGCAGCGGCTGGCCGCGGCAGACGATCCGGAGCGGCTGGCCGCGGAGCGGGATCGGCTGGCCCTGAGCCAGACGGAGGGGTGAGCGACGGGTAGGGGGCAGGATCTCGACCCGGTCTGGTCCTTTCGTCATGGACACACTACTGGACCGCGGGGAGCCGAGGGGAACGGGTCGACGAGCCGGGCGGGTGCCTCCTCGTCAGGCCGGGACGAGCCCGATCACCCGGAGATCACTTCACATACCGGCGACGATCTTCCACTGGTCGCTCTCCCTCAGGAGCGAGAGGCGGTTGGAGTCCGATTTGCGCGCCCAGCTATCCTGCTGACCGTCGGTGTATTGAAAGTTCCAGGTGTATTCGTAGTCGACCTCGGCCTTGCTCCCGTCGATGATGATGTCCGTCACCTTGATGTCGTAGATGCAGGTCTTGACGTGGCCCTTGACGTCGGCGAGGACGGTCTCGAGATCCGGGAAGCCCCAGTCGTCGCTGGCGTCCCCCGTGGAGGAGGCGTTCTCGAAGTAGCGCTGGGAGACCAGCGCCCGGAGGGCGTCGGCGTCGCGGTCCTCCATCGCCTTGCGGTAGCGCTGGACCGTCTGCAGCACCTCGCGGTTGACCTCGGTGTCCCGCACGTTGGTGCCGGGGATCAGCGCCGGCGCGCAGCCGGTAGCGCAGGTGACGAGCGCCAGCAGCAGCGGCAGCAGGAGGGTGGGACGCAAGCTGGGTGACATCGGGCATCTCCTCGATCGTCTCCCCGGCCGGCCCACACCACGGGTCGACCAGGGGCAGGATCACCAACCCCGCGGCCGGGTGGTCTATTCCAGGCCCGGGGACGGGGCGCCGGCGGTGGCCGGCGGCCGCTGCTGGGCCGCAGCCCAGCGACAGCGCCGTGCGAGCCGGGCCGCCTCGGCCTGCCAGCCGCTGCGCGACGCCTCGGCGGCCAGCAACAGGAAGACCTGCTCGGCCTCGCCGAGCCGGCGCTCAAGGTACAGCGAGCGTCCCAGCAGCCGCAAGGTCTCGAGCCGGATCTCCGGCTCCGGGCCGGCGGGCGAGAAGCCGGCCAGGGCCAGCTCGAGCAAGGGGATGGCGGCCGGGTGCGCGTCCCGCTGGTGCAGCGCGCGTCCGACCAGGTAGGCGAGCCAGACCGCGTCCGCCGAGGCCCCGGCGGACGCCTCCGGATCCCGGGGCGCCCGCCCGGCGGCCTGCCCGCCCTGCCAGGCCAACTGGAGCAAGGCCACCGCCTGGCCTTCCCGGGCCGTGAGGTAGTCGCGCACCGTCTCGCCCAGCGGCCCCTGGGCCAGGGCCCAGCCCTTGATCGCCAGGCTCCGCCGCCGGTCGGGCGGGAGAGGCAGCCCGGCCGCCTGGGAGTAGCGCCAGGTGGCCCCCGGGAGGTCCCCCGCGTGCCAGGCCAGATCGCCGAGCCGCTCGAGCGCGGTGGCCGCCGCCACCGGCAGGGTCTGCGGGTGATCCAGGAGCCGGGCCGCGGTCCAGCGGGCCTCCGTCGCGAGGTCACCGGCCGCCTGCAGCTCCAGCAGGCGCAGCAGATGGGCCGGGTCGCCCGGCTCCTCGTGGCAGATCCGCTGCCCGAGCGCGGCGGCCTCGGGATACTGCCCGCGCGCCGCGAGGCCGCGCGCGTCCTCCGCCTGCCGGGCGATCTCCCGGGCGCAGACCCGGCGGAAGATGCTGGCTCGCTGGAAGCGCAGCCGGGCCTGCTCCACCTCGCTCGGCCCCTGGGGCAAGCCCGCGAGGAAGCCCTCCCAGTCGGCCTGCAGCTTCGCGGGCGGCTCGTCGTAGGCCGCACGGAGATCGCCGCTGGCGTAGGCCCGCGCGAACGCCGCCGGCCCCCGCGTCTCGACGAGGAAGCGCACGAACGAACCGGCGACGGTGTACGCGGGCGCCGCGGCGCGGGCGTAGAAGCCGGTGGGCTGCAGCAGGCTCAGGGGCGCCGGGGCCAGACCGGCCCGGCGCATGGCCGCGCTCCAGCCGTGGGCGGTCAGCTCGCCCTCGTCCCACTCGGCCGCGACCGCCGCGCCCTCGATCAGCCCCATCTGGGGGAGCAGCCCCCAGCGTACCGGGAGATGCCACGGGCCGGGGGCGAGCCGGCCCGCGACGACGTGGGCCAGCTCGTGCCGGGCCACGGGATCGTCGAAGCCCGGACGGATCAGGTGCACCTCCCGGAGCCAGGGCTTGGCGATGGAGACGCGGTCCGCGCCCATGAGCTCCTGCCGTTGACGCCGGGACTCATAGACGTAGACGCGCACGGGGCGGGCGTCCGGGGGCAGGCCGAAGAAGCTCTCGACCTGCTCGAGGGAGCAGGTCAGCTCCTCGACGAGCCGGCCGAGCTGCGCCTCGTCGTACGTGGCCCGCGGGTAGTGCAGCTCGAGTCGGCTCGTGTGCTGCACACCCGCCAGCCGCCGCTCCACCATGCTGCGGCCGGTGGCGAAGCCGAGCTGCTCGGCCAGCAGGCCGAGCGCCAGGGCCGGGAGCAAGGCCAGCCCCAGGGGCCCCAGCAGCCAACGCCAGGGCTGGCCCGCCCGCCAGGCGACGTGGAGCCGGGCCGCGGCCAGGGCGGCGCCGGCCAGGGCGAGGTCCTGCAGCCGGGACCAGGCGAGGGCCGCCGGCACCCCCAGGGCCTCGTCGTAGAGCGCGCCGGGCCACCAGCCGTACGCGGCACCGAAAGTGCGGATGGTCGGGGTGGCGAAGAACTCGTACCCGGCGACGGCCACGGAGAGGCCGCCGAGGACCAGCGCCGCGCCGAGGGCCCGCCCCGGCTTGCCGAGCAGCAGCCCGGCGGCCCGCCCCCAGCCGCCCCCGACGACGGCCGCGACGCCGGCGAGCAAGAGATAAAACCGGAATCCATCCCAGTAGTTACAGTTCTTGACCCGCAGGGTGTTGAGGGTGATCAGGGCCAGGGGCAGCAGCAGCAACCGGAGGACGACGCCGCTGCCGACGGCCCAGGAACCACGGACCGCGGCCAGGTGCGCCCCGGCGAGGCCCGCAGCCAGGCTCAGCACCAGGGAGAACTCGAAGCCGAGCACCTCGCCGAGGGGGAGGAAGCAGAGCACCGCCCCGAGCAGGGTCAGCAGCCCAGCCCAGACCAGCTCGGGCCGGTCCCCCCCTCGTGCTGCGGTGCGCCCCGTCGACTCGCCCATCGCATCCAGGATACACGGCGATCCGCGAGCGAGCCAGCCCGGCCTCGTCCCCCGGGGCAGGTCGACGCGAGGCCGGCTTGCCTGACGGCCCCGACCTGCTAAGCTGGTCACGATGCCACCTGCTCCCCACCGCCGGCCGCTCCCACCGCGTGGGCAGCCGTACGTCCCCACGCTAGCCGGCGAGGCGCTGGCCCTGGTCGGGATCGCCCTGGTGGTGATCGGTTGTGACGAGCCGGGCTGCCCCGCGACCTGTCCGACCGGTCAGGTCTGCGACATGGCGGCTGGACGTTGCGTGGCTGCGCCGCAGCCCTGCGACGCGGTGACCTGCCCGCCAGGGCAGATCTGCGACCCGCTGACGGGACGCTGCCTCGCAGGTGAGGACTGCCTGGTCACGGGCTGCCCCCAGGGCCAGACCTGCCACATCCGCACCCAGCGGTGCACCTCGGGACCCGGCTGCCTGCTCACCGGCTGTCCGGCCGACCAGGTCTGCGACTCCGGGACGGGCCGCTGCGTAGAGCTGGCCTGCCAGCGAGATCCCGACTGCCCCGCGGGCCTCGTCTGCCAGGACGCGACCCGCTGTGTCAGCGGCTGCCGACTCGGTGGGCGCTGCGAAGTGGGCTGGATCTGTCTGGACCCTTCACCCGGTGAGGGCTCCGCAGCCATCGGCCGCTGCGTGCCCGGCTGCTGGCAGCACGGCGACTGCAGCTACGGCCAGCGCTGCGCCCTGCCCGACGACGGCCGCGGGGCACCAGGCGTCTGCGTCGAAGAGCCCTCTTGCCGGAGCAACGAGGAGTGCCGCCAGGACGAGGTGTGTGCGCGCGGCCGCTGCACGCGCGCCCCCTGCAGCGACAAGAACCCTTGCAGTTCCGAAGAGTTCTGCGAGCAGGACACTGGCGACTGTCGACCGGCGAGCTGCGACGACGACGCGCTGGAAGAGAACGACCGCCCCGCCGACGCCGTGCTGCTCCTCGCCCAGAGCTACTCCCCGCTCATGCTCTGCGCCGGTGACGTCGACCTCTACCGCGTGGACGTCCCCGACGGTCAGCGCCTGGACGCGACCCTGCGCCTCGGGAGCCAGGCCGCCGACCTCGACCTGGCCTTGCTCGATCCGAGCGGTGAGGAGCTCACCGCGTCCCGCACCCTGGGCGCGACGGAGCAGGTCAGCCACACGCCGGGCGAGAGGACGACGCTGCTCGTGGCCGTGAGCGGATTCCGGGGTGCCCAGGGAGCCTACGCCCTCGACCTGAGCCTGCGACGCGGGAGCTGCACGGAGGATCCGCTCTCTCCCAACCACCGCTTCCAGGAGCGGGCGGCCCTGGCCCCCGACACCCCGCGGCCGGACCTCCAGCTCTGCCCGGGAGCCCCCGACTGGCTGAGCTTCCCGGCACGCCTCGGTGACGGCCTGCAGGTGAGCGTCGAGCTGGTCGCCGCCCTCCCCGCCGGGGCCCGGCTGGAGCTGCTCCACCTCGACGCGCACGGCCGCCAGCGCGGGGCGACGGCCACTGCCGGCCAGCGACGCCTCGAGCTCGCCGTCCCCTTGCTGTGGCCCGCGGGAGAGCAGCTCCTCCGGATCCAGGGCCGGGGCCTGGCCGAAGGTGGGATCGGCTACACCCTCACGGCCGACCTGGTCCACGGCGGGCTCCCCTGCCCGCCGGACGCCTACGAACCCAACGGCCGGGCACCCCAGGCACGACTCCTGCCCGCCGGGCTGACCACCGGGCTCTCGCTCTGCCCGGCCGACCAGGACTGGTTCCTCGTCGCGCTGCCCGTCCCGGGCGCGGAGCTGAGCGTCGCCTGGCGCCCCGCCACCGCCTGGTCCGGGGCACCGCCCGCGCTGCGCCTGCTGAGCCCGGACGATCTGAGCCAGCTCGCCGAGGGCCAGCCCGGGGACCACGGCCTATTGCTGCGGGCCGGACCGCGGCTGGAGGGTGGATCCTACCTGCTCGGCGTCCTGGCTCCCTACGACATGGCCCCGACGGCGAGCTACGAGCTGGAGGTGGGGTTCGCCTTGCCGCCGCCGTGCACCGAGGACCCGCTCGAGGGAGCCGGCAACGACCACCCGGAGACGGCCACACCGCTCCCCGCCCTCATGGCCGGCACGCTGCGGCTGTGCCCGGCGAGCGCGCTCGATCTCTACCGGCTCCCCGCCACGGGGGGCCGGCCGGTGCGCGTCCGGCTCGCGGCCGAACCCGAGGACCTCGAGCGGCTGAGCCTCACGCTGCTCGATGCCGCGGGCGAGAAGGTCCTGGGCCGGGGCCGGCGGGACGTCACCGAGGGCGAGCTGGTGGCCACCCTCGCCACACCCCCGGCAGCGGGCGGCTTGCTGCGGGTCAGCTCGCCGACGCCTTCTCACGAGGGGATCGGCTACCGCCTGGCGATCGAGCTGGCCGCATGGTAACCTGAGATCCGTCGAGGGAGCGGCGTGCGATGGCCCGGGCGGAGCAGACAGCAAACGCGAGGACGCGAGGCCCGACCTGCTGGCCCGGGAGCCTCGGGCTGCTCTGCACGCTGCTGGGCTGCGGCTCACCGGTAGTCACCGAGCGCCCCGCGCCCGACGGCATCTGCGTCGTCACCCTCGCCCTCACCGAAGCGGCTCTCGCCCACGGTGAGCTCCGCCAGCCCCTGCTCCCCGGCGACGTGACCATCGCCCAGGTCGGGCCCGACCGGCTCTTCCCGGGAGGACGGATCGTGCTGCTGGGCAACCACCTCGGCGGCGAGGAGGGCGAGCTGCCGGTGCTGCGCCTCCAGGGCCAGTTCACCGACCTGCGCGGCGAGCAGACGGAGATCCTCGCCGAGATCCCGGGCCGGGTCGCCCAGGGCGGGCGGCGGGCCGAGTTCCCCCTCGACCGCGAGCTGCTCGATGGCTGGGGGCTGACGGGGAAGGAGGGGGCGTTCTCGGGCCAGGCTGCACTGCTGGTGAGGGTGGGCGAGCCGCTCACCAGCACCCAGCTCCCCTTCGCGCTGGAGTTCGCGCTGGTGCGGCAGCTCAGCCCGCAGCTCTCCCAGCTCTCCCTCGACAGCAGGCCGGACCAGACCCTGGACATCTTCCCCGAGGACACCCTCACCCTGGTCGCCTCGGACCTGCTGCTCCAGGGTGAAGGTGACGTCACGCTGGTGCTCGCCGCGGATGCCCGGCGGGGGGACGGGGCGCGCCGCGTCGAGACCTACCGGCTCCCCGTCGTCGCCGAGGCGCGACGAGACGACGGCACGGTCACCTTCACCGCCGCGGCCTTCGGCATCCTGACGGGCGAGGTCAGCGGCGAGGCCCACCTCCGGCTGACGACCCTCACTGGCGAGGTCTGGGAGAGCAAGCCCATCGCGGTCCACCTCCGGGTCCAGCCGCCATTCATCTCGGGCTTCGATCCGCCGGCCGCGAGCCGCGGCCAGTGGGTGAACATCAGCGGCCGCGGCTTCCTGCCCGCCTCCCCGAGCGGGGGGACGATCCTGCGCCTGGATGGCAAGTTCTACGCCACCGGCGAGGCCGCACCGGTGGAGCTCCGGCGCTTCGAGCTGCTCCCCGAGGCGGTCGTGGGCAACGGTGTCGTCCGCGTGCCCTTCCGCAGCGAGACGATGACCGTCACCGGCAAGGAGCGGATCCTGACCGGCTTGACCGCGAACCCCGGCCAGTTCCTCGGGACGATCACGCCCATCGTGAGCTGGGACAGCGACGAGGTCGAGGGGATCCCCTACGAGGGGGGCTTCACCATCTCCTCGACGCGCCAGGTGGTCTACATCAAGTACTTGCCCGGCTTCACGATCTCCCTGAACAGCACCTGGGGGTTGAAGAACGTCGAGCGGGAGATCCGCCAGCAGATCCTGAGCGTGGTGACTCGCGACTACACCGGGGTCAACATCCACTTCACCGAGGAGCGTCCCGCCGACTTCCTCGAGTACATGGTCATCGAGGTCGGGGGCCCCGACCCCAACGGCCAGGACCTCTTCGGGCTGGACAACACCTCGGGCGAGGAGGGTGAGAGCCCGAAGGACGTCGGCAACCTGCGCCTGCAAGAGGTGATCGGCGGCCGGAACGCGCGCAACGAGGAGCACGGCTACCTCGCGTACGGGGGAGTCTTCCTCGAGTCCTTCCGGCAGTTCTCCACCTTGCTGCCAAACCCGATCTCCCTGGCCTCACGGCGCTTCGACGAGATCTTCGAGGGGGTGGCGCCTTTCCTCTGCGGGACCTCGGTCGAGGCGGACGAGTACCCCGACGGGCCCCGGGCCGCGGAGATCGCCGAGGCGATCCGGGTGCTGGGCAACCTCGTGGGCAACACCATCTCCCACGAGGTCGGCCACTCCCTCGGGCTCAGCTTGCCCCACGGTCCGCCCGACGAGTTCCACAACCTGTTCGACACCCCCAACGCGATGATGGATAACGGCGGCGCGCGCTCCTTCGAAGAGCGGGCCGAGATCGACGGGCAGGGACCCGCCGTCTTCGTCCCCGAGAACCGTGCCTACCTCCAAGAGATCCTGCCGGTGGCGCCATGACCGTGGCTCCTGATCGGCGGCGTCAGCTCCTGGCCGTCCCCTCGCCTTCGCCGCGGCTGCTCGTCCGGCACCTGCTCGTGGGCGCGCTGCTGCTCACCGGCTGCCAGGCCCGTGGCGCAAGCCCCCAGCCCGGCAGCCCGCCAGCGCCGCCGACCTCCCCGCCAGCGTCACGCTCCCCGGACCACCTCGCTCGAGGCCCGGCCGCGACGGCGACGGCTCACGCGCCCGCCCCGCCAGGCTGTGCCCGCGACCTCGATTGCCCGGGATTCTTGCGCTGCCAGCAGGGAGGCTGCCAGATCCCACCGGCCCTCGACGGCACCGGACCGACGAACGGGCCCCGGGTCGTCTTCGAGCCCACGACCGGCCAGAGCTCGAGCTTCCTCGTGGAGCTCGCGGTGGAGCCGGCCGAGCAGGTGCGCGGGCTGATGTACCGTCCACGGTTGGCTCCCTCCTGGGGGATGCTCTTCCTGTACGCAGCAGACCACGAGCACGTCTTCTGGATGCGGAACACGGCCATCCCCCTGGATCTGGTCTTCCTGGACGCCGCCGGGACCGTGGTCTGCGTCGTCGAGGGAGCCGAACCCTTCACCGACAGCCCCCGTGGCTGCGGTCGGCCCTCCCGGCACGTGCTCGAGCTCAACGCCGGGCAGGCCCGTCGTCACGGGATCGGCACCGGCACCCCCTATCGGCTGGTGAACCTGCCCGCGACGACCACGAGGTCGGGGGGGCACCCGTCGACCGGCAGCGAACGATGAGCCGGAGTCGGCCGCCCGCGTCCACGGGCCCCAGGAGCGGGAGGGGGGCGCCGGATCGCGGGTGAGGATGCCCGTGCACGCCGGGACCGGCTCAGCCAGGGAGGAGCAGATGCAGCACACCCCGACCAGCCGCCACCCCGCTCACCTCTCCCCCCGTCGGCTGACGAGCGCGCTGCTGCTCGTCGCTTTTGTGCTCCTGCTCCCGCCCCCCCTCGAGGCGGCGAGCGCGGCGGCCGCCTTCCGCGGGAAGGTGATCACCTCGGCCATCCCCCTCACGCCCACGGGCGAGGAGGCGTCCTTCTTCGCCTACCTCCGCCAGCGGCATCAGGCCGAGCTGCCCCGACCGGCGAGCGGCGCCTGGCTGGTCCACCTCATCGCCTTCTTCCATGAGCCCATCGGGGACACCCAGTGTCACGTCGCCTTCTACCGGCTGCGCGGGAAGGAGCCGCCGGAGTTCGTGGAGGCGTTCGGTCAGCAGGTGACGGCCAGCCAGGAGAACCTCTCCACCAAGGTCGAGCTGAGCCCCGAGCGCTTCACGCCTGGTACTTACGAACTACGAATCACTCGGCTGGTCCGTGGCAAGGAAGAGGTCTACGCCCGGAGTCAGTTGACCCTGAAGTGATCTCGGGAGGCCGCGGGCGAGGGGTTCGGCGACGTGCTCAGCGCACGTAGCAGAAAGGCGGCTGCCCGGGGAGGTCGGAGATGCAGGAGTAGCCGTCCCGGCAATCGTCGCCGTCGTCGCACTCCCGCATGCAGAAGCGATCCCCCGTCGGGAACGTGACGCACACCCCGTCCGCGGGGCAGTCGCCGTCCTCCCAGCAGCCTTCCTTCAGGCAGTAGCCGTCGGGGGCCGAGAGGTCGCAGGTCATGCTGTCCTTGTTGCAGTCGTAGCTGTTGGTGCAGGCGTCACCGATGGCGATCCCGCACCCGGCCACGCCGAGGAGCATGGCTCCCCCGAGGGCCAGCAGCGACGCCCGCACGGCGAACGAACCAGGCATCAGAAGCGGAAGACGGCGCCCAACCCGGCACCGCTCGACGTGACGGTCGGCGTGACGGCCAGGCTCTCACCGATGGAGAAGAGGCCAGCCTGCTGGGCCGCCGGCTTGCTCTCCCCGTCCTCGAGCAACTGGATCACCAGCAAGGTGGCGCCGGCCGCGACCAGCACGCCGCCCATGCCATAGAGCACGCCCGCGGCGATCCGCTTGTCGTCGCTGTCGGGCACGGGCGCAGGCCCGTTGCCGTCGGCATCGTCGGCATCGCTGCTGAAGACCGCGCCCAGGACGATCAGCCCAACACCCAGTCCCATGGTAACATAGGGCCCGAGGCCATCATCCTCGGACTTCTCTTCCTTCTTCTCCTCCTTGGCCGGCACCGACGGAGTGGTCGGCGCGGTCCCCGGAGTGACGACCACGCTTCCGGGAGTCGCGGCAGGAGCGGTCGCGGCGGGCACGGTCACGGTGCCGGCTGCGGGCCCCGGGATGGTGACGGTGCCCGAGGTGGCCGCGGGGATGGTCACGGTGCCCGACTTCACCTCCGGCACGGTCACGGTGCCCGACTTCACCTCCGGCACGGTCACGGTGCCCGACTTCACCTCCGGCGCGGTCACGGTGCCCGACTTCACCGTAGGAGCGGTCACCGAGGGCGTGGTCACGGTCGGCGCGGTCACGGTCGGCGCGGTCACGGCGGGCGTGGTCACGGTCGGCGTGGTCACGGTCGGCGCGGTCACGGTCGGCGCGGCCGGAGCCTTCACCGCGGGGACGCTCACCGACGGCACGGTCGGCGTGGTCACGGTCGGCGTGGTCACGGTCGGCGCGGTCACCGCGGGCGCGGCCGGAGCCTTCACCGCGGGGACGCTCACCGACGGCACGGTCGGCGTGGTCACGGACGGCG
>JAVEVO010000128.1:0-19076 GCA_034005005.1 Myxococcota bacterium
GAGCTGGTGACGCGCTACGGCCTGCGGCGGGACGAGCCTCGGCCGGAGCCGGGGACGCCGTAGGGACCGGCCGAGGCCCGGGTCCTGGCGGGGATCCCCTTTCCTTCAGGGTAGTTTCGCCGGTGGCGGGGGACCGGGAGGAGGCTGGCCGCGGCCCGCGGTCTGCAGCCAGCGCCGCCAGAGCCGTGGGCGCCAGGGGGCGTGCCGCAAGGCCCGGCCGAGCAGCGCATGGGCCGTCGCCTGGTCGCCCCCCGCGAGGACGCGCGTGGCCTCGTCCTCGTAGGTGGCGGCCAGAAACGCCCGCCGGGCGCCATGCCGGTCGAAGCCGGTTTGGTGGTGGGCGTACAGGGCCAGCCGGGTGCGGAACACCCGATCGTCGCCACCGACCCCGCTGCTGGTCCACGAGTCCGGGTGACAGCGGTAGCGGAACAGGGGCTCCGGCACGTACTGGCCGACGTAGCCTGCCTCCACGAGGGAGAGGTAGAAGTCGTAGTCCTCGTTGCCGTCGCGGAACGCGTCCCGGAAGCCCGGGGTGGCTGCCCAGGCCGACTTGCGGAACAGGCTGCCGGCCCAGACGTAGCGGATGCGGTACATCGCGGCCAGGTCGAAGGGGCGGCCCCGCAGGCGATCGGTGCGTGCGCCGAAGCGCTGGTAGTCGGTGTAGACCACCCCGACCTGCGGGTCGGCGAGCAGCAGGGGCACGGTCCGGGCGAAGTGCGTCGGCTCGAGCGCGTCGTCCGCGTCCAGGTTGAGGATCGCCTCGGTGGTCGCGGCCGCGATGCCGACGTTGCGCACCAGGGCGCGGCCATGGTTCGGCGCCAGGTGGAGCACCCGCACCCGGGAGTCGGCCTGGGCCTGCGCGTCGCAGAGGGCCGGCGTCTGCTGGTCGGTGGACGCGTCGTCGAGGACGATCGCCTGCCAGTCGTCCCGCGTCTGGGCCCGGAGGCTGGCGAGGCACTCCTCCAGGAACCGGCCCTGGTTGTAGCAGGGGATCACCGCGGTCACCACGGCCGGTGCGACCATCAGGCGTGTCCTCCGGGGTGGGAGCCGGGGGGAGCCGCCGGCGGGGGGAGCTCGCCACCCGGTCGCCCCGTCCGTCGTCCGTGCACCCGGCGCCAGAGGAAGGCAGCGCTGGCCGTGTGGACCAGGGCGCTGGCGACGAGGCAAAGGATCAGTCGGATCAATGACTTCTCTGGATCGACGAGCCAGTACAGGCCGGCCGCCAGGACCAGCGTGGGCAGACCGGCCAGGGCGACCCGCTGCCCGCGCTCGAGGAAGAACCTCCCGGCCGGCAGGCCCATGCTGCGGCAGGCCAGCCGGGGATTGTACCAGGTCGTCGTCAGCAACTGGGCGACGAGGGTCGCGGCCGCGACGCCGGTCACGCCGAACCTCCCGGTGAGCACGATGCTCAGCCCCAGGTTGCCCAGCCCTTCGAGCACCGAGGGGACGACGAGCCGGGGCAACAGCCCCGCCGCGGCGAGGTACTTGGACGCGAGGGAGACCGGCGTGTGCGTCAGGATCACCCCGGCGAAGCAGATCAGGACGCCCGCCTCCACGTCGTCCACGCCCAGCCAGCGGCGGGCGACCGCGGTGCCGAAGAAGCCGAGCAGCAGGGCGGTCCCCGTGGCGAGCAGCAGCGCGCCGTCCATGGCCCGGGTGAAGAGCCGCCGCAGCTCGGCCTGGTCGCCGCGCGCGGCCAGGGCCGAGAAGGAGGGGTACAACGTCCCGGAGATACGGAAGATCGCGGCCATCAGCGCCCGGCTGGCCTGCCCCAGGATGGCGTAGGTGGCGACCGCCGAGACCCCGAGCAGGGTGCCGATGACCAGCTCCCCGGTCTTGAACACGAGGAGCACGATGACCGAGTCGAGGAAGAAGAAGAACGAGTAGCCGAACAGCTCCCGGACGATCGCGGCCCGGGCCAGGGCGAGCCGGATCCGCAGCCCGGGCAGGGCGGCGCGCAGCACCCGGCGGTTGAGCAGCCCGGTCACCACGGTGATGCCGATCCCCATCCCCGCCAGGGCGGGGAGCCCGCCGTCGAGCCACACGACCAACAGCGTCCCGCCGAGCTCGAGCAGGCTCCCCAGGCTGCGGATCCCGTTCATCCGGGCGATGTCGTTGGTGCCGTAGTTCGCGCTCTCGTAGGTGCCCAGGGGCAAGGCGACCGCGAACTGGACCCCCTTGAGGGCCAAGAACAGGGCGCAGACGGGCAGCAGCGCCGCGTCGACGTCGAAGAGCGGCCCCACGAAGCGGCTGACGATCAGGGCGAGGAGGAGGCCGACGAGGCCCAGCCCCGTGAACAGCACGAGGGTCGAGCTGATGAGGGCCGCGGTCCGGGCGCGGTCGCCCACGGCCTCGGCCGCGGCGACGTAGCGCGTCAGCGTCGGCTTGAGCCCCAGGTCCAGCAGCCCCAGGTAGCCGAGGACGGCCCCGGCCACGGCCATCAGGCCATACTGCGCCCGGCCCAGGTACTCCAGCAGGATGGGGGTGAGGACCACGAAGCCGACGAGCCCGCACGCGTCGCCGACGTAGTAGGAGCAGAGGTTCACCAGGAAGGAGCTGCGGGGAGCGGGGGCAGTCGGGGGCGTCACGCGGCGGACCTGCTCACGGCGAGCTCCCTCGGCGGTGGCCCCCGCCCGCGGGCCGATCCCCCGCCGCACACGGCCGCCAGCGGCACCGGCAGGCCACGTGGGGCGGCGCGTGGCTCGCGGCCGGCGCCGCGACGAGGCGGACGCACCTGCCTACCGCCGGGCGAGGAGCTTGTCAACCGCTCCGCCCCGGCCTGCGGTCTCGAGCGCCACGCTCCGCGGAGAGCCCGTGCGCCCGCGCTCGTTCTGCGTTCAGCTCGCGCTCGTGCTCGTTCTGCGTGCTCGTGCTCGTGCTCGTGCTCGTCCGGTGGCCCGGACGAGCGCGTCCGGTAGGGCGGACAGCCGGGCCCGCCCGATACTGGCCGGAGCAGTCAACTTGCTGGAATCACCGTTCTGTTGAGCTTGGCACAGAGCCTGCTCGGCCTGCCTCGCGTCCCGCGCCGGAAGCGTCCCGCGTCCTGCGGTCCCGCCCGCGGGTGAGGAGGAGGCATGGCCGACGGCAATCCCCACGACCGGCTCTTCAAGGGCGTCTTCGGCGACCCGCGGCGGGGCTTCGCTCACCTCCGAGGGCTGCTGCCGGCGCGCCTGGCCGGCGCCCTCGACCCGGGGACGGTGCGGACGGTGTCCGGGAGCTACGTCGACAGCCGGCTGCGCACCCGGGAGTCGGACCTGCTCTTCCAGGTGCAGCTCGCGGGCTCGCCCATGCTGGTCTACCTGCTCTTCGAGCACCAGAGCCGCGCCGACCCACGGCTGCTCTGCCGGCTGCAGCGCTACCTGGCCCGGATCTGGGAGACCTGGGAGCGGCAGCACCCCGAGACCGTGCAGCTCCCGCCGGTGGTGCCCTGCGTGCTGTACCATGGTCCCGGAGCCTGGCCCGGCCCGCGTCGCTTCCGCGAAGCCCTCGCGGCGCCGGCCGCAGTGCTGGAACAGCTTGGCCCCTACATCCCCGACTTCGGCGTGCTGCTCGAGGACCTCTCGGCCGTTCCGGACGAGAAGCTGAAGGAGCAGGCATTGACGCAGTTGACGCTGCTCGTGCTGAAGCACGCCCAGGAGCCGGACTTCGCGAGCACGTTGCCGCGGCTGAAGTCCCTGTTCGTGCAGGCCGTGCTGAGCGACGGTTGGCAAGCGGTCTGCCTGGTCTTAGAGTATTGTTTGACGGTGGGCAGAGACGTGACGGAGCAGGATCTGCAGGTCCTGTTCGCTGACTCCGACCTGCCCGAGGCCCAGGAGGCGATCATGACCCTCGCGGAGAAGTGGCTCCAGCAAGGCTGGGAGAAGGGCCGGGAGGAGGGCTGGGAGAAGGGCCGACAGGAAGGCCGACAGGAAGGCCGGGAGGAAGGCAGGGAGGAAGGTCGACAGGAAGGCCGACAGGAGGGCCAGCGGCTCCTCCTGGTGCGGCAGTTGCGCCTCCGCTTCCGCCGGCTGCCCCGCGCGGTGGTCGCCCGGATCGAGGCCGCCGGCCCCGCGGAGCTGGAGCGCTGGTCCGAGCGGATCCTCACCGCCCGCACGCTCGCCGAGGTCATGGCGGACTGAGCCACGCACACGGGGAGTGAACCCGCGAATCCCCCCAGGCCCTCGTCGCGATGGTTCGAGGAGGCTTTGCGGCAGGATTCCGGCACCAACCCCTGACCATCGACGATCCCCTGGCGGCGTGACGGGCTCGAGCTCGGGGACGAGTCCGGATCGCTGAGGAAGGCAGGAAGAAAGTCATCGTTCGACCTCTTCATGCCCTCCTCTCTTCCTGGCTTCCTCGGACAGTCGGGTCGCGTCGTGTCGCGTGCTCGTGCTCGTGCTTGCTCCTCGTTCCTCGTTCCTCGTTCCTCGCTCCGCGCTCCTCGCTCCCTTGACACCCCCTCACCCCCTGGTATCGAGGAGCCTGGCCATGGCGGAGCGCGAGCCCAGCACCATCCTCTGCCTCTCGTCCCAGCGCTGGGACGAGCCCCTCTGGACCAACAAGCAGCACATCATGAGCCGGCTGGCGGCCAGCCACCGGGTGATCCACGTCGACCACGGGCTGCGGCAGTTGCCGGGCTACCTGCTCGACCGGCTCCGGCGCCGGCCGGCCGAGGCCCTGCTCCCGGTCCGGCTGCTGACCGATGGGGTGGCCCGGCGCCACGGCTCCCTGTACGTCGCGGGCTCTTATGCGCCACCCTTGCTCGACCTGCTGCCGCCCGGCCAGCCGCTGCGGGACTTCTTCGAGTACGACTTCAAGGTCCGGCTGCTGCGACGCTTCCTCGAGCGGGAGAGGATCACGCGGCCGCTGCTGTGGGTCTACCACCCCGGCTTCGCGGCGGCCCTGTCCCGCCTGCCCCGCGAGCTGCTGATCTACGACTGCGTCGACAACTACGCCGCGTTCCCCGCGTACCGCCGGAGCCGTCCCTGGCTCGTCGAGCGCGAGGAGCGACTCTGCCGGGAGGCGGACCTGGTCTTCACCACCAGCCGCCCCCTGTACGAGGCCCGGCGCCCCCTCAACCCGGCGAACACCCACCTCGTGCACAACGTCGGCGATGCGGCCCACTTCGGCCTGGCCATGGCGGAGCAGACCGCGATCCCCAAGGATATCATTGGGTTGCCCGGACCACGGGTCGGCTTCGTCGGCGCGCTGAGCGATTACAAGCTCAACCAGGAGTGGCTGATCCAGCTCGCGGACCGCCACCCACGCTGGAGCGTCGTGCTGATCGGTCCGGTCGGCCTGGCCGACGCGTCCACCGAGGTGAATCGCCTAGCCTCCCGGCCCAACGTCCACCTCCTCGGGCCCCGCGCCTACGCGGACCTCCCCGGCTACCTCAAGGGCTTCGACGTGGCGGTGATCCCTTACCGGCTCAACGGCTACACCGAGTCCGTCTTCCCCATCAAGTTCTTCGAGTTCCTCGGCTCGGGCAAGCCGGTGGTCGTCTCCGACCTGCCCGCGCTCGCGGAGTACCGGCACCTGGTCCGGGTCGCGACGACCGCGGAGGAGTTCGTCCGGCACTGCGAGGCCAGCGTCGCGCCCGGCGCGGCGGAGCAGGGCCGGGAGGAGCGCCTGGCCGCGGCCCGGGAGAACTCCTGGGAGTCGCGCATCGCCCGGATCATGGCGAAGGTCGAGGAGAAGCTCGCGATCAGGGGCTGATCCGGGCGCCTCCGGCCAGGCGCCTCAGGCCGGGCGCGACTCGCCGACCAGCCGTCTCCCGAGCCGGGCCGTCCGCTGCACGCCTCGCTGCAGCCCCCGCAGCAGGAGCAGGGCCAGCCGCTCGTCCAGCCGGCGCGGGTGGGTGGCGAAGCGCCGACCGAAGTAGCCCCGCAGGAAGGCCGCCAGCTCGGGGCCCCGGCCGGCCACCGTCTGATCGATGTGCGAGTACTGGCTGCTCTTGCGGAAGAACTTCGCCCAGGAGTCGACGTAGTCATGACGCATCACCACATCGGGTGCGTACAGGACTTTCGTCTCGGGGTGTTGGGCCTGGAGCCGGAAGGTCAGGTCGATGCCCTCGTGCCCGGCCAGCTCCTCCGCGAAGCCGCCGACCTCGAGGAAGCGGTCGCGTCGCACCAGGGAGCTCCCCTCGGTGACCAGGCAGTCCGCCACGGGCTGCGGGCCACGATCGTAGTGGCTCGCGAGCAAGGTGAAGTAGCGGTGGGCGCGCCAGACGATCCGGCTGCGCACCGCGGCGACCGTCGGGTCCGTGAAGTAGGGGAGGGCTCGCTGCAGATAGTCGGGCTCGATCAGGCCGTCGTCGTCGAGGAAGGCCACCAGCGGCGCCCGGGCCTCCGCGACGCCGAGGTTGCGGGCCGGGCAGAGGCGCACGTTGTGCGTCAGCCGCAGCTCGAGATCGACCAGCCCGGGGAATGCGGCGCGGGCGGGCGCGAGCCCGCCGTTGTCCACCAAGATCACCTCCAGGTCGTCCCGCCCGAAGCCCTGCTGCCGCCGGATCGCCTCCAGGCACGGCACGACCAGCCGGGGTGTGTTCCAGGCGACCAGCACGACGCTGACCCGGGGCGCGGCCGGCTGGGCGTGCACCAGGCGGGTCGCGACGAAGGGCTGGTAGCGCGCCCGCCAGGCCGCGGCGTCTCCCGTCGGGTAGCCGCCCGGGCGCGTGGTCGCGGTCGCCGGGAGGGAGCCGTCTGCCGGGAGGGAGCCGTCTGCCGGGAGGGGCATCAGCGCGCCAGCCCGTCGAGGGTGCGCCGGTAGACCGCCAGGGTCTCCCGGGCGCAGCGCTCCCAGGTGAAGCGGGCGGCCTGGTCCAGGCCCCGGGTCCGCAGCTCCTGGCGCAAGGCGGGCTCGTCCACCAGCCGCCGGATCGCCGCGGCCAGGGGCGCGCGCTCCCGCGCCGGAACCAGCAGCGCGGCCTCCCCTGCGACCTCGGGCAGGGAGGAGGCCGGGGTCGTCACCGTCGGTGCACCGCAGGCCATGGCCTCGAGCACGGGGAGGCCGAAGCCCTCGTACGAGGACGGGAAGACGTGGGCGAGGCAGCGGCGGTACAAGGCGGGGATATCGTCCTCGGCGACGAAGCCGGCAAAGAGCACCCGCTCGCCCAGCCCGGTCTCGCGCACGGCCCGCTCGATGGGCAGCCGCTGCCGCGCGCTCAGGCGGCCGGCCAGCACCAGCCGCACCTCGCGCGCCCGCCCCGAGTCGGAAAACGCCTGCACCAGCAGGGGCAGGTTCTTGCGGGGGTCGCCCGAGCCGACGTACAGCAGGAAGGGCTCCGCACTCCCCAGCAGCCCCGCGATCCGTGCGGCCTCGGCCGGCTCGGCGGCCCCTCCCGGCGAGGGCCGGAAGCGCTCGTGATCGACCCCGTGGTGCACCACGTCGATCGCGTCCGGGGAGAGGCCGAGGCGGGCCACCAGGTCCTGGCGGGTCGCCTCGCTGACCGCGAGGATCCGGTGGGGCAGCCGGTAGCGGGCGAGGTCCCGCAGCCGCTGCAGCAGGGAAGCGCCGGGCAGCGGCGCGAGGTACTCCTCGGGGAACAGCAGGGGGATCAGATCGTGGCAGGTCACCAGCCGGGGCGTCCGCCCGTCGAGCAGGGTGCCGCGGGGATCCGTGAGGTGCAGCAGCCGGGCCCCGGCGGAGTGGGCCAGAGTCCCCAGCGCGACGCGTCGTCCCGCGAGGTAGGTCGCATAGTCCAGCCAGCCGGGGTGGCGCGCCGGGTCGCCGGCATAGCGCAAGGTAGGGTCGACGAGCGGGCCGCGGCCCGGCCGGCTGCGGATCAGCCCCGCGACGGTCAGCCCCGGCTGCGGCGTCGCGGGCAGGGCCGCCAGCGCCCGGGCCAGGCCGCGCACGTAGCGGCCGATCCCCCGGTAGCGGGAGGGGGTGTCCAGGGGCGTCAGATCGAGCAGGACATCGAGCGGCGGCTCCCCCATGCGGTCTCCTGGTGGGCTGGTCCGGGCCGGCCCCGAGCATCCGGGAGGCCCGGGCGGCTGTCAAGCGGCGATCAGCGCCGCAGGGCGGCCTGCAGCCGCAGCACGGCCAGCTCCTTGGCCTTGGCCTCGACGTCGACGGTGAGCTCCTGCCCCCGCCAGCCTGCCGGGAAGTCCCGGGGGTCGAGGTAGTCGGCGTGGGGCCGCGGGTCGCCCCCGCCCCAGCCGGCCTTCGGGGAGGAGACGTGGAAGTAGGGCTCCCGCCCGAGCTCCTCCCAGGTGGCCCGGGCATGGGCGGTGGCCTGCTCCTCGCTCAGCCCGTCGGGGAGGCAGCGGTGGTGGTGGACGTCGTAGACCAGGGGGATGCGCAGGTCGGCGCTCAGGGGCAGGAGGTCCGCGACGGTGTAGCTGCGGTCGTCGTTCTCGACGCTCAGCCGGCGCTGCACCTGCGGCGACAGCCGCACAAACGCCCGGCGGAAGCGGTCGAGCGCGGCCTGCTTGTCGCCGTAGACCCCGCCCGCGTGGAGGTTGATGGTCTCGGCGCCGACGAGCTCGGCGAGCAGGCCGTGGTACTGAAGCTCGCGCAGGGAGCTGTCCACGACCTCGGGGCGAGGCGAGGAGAGCACCACGAACTGGTCGGGATGGAAGCTCAGGCGGGTCCCGCCGGCCGCGGCGAGCTTTCGCACCTGCTCCAGCAGGCGGCGGACGTGGGCCCCGTCCGGCAGCTCTTCGAGGGTGTAGCCGGCCGTGGGGTGGGTCATGCGCGGGAAGAGGGGGGAGGTGATGCGGAACGCGCCGATCCCCAGCCGTTGCACCGTCTGGACTGCCAGCAGCAGGTTCTCCGCGTTGGCCAGGCCGATGGCCGAGAGCTTCGCGAGCTGCTCTCCCCGGGAGAGCCGGGAGAGGGCCTGCACCGTCGTCGTGCGGAAGCGCACGGGCTCGGCCACGAACAGGCAGCACAACCCCAGCCGCAACCCTCGCGTGGTGCTCACGGTCCGACCTCCGCGGGAGTCCGGCGTCCGGCCCCCGTCCGATGGGTCTGGCCAAGATGGGGTCGCTCCCCGCGCCGGGCAAGCCCCCCCGCCCGCGGCCGGTGGCCCTGGTCCGCTGCTCCTTGACGGGCCGGGCGGCCCAGGGCTAATGCTCTGCCTGCGATGGATCTCTCCCCCCCACCGGCCGCTGGCTCCGCCGACCTGCTCGCCGGTCTCCCGGCCGGGCGACGCTGGCTGCTCGGCGTGCTCCTCCTGGCGCTGGCGATCGGGCCGTTCGTCCGCAGCCTCGAGGGGGGCTTCGTCTTCGACGACCGTCGGGCGGTGGTCGACAACCCCCTGGTCACCGGGCCCGCGGATCCGGCCGGGCTGCTGACCAGCGGCTTCTGGGGGGACCCCCGGGGCGCGGTCTCCGGCTCGTTTCGTCCCCTGACGACCGTGACCTTCCTCCTGGATTGGCGCGTCGGTGGCGGAGATCCTTGGTTCTTTCATCTCACGAATCTGCTTCTACATGGTGCGACGGTCCTGTTGCTGTTCCTCGTCCTCTGGCGGCGCCTCGCGCGGCTCGACCTCGCCCTGCTCACGTCCGCCCTGGTCGCGGTCCACGCCCTGCACACGGAGAACGTCGCGGGGATCGTCGGGCGGGCCGACGTGCTGGCGACCTGCTTCGGGCTGGCGGCCTGGGGCGTGGCCGGGAGCGGATCCCGGCGTGGGGCGTGGCTCGTCGGCCCCTTGCTGCTGCTGGCCCTGCTCGCCAAGGAGACCGCGATCGGCTTCGTCGGGCTGCTCCTCGGCGAGGCCCTCCTGCAGCGCTCGCCCCGCCCCACCCCCACCCGGCGGGTCTGGCTCGGGGCCCTGGTGGGGTGTGGGTTCGCGGTGCTCGTCTACCTGGCCCTGCGGCTGCACGCGCTCGGGGGGCTCGGGGCCACGGTCGGCCTGCAGAGCAATCCCCTGGTCGACGCCGGGGGGCTCTCCCGGCTCTGGACCGCCGCGGCCTTGCTCTCCCGGACGCTCGGCCTGCTCCTGGTGCCCCTGGAGCTCTCCGCGGACTACAGCTTCCCGGAGATCCTGCCCTGGACCTCGCCCGGGAGCGTCGAGGTCCTCGCGGGGCTGGTGGCCTGGGCGTTGCTGCCCGCGGCGCTGCTGTACTGGCGACGTCGCCGGCCCGCGCGAGCCCTCGGCCTGCTCCTCCTGCTCGCCGGCTATCTGCCGGTGGCCAACCTCGTGGTGCTCATCCCGACGGTCTTCGCCGAGCGGCTGCTGTACCTGCCCTCCCTGGGCTTCGCCTTGCTGTGCGCGGACCTGCTGCGCGGCGCGCTGGGCCCGCGGTCCGGGCCCGACGCCCGTCGTGGTCGTCAGCTCCTCGGCGTCGGCCTGGTGCTCCTGCTGCTCGGGGGCCACGCGGTGCGCGCCGCGGTCCGCACGGGGGACTGGCAGAGCAACCGCACGCTCTTCACCAGCGCGGTGGTCGTGACCCCCCGCTCGGCCCGGGCCTGGTTCGGCCTGGCCGAGGAGGAGCGACTGGTCGGCGACCTCGACCGCGCTGCGGCCGCGTACGCCCGCGTGGTGGAGCTCGCGCCGACCTGGGCCGCGGCCCACTCGTACCTCGGCACCCTGCTGCACCAGCAAGGCTTGCTCGCCCCGGCCGCCCACCACCTGCGCCAGGCCTACCTGCTGGCGCCGGACTGCCGCGACTGCGCCGCGAACTTCGCCCGCTTCCTGCTGCTCACCGGTGACCCGGCGGCGGCCGCGGCGCCCCTCGCGGCCTTGCGCCGCCAGGGCGGCCCGCCCGCCCAGCTCCAGGAGCTGGAGGAGCTCGCCCGCCGGGTCGCCGCGCCCGGCCTCCCGTCGCCGGCCCCCGGCCTCCCGTCGCCAGCCCCCGGCCTCCCGTCGCCGGCCCCCGGCATCCCGTCGCCGGCCCTCGGCATCCCGTCCCCGGCCGGCCTCTTTGCACCGGCTGTTCCGGTCGGGCCCGACAGGCGCTAGACTGGGTCCAGGCCGCGGCGCGGCCGTCAGGAGGTGCGGTCCCGTGGTGCAGGCTCCCCGTCCCCTCGTGCTCCCCGGCCGCGGGGGGCGGCGCCTCCCCCTCGGACTGCTCTGGCTGCTTGGCCTCGGGGTGGGCCCCGGCTGCTCCGATCAGGTCGACGAGACCCGCCTGCTGGGCCTCCTGCAACTCCCGCTCACGGCATACTGTACCGCGCAGGTGGTGGGGATCGGCGGGGTGCCGACGGAGACCGACTACCTCCCCCACGTCGTCAACTGCGAGAACGGCGGCGCCGGCTTCGAGGCCCTCAAGGCCCAGGCGGTCGCCGCGCGCAGCTTCCTGTACTACAAGATGGCCAGCGCGGGCTCGATCCGCGACGGCCAGTCGGACCAGGTCTACAGTTGCGGCCGCGAGCCGGGGGACCAGCACCGCCGGGCGGTCGAGGAGACCTCGGGCCAGTTCCTCAGCTACCGGAACACCCTGCTCTGCGCCTTCTACGTCGCCGGTGCGATCCCCTCGACCGAAGACTGCGTCGCGGCCGCGGGCGATCGCGACCCCACGGGCACCGAGGGCTGGGTGACCTACAACTGGGGCCGCAGCGGCAGCGACGTGATCCAGACCCGCCTCGGCTGGGTCAACGCCGGCAACTACGCCAACCGCGGCTGTCAGTCCCAGAACGGGGCGAACTGCCTCTCGCAGCGGGGGCGTGGCTACGTCGACATCCTGCACTTCTACTACGGCATGGACATCGAGCTGCAGACCGCGGAGGGCGCGTGCGTCGGCGAGCCCGACTGCCGCGGGGACGAGGACTGCGCGGACGGTGACGTCTGCAACGGCGGTGAGCGCTGTGTAGGAGGCACCTGCCAGGCCGGCGCGCCCCTCGACTGCCGGGACGAGGAGGACTGCACCACGGACGGCTGCGACCGCGCGGCGGGCTGTCGGTTCGCGCCGGTCGGGGACGGCACCCCCTGCGGCGGGGGCGGGAGCTGCCGCGGCGGCGTCTGCCAGCCTCCCGCGCCCGATTCCGGGGTGGACCCGGACAGCGGGACCGACCCGGACAGCGGGACCGACCCGGACAGCGGGACCGACCCGGACCTGGGGCTGGCCGACGGGGGCGGTGGCGGCGCCGATGTCCACCCGGCCGATTCCGGCACGGCACACGACCTGGGGGGCGAGGACGCCGGGGCCGGGCGCGACGCGGGGCCGGGAGGCCCGGCCAGGAGGTCGGAGCTGATCCGGGGCGCGGGCTGCCGGCTGGTCGCCACCTCGGCGCCCACGCCAGCATCGGCGGTGGGGTTGCTCCTGCTGGGGCTGCTCCTGGGGTGGGGCTGGCGCCGGCGCGCCGGTCCGGGATGAGGTGCCGACCTGTCGGCCGGCACCCAGCAGGTCAGCTTCGACCAGGTCTGCCCCCACCCGGCAGCATGGCTGCACCAGTCAGGCAGGGGGCAACCGATCGCAGTTAGCGCCGTTCTCTTCGTGCCCGGTCCAGCCGCGCCTGCAGCTCCGTGACCTTCGTCTGGATGTCCTGGTACTGACGGAGCAGGGGGTGGAACCGGGCCTGGTCGAGGTAGAGCTCCGGGGCCGCGAGCTGGCTCTCCAGCTCCTTCTGCTGGACGGTCAGCTTCGCGATCCGCTCCTCGAGCTGGCGACGCGTGGCCTCTTCCCGGGCGCGTCTCCCCTCGTGCTCCTGCTCCCGGGGGGCGGGCTGCGGAGGTGAGGTCGGGGGGGCGTCCGGGCGGGCGGCCTGGGCTGCGACCGGAGGTTCGGACCGGCTCGTGGGGGCCACCGGCGCGCGCGGGGCGGCGGGGTGGTGTTTCGTCTCCGGCGCCCCCTTCCCCGCGGTCGGCCCCTTCTCCGTCGTCGCCCCCTTCCCCGTCGTCGCCCCCTTCTCCGTCGGCGTCCCCTTCCCCGTCGGCGCCTCCTTCCCCGTCGGCGCCCCCTTCCCCGTCGGCGCCCCCTTCCCCGCGGTCGGCCCCGCGGGCGGTCCGGCCGCCTCGGCCTCCCGCCGGGCCCGCAGCTCCAGGTACTCGTGCAACCGGCCGGGGAACTCCTCCAGCTCACCGTGCTCGAGGTCCCAGACCTTGGTCGCGAGCCGGTCCACGAAGCCGAGGTCGTGGGAGACGAAGACCAGGGTGCCGTCGAAGCCGTCGAGGGCCTCGGCCAGCGCGTCCGCGGCCTGCACGTCGAGGTGGTTGGTCGGCTCGTCCATGAGCAGCAGGTTGCCCGGGTCGACGAGCAGCCGGGCGAGCTGGACCCGCGCCCGCTCGCCACCCGAGAGCACCCCCACGGTCTTGTCGACGTCGTCCCCCGAGAACAAGAACGCGCCACAGACACCCCGGACGTAGCTCTCGCTGGCGCTCGGGCTGGCCGCGCGCACCTCCTCGACCACGGTCCGGGAGAAGTCGAGCCCGTCGCTCATGTGCTGGGCGTAGTAGCCGATGCGCACGCCGGCCCCCCGGCGGATCCGCCCGCCGTCGGGCAGCAGGTCCCCGGCCATCAGCCGCAGCAGGGTCGTCTTGCCCGCGCCGTTGCGGCCGACGACGACGATCCGCTCCCCCCGGTAGACGCCCCGGGTCAGCTCCCGGAACAGCGGGGTGGCGCCGAAGCCCTTGCTCACCCCCTCCAGCAGCAGGACGTCCCGGCCGCTCGGCGGGATCGGCGGGAAGGAGAAGGAGAGGGCCTTGCGCCGGGTGGCGGGGCGGTCGGCCTCCAGCTCCGCGAGCATCCGCTTGACCCGCCGGGCCCGGGCCTGGGCCTGGCGCGCCTTGGTCGCCTTGGCGCGGAACCGCTCGACGAAGCGCTCGGTGCGCTCGAGCACCCGCTCCCGGTTCTCGAGGCTGCGGCTGCGGACCTCCTCCTCGAGGTCCCGCTGGACGAGGTAGGACTGGTAGTCCCCCGTATAGCTGCGCAGCCCCTCGGGCTCGAACGACAGCACCCGGGCGACGTGGCGGTTGAGGAAGGCCCGGTCGTGGCTGATGAGCACCACCGCGGAGGAGAGCCCGTCGAGGAAGCGGTCGAGCCAGAGCACCGAGGGCAGGTCGAGGTGGTTGGTCGGCTCGTCGAGGAAGAGCACGTCGGGCTGGCGGAAGAGCAGGCCCGCGAGCGCGCAGCGCATCTTCCAGCCGCCGGAGAGCTCGGCCAGGGGGCGCAAGAGCTCGTCCGGGCGGAACCCGAGGCCGAGGAGGATGCTGCGCGCCCGGGGCTCGCCGTAGTAGGTCTCGTAGTGCTCCAGCAGGTCCGCGAGCTCGCCGAGGAGCCCCGCGAGCCGGAGCTGCTCCTCCTCGTCCTCGCTGCTGGTCAGCTCCTGCTCGGTCTGCGCGAGACGCGCCTGGGTCTGCAGCCGGCCCGGCACCGTGGCCAGCACCGAGCCGAGCACCGTCCCGCCCGCTAGCTCCTGCACGTCCTGGGGCAGGTAGCCGATGGCCAGGCCGCGGGCGTGGATCAGGTTGCCGCCGTCCAGGGCCAGCTCGCCCATGAGCACCTTCAGCAGGGTCGACTTGCCCGCGCCGTTGGGCCCGACGAGGCCGATGCGCTCCTTCTCGCCGATGCGCAGGCTGGCGTCCGTGAGGATGCGCTGGGCACCGAAGGAGAGGGAGGCATGCTCGAGGACGATCAGGCTCATGCGGCGCGTCTAGCCGGAAGCCGGCTCTTGCTCAAGGGCTTGCTGAGGGGGCGGGGAGGGGCCGTCTCTCGCCGCTCGGCGCCGCGCGGTGAGGGCCGATCTGCTCGGGGCCTGGCTTCACCGCGTGTCGACGCTCGCGCAGAGGACGCCGATCTCGTGCCGGCTTGGTCAGAAAGTACCAGAACGCATGGCGTACAGCCCCCAGCGTGCGGCCTGGAGCAGCCAGGGGAGCAGGGGCTGGTCCGGGGGATAGGGCAGCAACCCGGTCCCCTCGGGCAGGTACACCCCGATCTCCGCGAGGGCGGCGACGGTGTCCGCACCACGCACTGGCGGGGGATCGAGGTCCGCAGCGGGGGTCGCCCGGAGGTGCAGGGGAGCCCGCTGGAACGCGAGCAGGCCGAGGCCCGGGTAGTGCTTCTTGCACAGGGGGGGGCGTGGCCCGACGAAGCGCTGCTGCAGGTTGGCCAGCAGCCCCCGGGTGGAGGGGGAGGGCACGAGCGCGACGTCGCGCACCCCCGCCTCCTGGAGGGTGGCCTGCCAGCCGGCGATCGTGCGGAGCAGCAGGCGGTGCCGGTGGGGCGCGAGGGCCGCGGCCAGGGGCTGGCCGTCCGGGAGCGGGATCCCCAGGCTCGCCAGCCAGCGGGTCACCTCACCTCGAGGTCCCGCGACCAGCGCGTGGCCGTCCAGCGCCCGGAAGATCCCGGAGACGATCCGCCGCCGGGGGTCCTCGGCCGTCCGCCGGGTCACGCCTCGCGGCCCGGCCGCGGCCTGCCGCTGCGCGTCCGCGATGCTGCCGACCTGCAGCAACATCGCCATGCTGGTCATGTGGGTGGACCAGAAGCTCCCCTCGCCGCCCGTCGCCCGCTTGTACAGCCCGAGGAGCGCGGCGTACGCACCGAGCAGCCCCGAGCCGATGTCGAGGATCGGGATCGGCAGCAGCCGGGGCCGCCCGCCCTGGCCGTAGGTCGTCTGGATCCCCGTGACCGCCTGGACCACCTGCTCGAAGGCCGGACGGATCTGCCACTCGCCGGTGATCCCGTAGCCGTTGAGGTAGGAGTAGACGAGGCCCGGGAAGCGCCCCCGGACCGTGGTCGGGTCGAGGCCCGCGGCCTGGGCCACCTCGAGGCTGCGGTAGTTGAGGACCAGGGCGTCGGGCTGGAACTTCTCGAGCAGGGCCCAGAGGGTCTGCTTGCCCTCGGGGGTGGTGAAGTCGAGGGTCACCGAGCGCTTGCCCGCGTTGAACAGCAGGTGGAAGGACAGGGCCCAGTCGAGGAGCGTCGGGGAGGTCACCGACAGCACCTCCGCCCCGAGCTCGGCCAGCAGCCGGGCGGCCATGGGCCCGGCGATGACCCGGGAGAAATCGATGACCCGCCGCCCGTGCAGGGGCGGCCGGGAGGACCAGGTCCCGGCGGGGGCGGGCGCGGGCAAGGCCGCGGTCGCGGCGGAGGGAGCCGCCTCCCAGCGGGCCAGCAGCTCGTCGGGCGTTGCGAGCAGGGTGCGAGCCCGGAGCACGGGCGGCGCGGCCTCGTCGCAGACGGCCGCGCCCGGCGCGTGCAGGGGGCCGAGCAGGGGATCGTCGAGATCGCACGCATCGGCCATGCCCGAGGCCGCGCTGTCCCGCAGCCACTCGGACGCGGTGCGCACCTTGATGCAGCAGAGCTCCGTGCCGAACAGCCCCTCCCACTCGTCGGCCGGCCGCCGGCGGAGGATCCCGCCGAGGATCCGGCGGATGGTGTGTGCCTCGTCGACGCTCTGCACCCGGCTCGGGTCCTTCAGGGTCGCGGGCGAGAGGCAGCGGCGCAGCTCGGCCACCTCGTCACCATGGCCCGCCTGCTCCAGCAGCTCGAGGGCCAGGACCGCGTGCGCGGGCACGGTGATGTGCAGGTAGAGGTAGCGGTCGTCCGCGCAGGGCCAGGCCCCCATGAAGGGCGTGCTCGCCATGCGCAGGGGCATGAAGGAGCGGGGGACTCCCGACTTCATGAGGAGCTGCAGCAACTGGGAGAAGAGGCCCGACTCGAACAGGGAGGCCTCGACCGCCTGCCCGCGGCCGCTGGTCGTCCGGGCGATCAGGGCGGCCACCAGGGCATTGGCCGCGAAGCCTGCGGCCATGACCGAGGCGATGGGCAGCTCGTGGTGCCGTGGGGAGCCCAGCGGGGTGGCGTAGACGTAGCCCAGCATCGCGGCCACCGGCTCGTGGCCGGGCAGCCCGGCGCCCTGCGGATCCCCGGGGGGAAACGCCGTCAGGCTGCAGCTCACCAGCCCGGGCGCCGCCGTGGCCCGCAACGTCTCCGGGTCGAGGCCGAGCCGCTGCCGGTCCGCGGCGCCCACGCTCTCCACGAGCACGTCGGCCCGGCGGACCAGGCGCTGCAACTGGTCCCGCCCTGCGGGCCCGGAGAGGTCGAGGGAGAGCTGGGTCTTCCCCCGGGCGAGGATGCCGTCGAGCAGCGCGTCCGCAGGGAGGGTGCCCGGATCGACGACGCGCACGACCTCCGCCCCCTGCTCGGCGAGGAGCAGGCCGACGAGGGGCGCGGCGAGGGGCTCCCCCAGCTCGACGACCCGCAGGCCGGCCAGCGCTCCCGCAGACGTCGTCGTTGGCGGAGGAGGAGGGGTCGGTCCGAGTGGCATGGGACTCCTGGCCAGCCGCCGGACGAGTGGCCGCGGCATGGCCTCCTTGCTCTACCCCAAACGGGGCCCGGGCAGGAAGGGCGAATCGACCGGGAGGGTCATCTCCCGCCCTGCTGGCGGGTGGCGATGCCGAGGTGGCGCACTCCGGCGCGCTTCGCGAGCTCCATGACCTCCACCGCCTCGCCGGTGAAGCTCTGCCGGTCCGCGTGCAGCACCACGACGACCTCCGGGTCCTGTGCGAGGGCCTGCTGGAAGGTCGCGGTCAGGAGGTCCCGGGGCACCGGCCGGCCCTCGATCACCACCTCGCCGGACGCGGCGATGCCGACGAGCAACTGCCGGCCCCGGGCCTCGAGCCGGGCCTCCCCCGCGGGCAGGTTGACCTTCAGGCCGGTGCCGCCGCTCTCCGAGAGGATCGACGAGGTGACCATGAAGATGATCAACAGCACGAGGAAGATGTCGATGAGCGGGGTGACGTTGATCTCGGCGAGGAGGTGTCCACCCTCGCCCATCTCCTCCTCGGGCAGGCTGTCGACGGCCACGTCAGCCCTCCCGGGAGGCGGCCGCGGGGGCGAGGCCCGGTGCCGGCGACGCGGCCGTGTCCTCCGCCGCGAGCGGGGCCGGAGCCGGAGCCGGGGCCGCCGGCGCGGCGTCGGCCAGGCTCTCCAGGAACTCGTCGGTGAGGTGCTTCAGCTCCAGGGCGACCCGGTGCAGCTTCGACTGGAAGCCGTTGTAGAAGAGGATCGCCTCGAGCCCGACGAGGATGCCGAACGCGGTGGTGATCAAGGCCTCGCCGATGCCCGGACCGACGACCTCGATGCCCGTCTTGCTCTGCAGGCCGATCTCCTGCAGGGCCCGCATGGTGCCCCAGACGGTGCCGAGCAGGCCGACGAACGGGGAGGAGGCGCCGATGGTGCCCAGCAGCCACATCCAGCGCCGCAGGTCGAGGGAGATGCGCTGACGCTCCCGCTCCACCGCGGTCTTCAGCCGCTCGTCGCTGGACCGGCCGTGGTGCTCGAAGCCGAGGAGGAAGAGGTCCGCGACCGGGGAGCGGGAGCGCTCGCACGCGGAGCGGGCCTCGGCCCAGGCGCCCCGCCGGAGGCAGCGGCCCACGGTCTCCCCCAGCTCCTGGGCCCGATCCAGGAAGTGCCAGAGGCTGACGGCCCGTTCCAGGGCGATGGTGACGGCGACGAGGGAGAGGAAGACGATGAAGCCCAGCGTGAAGCCGCCGGACTTGAAGAGCTCCAGGATGTCCCCGTTCCACATGGGGAGCTGATTACGTCAGGGCCCGGGGAGGGTCAAGGCGCGGCGCGGTCCAGGGAGGGAAAAAGGCCGCCGGGCCGCGCCGGACGGGGCTCTCCCGTCTCTGGCCGCCGGCCTCCCGCGTCCGGCCGAGCGGCAGGGCCGCTCTGGCCGCTCCGGCCGCTCAGGCCGCCAGGGGCCGGCGGTACTCGTCGAGGGTAAAGCCCTCCCCGGCGACCTCGTTGGCCTCGGTCACCGAGAAGAAGGCGGCCGGATCGATGGCGAGGATCAGCCGCTTGAGCTCGAGCACCTCGGAGCGCCCGACGACGACGTGGAGGACCGCCTTGTGCTGCTTGCTGTAGGCGCCCTCCCCGTGCAGGAGCGTGGCGCCGCGGTGCAGCTTCTCGATGATCTGCCGGGCGATCTCGGGGCCCCGGTCGGAGATCACCAGCACCGCCTGGGCCGAGCGGGAGCTCTCCTGCAAAAAGTCGATGATCCGGGCGCCCACGAACACCGCGACCACGGTGTAGAGCACCTGCTCGACGCTCAGATAGCCCAGGGAGACCGCCAGCACGACGAGGTCGGCGCCGAAGAGGGTCCGCCCCATCTTCCAGCCCAGGTACTTCTGGCACAAGCGAGCGAGGATGTCCGTGCCTCCGGTAGTACCTCCGAACCGGAAGATCAGGCCAAGCCCGACCCCGACC
>JAVEVO010000129.1:0-18992 GCA_034005005.1 Myxococcota bacterium
TAGCGGAGGGGCAACGCCCGATCCCATCCCGAACTCGGAAGCTAAGACCTCCAGCGCCGATGGTACTGCGCGAGAGATTGCGTGGGAGAGTAGGTCGCCGCCGGATTTTTTCTCGAAGGCCTGCAAGAGCATCTTGCAGGCCTTCGCCTTTTCTTGGCCCGGGACTGACGCCGAGCGGGCACTCGCGCTGGCCACTTTCCCGATTGAAGATCCTGCCGGCCACGGCGTCTCGAGGTATGCTGGTCGGCATCGACGGGAACCAGCGGAGGTGCCCATGTGCTTCTCGACCCGTGCCCTGATCCCTCTGCTCCTCCTCGGCCTGATGGTCTTCCCGGCGTCGGCCCGGGCGCAAGGGGAGCCCACCGTCCGCTTCGAGGAGCTCGCGGCCTACCGTCGCGGTCCGGAGCTGCTCGTCGACTACCGGCTCCACCCCGAGAGCTGGCGCCGGCTCGAGGGCCTGCGCGTCCAGCCCCAGCTCGAGCTGCGCGTGCGCAGCGGGGACCGCGCCGCGCCCTTCAACCAGACCTTCGCCTTCACCCTGGCCAGCCCCTCGCAGCGGCTGCGCCTCGGTGTTCCTCCCGGGCTGTCCCAGTTCACCTTGCGGGCCCAGCTCCTCGCGGGCCCGGGCTCGGCACACCGAGTCCGGGGCTTCAGCCTCGCAGGGATCGACGTGGAGGCCGCCAACCTCCTCCTGTCCCCGGGGTGGCCCGACCAACGGGGGCCCCATGGTCGACCCCATCACCCGCCGCTGCCCGGCCCTGGCGGCGGTGAGCCCGTCTTCGTGCCGGCTCCGCCCCCGCCGCCGCCGCGCTGGGCGGCTCAACCGGCGACCATCCAGCTCTGCAACGCCACCTTCTTCAGCGCCGCAGACCAGCAGCTCTGCCTCCAGGCCTGCGCGGCCGCGACCCTCGACCCTCTCCCCGCCGTGCGCGCCTGCGCCGCGGGGTTCTATGCGGCCGCGGACAAGCTCGCCTGCGTGCGCAGCGCGGTTCGCGCCCAGCGGCCGGTCGAGGCCCTGATCCAGGCCTGCGTCGGCGCCATGTATCAGGCCGCGGACAAGCTGGCCTGCCTCGACGCCCTGGTCTCCGCTCGGCTCGATCCCCTGCCGCTGGTTGCGAGCTGCGGGGAGGTCCTCTACCACACCGCCGACAAGCTCGAATGCCTCCGGGCGAGCGCGGCGGCCCGCTTCCCCGCTCCCGGCACGATCCAGACCTGCGGGCAGAGCTTCTACCAGGGCGCGGCCAAGCTCGAGTGCATCCGGCTCGGCACGACCGTCGCGCACGATCCCACCCCGACCATCAAGGCCTGCAGCGCGGTGAACGGAGACGACCGCAAGCTGCAGTGCCTGCGCACCTCCCTGGGAATGTGACCTCTTGAATTCTCGAGGAGCGGAGCGACTACTCGCTCGCGGGGGTCAGCCTCAGCCGGCAGATCCCGAGCTTGCCCTTCTGGAGCAGGTAACAGCCGGGCGTGGCGAGCACTCGCTCCACGGCCGTGACCTTCTCCCCGTCGACCTTCACTGCCCCCTGCGTGATGTTGCGCCGAGCATCGGAGGTCGTGCTCACCAGGCCGGCCTCCTTGAGCGCGCTGGGTAGCGGCAGCCCCTCGGGGGGCGCGACCAGGGTCACCTCGGGGATCTCGTCGGGGAGCTGGTGCTGGCTGAAGCGACGCTCGAACGCCGTCCGGACCTCGGCCGCGACCTCGGCCGAGTAGAACCGGGCCACCAGCTCCTGCCCGAGCTCTTTCTTCGCCCGCAGGGGGTCACCCTTCAGGGACGCGAGCTCCTCGTTCGTGCGCCGGCTCAGCAGCTCCGTGTAGTGCCACATGAGCGGGTCGGAGATGCTCATCACCTTGCCGAAGATGCTCTCGGGCGGCTCGTTGATTCCGATGTAGTTGCCGAGGGATTTCGACATCTTGTCGCCGACGAGGGACCCGTCCTCGAGGCGCGCGTCGGTGCCCACGAGCAGGGGCAGGGTCATGACGACCTGGGGTGGTTGGCCGTAGTCCCGCTGGATCTCGCGGCCCACCAGCAGGTTGAAGATCTGGTCGGTGCCACCCAGCTCGACGTCGGCCTGCAGGGCCACCGAGTCGTAGGCCTGGACGAGCGGGTACAGCAGCTCGTGGACGCTGACGGGCTCGTTGTTCTGGTAGCGGCTGCGGAAATCCTCGCGCTCCATGAGGCGGGCCAGGTTGTAGTGGCTCGCGAGCCGGACCAGGTCGGCCGCGGTCATGGCGTCCATCCACTCGCTGTTGAAGCGGACCTCGGTCCGCTCCGGATCGAGCACCTTGAACACCTGGCGCTTGTAGGTCTCCGCGTTCTCCAGCACCTGCTCCTTGGTGAGCGCGGGCCGCGTGCTCTTCTTGCCGGTGGGGTCGCCGATGCGGCCGGTGAAGTCCCCGATGAGGAACACCGCGATGTGACCGAGGTCCTGGAACTGGCGCATCTTCGTCAGGGTGACGGTGTGGCCGAGGTGCAGGTCGGGGGCGGTCGGGTCGTAGCCGGTCTTCACCCGCAGTGGCCGTCCGGTGCGGGCGGCCTGGACCAGGCGCTCGGCCAGCTCGGCCCGCTGGTGGATCTGGACGGTGCCGCGCTCGAGCAGGGCGAGCTGGGCTTCGGGGGAGAGGGGCTGGCTGGGGGACATGGCTGGCTCCTGGGATTCTGATCGCCTCTGGATTTCTTCGATCCCTGGCTGGTGGCTCTCTCTCCGGGTGGGTGCCGGCCTCCGCGCCGGCACCTGGCTCAGGTGCTCTCCTGGTGGCTCTCTCTCCGGGTGGGTGCCGGCCTCCGCGCCGGCACCTGGCTCAGGTGCTCTCCTGGTGGCTCTCTCTCCGGGTGGGTGCCGGCCTCCGCGCCGGCACCTCGGCACCTCGCCCGGGATCGACCGAACAGGCCCCTGCTCTCTCCGTCGCGTGGGCTAGCGCGCGATCTCGACGGCTCGCGTCTCCCGGATGACGCACACCTTGATCTGGCCGGGGTAGACGAGGTCGTCCTCGATCTTCTTGGCGATGTCCTTGGCCAGCAGCACTGCGCCGGCGTCGTCGACCCGGTCCTGCTGCACCAGCACCCGCACCTCGCGGCCGGCCTGGATGGCGTAGGCCTTGTCGACTCCCTTGAAATCACTTGCGATCCGCTCGAGCTGCTCTAGCCGCTGGACGTAGCTCTCGAGCATCTCCCGGCGCGCCCCGGGGCGGGCTCCCGAGAGGGCGTCGGCCGCGGCGACGATGTGCGCGTAGATCGTCTGCGCCTCGACGTCGTCGTGGTGGCCCGCGATCGCGTCGACGACCTCCTGGCGCTCCCCGTTCTTCTTGGCGATGCGCGCCCCGATGACCGCGTGGGAGCCCTCGACCTCGTGGTCGACGGCCTTGCCGATGTCGTGCAGCAGCCCGGCCCGGCGAGCGATCTTGACGTTGAGGTCGAGCTCGGCCGCGATCATCCCAGCGATGAAGGCCGTCTCCATGCTGTGCGACCAGACGTTCTGGGCGTAGCTGTAGCGGTACTTCAGGCGCCCCACCAGCTTCAGCAGCTCGGGCGCGATCCCGTGCAGCCCGAGGTCGAAGGCCGCCTTCTGGCCCGCATCCTTGATCTCCTTCTCGATCTGGGCGTTGCTCGACTCGACGATCTCCTCGATGCGGCTGGGGTGGATCCGCCCGTCCTCGAGCAGCTTCTCGAGCGCGAGCTTGGCGATCTCCCGCCGGACCGGGTCGAAGCAGGAGACCACCACCGCCTCGGGGGTGTCGTCGATGACCAGGTCGCAGCCGGTCGCGGCCTCGATGGCCCGGATGTTGCGGCCCTCCCGGCCGATGATCCGGCCCTTCATCTCGTCGGAGGAGAGGGTCACGGTGGAGACCGTGCGCTCCACAACGTACTCGCCGGCGTAGCGCTGGATCGCCAGGGCGATCAACCGCTTCGCCTTCTGCTCGCCTTCCTCCCGCGCCTCGTCCTCGATCTGCTTGACCGTGCGGGCCGCCTCGGAGCGGGCCTGCTCCGCGATCTGCGCCACGACCTCCTGCTTGGCCTCGTCCTTGGTGAGCCCGGCGACCCGGGTCAGCTCGGCCTGGGCCTTGTCCAGCAGGGCCTGGTGCTTCTTCGCCTGCTCCTCGACGGTCTTCTCCCGGGTGAGGTGCTCCTGCTCCCGGGCCTTGAGCGCGTTCTCCTGCTCCGTGAGGCCGTCGGCCTTCTGGTCGAGCTTCTCCTCCCGGTGCAGCATGTGCTCTTCACGCTTCTCGAGCTCCGCTTTGCGTTCGCGGGCCTCCTTCTCGAGCTGCTCCCGAGCCTGGAGCTGGATCTCCTTGGCCTCGGTCGCGGCGCGCCGGCGGAGGTTCTCCGCCTCGGCGCTGGCCTCGTCGACGATCCGCTTGGCCTCGGCTTCGGCCACGGCGTTGTTGGCGGCGGTCTTCTTGCGGGCGAGCAGGTAGGCGGCCGCGGCACCCGCGGCCAGCCCTACCAGCAGAGCGATGATCCATTCCATCGAGTCCTCCTGCGGCGATCCCCAGCGAGCGCGCGGGCTCCACGGCCGAGCTGGCGGTGGAGCGGGACGCGGCCCGTCCGCGCGCGCACGGGGCGGCGGGCCGCGGCGGCGAGGGAGGCTCCAGGAGCGCATGGGGAGGAGGATCCAGGCGCAGAGCGCGACCGTCCTGGCGCGCGGCGATCCCGGAGGCCGTGTCGGCCCCCTGGTCCGCGTCCAGGTGGATGGACTCCGCAGGGGAAGCGGAGCTCGGAGACGGGCTCCCTTCGTGGCCGAACCCTCCCCGGGGGCCGGCACGCCGACCTCCGGGGCAGAGGCCCCGAGGCGAGCACCCTCTCCTGGCTCTGACCTCCTTCGGCGCCGTCCCGCAGGGCTGGGGTTCCCCAGCACGGATTCCACGGGCGGAGGATGGCTGCGGAGGTCCTACGGAACCCGGGCCATCGAGCACCGACTGCAGAGCCCCTCGAACTGTTGCGACCCTGGTACGAACTCTCCAGCGTCCGTGAGCCGGGTGGGAGCCTGGACCGCTCGGTCTCGACCGGCCGGGGAAGCGCCCGCACGACCCTGTTCCGGCATCTGCGGAACGGGGGGCCGAGGGCGCGCTCCCACACCCTCACGACTGGAGCCATGGTAGGAGTCGCCCCGGTCCCTGTCAAGCGTCTCTTTCCTCCGTGAATCCAATATGATCTCCCTGCCTGGCCCCCCTCCCGCCGCCGGCGATCCGACCTCCTGCGCGGCGCGCGTCGGCAAAGGCCAGCCACTCTCCCTTGACGATGGCCGAACCCTCTGCTAGACCTCTGCCCTCGTGGCCGGGAGGTGCCCCGACCCTACGGTCGACAACTCGGGCCGTTAGCTCAGTCGGTAGAGCAGCGGATTTTTAATCCGCTGGTCGCAGGTTCGACCCCTGCACGGCCTACCAGCTTCCCCGGGCTGCGAGGCTACAGGGGCCAGGAAGAGAGGTACGTCCCCATCGTCTAGCCAGGCCTAGGACATCGGCCCTTCAAGCCGACGACACGGGTTCAAATCCCGTTGGGGACGCCACGCAACCCCCGGCAAAACCGGGGGTTTTGCGTTTCTTGTAGCTTGCGGTGTAGCACCGTCTCCGGTGACTTCCTCGGGGGATCGCGGCGAACGTGGAGCCTTGACCGGGCGCATCTGCGCTCTTCCCGGTGCACACCTGCTCCCGGCTGGCCGACCGTCGGGCGCGAGTTCTTCCCGAGCCACCCTCGAGGCCTGCTCCGACCTGACTGTCCGCCTGGAAGTCTTGTCCATTACTTCTGGACGCGCTATTCTAGCGGACATGCGACGCCTCGACCCCTCCCGTCTCGACCCCTCCCGTCTCGACCCCTCCCGCCTCGAGCCGTACCTGGACCACCTCCGGGCTCTACCCTTCGTGCGGGCGGCCGACCTGGCGCCGGCCGAGGCGTTGGGAGCAGACAGGCTCCTCACCCTCCGGACGCCCGCGGGGCCCGCGCAGTTCCTGGTGGAGGTGAAGGGCTCCAACCTCACCGGGCCGCTGGCGTCGGCGTTGCTCACCCGACGCCCCGCGGGGTCGCCCCATCCCTGGCTGGTGTTCGCTCCGCACCTCGGCTCCGAGGCGCGCGACGTGCTGGCGGCGCACGGGGATGGGTACGTGGACGCAGCCGGGAACCTGCGCGTGGCGGTCCGGGAGCAGTACCTCGCGCTGATCGAGGGGCGACGGTCGCCCGCTACAGCAATCCCGGGTGGGGGGATGCGCATGGCGGGCTACCAGGTGCTGTTCGCCCTGCTGGCCGATCCCTCCCTGGCCCGTGCGCCGGTGCGCACGCTCGCGGACCGGGCCGGGGTCGGGAAGAGCGCCGCGGCCGAGGCCCTGCTCCGGCTGGAAGCGGAGGGACTCTTCGTCCGGGCCGGGGGCCGGCGCTTCCTGCCCCGGCCGGAGACCGTGGACCGCTGGCTCGCTGGCTACCTCGAGGTGCTGCGGCCGCGCTGGCTCATCGGCCGCTACCGGACCGCGGACGACTCGCCGGCGCACCTGGAGGCCGCGGTGGCCGAGGTGCTCGGCGAGAGGTCTGGCACCTGGGGGTGGGGTGGGGGAGCGGCGGCCGCGCGGCTGACCGGTCACTACCGGGGGAGGGAGACGGTGGTGCTCGTCGCCGCCCCGCCGCCCGACCTGCCGCGGCAGCTACGCGCCCTGCCGGCTCGCGATGGCCAGCTCGTGCTGATGCGCGGCACGCCACCCCTGGCCTTGGCCGGGGTCGTGCCGGAGACGGCTCATCCCCTGCTGATCTACGCCGAGCTCCTCGCGACCGGTGACGAGCGGGCCCGGGAAGCCGCCCGCGAGATCCGCAGCCGTTTCCTCGGGGAGCTGCCATGACGTCCTCGGTGAAGTGGCCCGTGTCCTTCTCTCCGTCGCAGCTGCATGCGCTCCGCCAGCTGCGGCAGCACTGGCGCGAGGTCCCCTTCGCCCTGGTCGGGGCCTCGGCGCTGAGCTGCTTCTACGATTGCCGCTGGCGGCGAACGCAGGACCTCGACCTGGTCGTCTCCCTGGAGCTCGTCGGCCCCGACGCGAGCCTCGATCCTCTCCCCTCCGGCTGGGCGCAGAACCCGTTGCTGGAGCATGAGTGGGTCTCACCCGACGGGGTCAAGCTGGACGTCCTGCCGGCCGGGCCAGAGCTGCTCTCCGCCGGTGTGATCGAATGGCCCAGGAGCGGGCAACGGATGAGCCTGCTCGGCTTCCGTCATGTGTTCGCACGGTGCGTCGAGGTCGCCCTGGCTCCGGACCTCGACGTCCCGGTGGCGCCTCCCGTGGTGCTGGCGTTGCTCAAGATGGTTGCCTACCTGGACCGCCCGCACGCGCGGCAGCGGGATCTGCAAGACCTGGCCTACCTGCTCCACGAGTACGTGGCCGACGACGATCCGCGTCGCTGGGCGGAGCCGGTCCTGGATGCCGGCTTGCGGTACGAGGACGTCGCCGCATTCCTGCTCGGCCAGGATCTGCGGACCTTGCTCGATGCTGCGGAGCGAGCTGCGGTGGGACGGTTCCTCTCCAAGGCACAGGACGAGCGAGACGCTCACGCCACCCGGCAGCACCTGCTCCGCCTGGGACCGCCCATCTGGAACGAAGAGGAGCAGCGACTGACCACGCTGCTCTGCGCAGTGCGCCGCGGCCTGGAGGGCTGACCGAACTCGTCCCGGTCGGTGACGCTCGACCCGTCTGCCTTGTCGCGGTCACGTCATAAAAGCAGCCAGGATTCGCCGCACTCCTCACAGACCACCTCGAGGCTCACTTTTCCGGTCTCCCCGCATTTGCACTTGAGGTTCTCGGGCTGGACCCGGCCGAGGTGTTTCGTTTTGAGCTGGAGCATGCCGATAGCCCGTTCCGCCTTTCTGTGATCGAAATCCCGTTGGGGACGCCACATACAGCCCGATCAGGTGGGGCAGGTTCGAGGTGACCTCGACTTCCCGCTCCCACCGAGTCGGGCTGTCGTGTTTCTCGAGCTTGGGGCCGAGGGGAGGGTCGCAAGCGTGCTGCTCGATGATCCGCTGGCGCCTGCGAGGTCACCCTCCGCCTTCTCGACCCGCTCGCGGCGCGCAGTCGCGGACGATGTCGAGATCCTCGGCGCTCGGGTCCGCGCTCTTGCCCGACGTCCGGACCAACTCCACGGACCGTGCCTCGTGCTCGTTCGTGAACGTCGAGCGGTTTCTCTTCGGTTTCTTGGACATCCCTGGCTCCGACGACGGCTCGCGCTGTATCGGGATGTCCACCGGACCGGGGCAACCTCACTTCGAGGGGAGCGCGGCGGGCTGGACATCCCGGCCTCCTACGGAGTGTTCGTCTAGCTATCTATCCAAAATGACAGAGTTTTCTGACGGGCTCCCGGGCGCTGGCGATCCGTGTCCCGGCTCAGGAGTCGTCGGCAGGGAACGTACCGATGAGCCCGGTGGTCCAGCCGAGCGCGGCGGGCCCGTCTGCCCCGGGCAGGGTCACGTGGAGGTGGCCGACCAGCTCCAGGGTGTCGTTCAGCGCGACGTTGTAGCCCGCCGCGAGGGTCTGCGGGCCGCGCTCGGCATCGCTCTCCGCTGCTGGGGACGTCCAGGGCGTGAACCCGGCCTCCAGCAGGAGCTGGTGGCCTGCGGCGAGGCTCCAGTAAGCCCCCAGGGTCAGCTCCACCGCCAGGGTCGCCTCGTCGGCGCCAGCCCGGGCGCGTGGCTCGACCGGCAGGCTTCCCCGCAGGAACACGCCCCAGGTCGTCCAGTCCGGGGTGTGGTCGAGGTTGAGCTCGAAGCCTGGCGCCACTCCCAGGTGGCCCTGGGCGGGATCCTCCGTCTTCACGATCCCGAGCAGGTCGAGGTCGAAGTGCCTCGTGTCCAGCAAGTTCCCGAACAGGCTGGCTGCGAGGGTGTGCTGCCCCTCGGCCAGGACCGTCCCGGCGGCGAAGCACGTTGCCAGACTGGCCGACAGGCGCTCCGTGATCCCCCAGCCCACCACCAGCTCCGCTGCGGTCGCGGGGTCGACCGCACGCGTCAGGCCCACCCCGTCGTGCCCCAGGTGCAGCTCCAGGTCGAGCGCCCCGCGCTGGAAGGGCTCGAGGGTGTCGGCCGCCTCGGCCCGCTGACCGGGGGCGAACGACAGCAGCGCCAGCAGGAGCATCCATGGCAAGTGCTCGATTTTCATGATTTTTCCTTCGATCAGCCGAGCCGCACACCGATCTGGTAGATGAGGAAGGAGAGGACCCAGGCGAGGGCCGTGAGGGCCCCGAACTGGAGCAGCGCCCACCGCCAGCGTCCGGACTCCCGGCGGGTCACCGCGACCGTGGCCATGCACGGTGTCGCCACGAGCAAGAAGACCATCAGCGAGAAGCCTGCCAGGGGCGAGTAGTCCTGGCGCAGCCGCTCGCGCAGGGGGACGGACTCCTCGTCCGTCTCGCCGAGGGAGTAGACGATGCCGAGCTGGCTGACGAAGACCTCCTTGGCCGCGAACGCGCCGATCAAGGCCGTGGCCAGTCGCCAGTCGAAGCCCAGGGGCTCCAGCAGCGGGGCGATGGCCCGACCGGCGGTGCCCGCCACCGAGTGCTGCAGGGCCCGCGCGGCCTCCTCGCGCACCGTGCCCGTGGGGTCCGGGGCGGTCGTCGCGGCCGTGGGGTCCGGGGCGGTCGTCGCGGCCGCGTGCCCCTCCGGGGCTGCCGGCGGCTTCGGGAAGCTCGTCGCGGCCCACATCACCACCGACATGGCCAAGATCACCGTGCCGGCCTTGTGCACGTACAGCCGGCTACGCTCGTAGGCCTTGGTGAGCAGCCCGCGCCCCGTGGGCATCCGGTAGGGCGGCAGCTCCATCACGAAGGGCGACTCCTCCCCGCGCAGCAAGGTGCGCCGCAACAGCAAGGCCAGCACGAGCGCGAGGACGATCCCGATCACGTAGATCAGCCAGAGCATCGGGGCGCGCCACGACGGGGCGAAGAACGCGGGGATCAGCAGCATCCAGATGGGCAGGCGGGCCCCGCACGACATCAGGGGCAGCACCAGCATCGTGGCCAGCCGGTCCCGCTCGCTCTCCAGGATGCGGGTGCCCAGGATCCCCGGGATCGAGCAGCCGAAGCCGGTGACCAGGGGCAGGAAGCTCTTCCCGTGCAGGCCGAAGCGGTGCATGAACCGGTCCACGAGGAACGCGGCCCGGGACATGTAGCCCGAGTCCTCCAGCACGGCCAACCCCAGGTAGAGCAACAGGATGTTCGGCAAGAACGTCAGCACCCCGCCCACGCCCGCGATGACTCCGTCCACCAGCAAGGAGCGCACCCAGGAGTCCCCTTCACCGGGCCAGGATGCCGAGACCCACTCGCCGAGCCAGGCGAAGCCCTGCTCGATCCATCCCATGGGGATCTCGCCGACGGTGAAGGTGACCCAGAACACGGCGTACATGGCCAGCAGGAAGAAAGGCAGCCCCAGCACCCGGTGGGCGAGGACGCGGTCGATCCTGTCGGAGACGGCCCGCGCATCCTTGCGCCCGGCTCGCCGGACGACCTCCCGCAACAGCCCGTCCACGAAGCCGAAGGCTCGCTCGGTGACGTACTGAGCCAGGTCGCTGCCCGTCTGGGCCTCGATGAGGTAGCGGTGGCGGGCGGCCATGGCCACGGCCTGCTCCCCCTCGGGCCCCCGGCTGCGGACCGCCTCCACCGTGGCCGGATCGTCCAGCAGCAGACGCTGCGCGGTCCAGGTGCGCCCGCGCGTGCCATCCGGCCAGACCGGCGCCAGCGCTCGGGAGACCGTGGCCAGGGCGTGGTCCAGCCGTTCGCCGAGCACGAGCCGGTTGGCCTGCAGCGGACGTGCCGCCGCCTCGGAGATGGCCTGCTTCAGCTCGGACACGCCCTCCCCCGTGCTGCCCACCGTCTCGATGACGGGGATGCCGAGCAGCGCCCGCATCTGCCGGAGGTCCAGCCGCTGCCCCGCCTGGCGCGCCTCGTCCGCCATGTTCAGGGCGAGGACCGGGTTGGCGTCGAGCTGCAGCACCTGGACCAGGAGCACGAGGCTGCGGCCGAGGGTCGTGGCGTCCGCGACGAACACCGTCACGTCGTGCTCGCCGTGCAGTAGCTCCTTCTCGGCGATCCGCTCCTCCGGCGAGCAGGCCGACAGGCTGTACGTGCCCGGCAGGTCGGTGACCTGGTGGCGGCGGCCCTCGTGGACGTACTGCCCCTCTCGCTTCTCGACGGTGACGCCCGGATAGTTGGCGACGTGCTGGCGCGCCCCGGTGAGTGCGTTGAAGAGGCTGGTCTTGCCCGTGTTCGGGTTGCCCGTGAGGGCCACGCGCACGATGCTTTTGGTAGGGACGTCTTCGGTTTGTAGTGCCATCTACGAATATTCCCCAAAAAAGGAGCGTCACGACTCGACCCGATCTTCAGACCGGTGGCACGGGGCGAACCAGCACGGCCTCGGCCTCGGTCCGCCGCAAGGAGAGCTGGTAGCCCTGGAGCCGGATCCAGATGGGGTCACCCAGGGGCGCGGTGCGCTCGAGCTCGATGAGCGCATCGGGGAGGATCCCCATGTCGAGCAAGCGCTGACGCACGGGGCCCTTGGCATCGATCCGGGCCACGCGCCCGCGCTCTCCCGGGCGGAGGCTGAACAACGCCGTCAAGGGGACCTCCGCGGGGGGACGGGGACCTGCCGACTGGCCCGTGGGCAGCCGGCAACCCTGGGTGCAGGCGGGGACGTCCTCCTGCATGAGCGGACAGGCATGGAACCGGTCGACGAAGCTGTCTCGCCCCTGGGGGCAGGACCGCAAGAACTCGAACAGCCGCACCAGCCGGTCCATGGTCTCGTCGGACAGGCTGTGCTCGATGGCGCAGGCGTCGCGCTCGGCCACGGCCACCGGAAGCTGCAGCACCTCCTGGAAGAAGTGGGTCAGCACCGTGTGGCGGGCGGTGACGCGGCGCGCCTCGGCCTCGCCCTGGCCCGTCAGGGAGACGTATTCCCGGCGGGCGTAGCGGACCAGGCCGAGGTCGGCCAGGCGGGCCAGGGCCGGGGAGACGGAGCCGGCCTTGACCCCGCGGGCGCTGGCGATGTCCCGGACCCGGGCCATGCCCGTCTCGCGCACCAGGGCGAAGATCGTCTCCAGGTAATCCTCCAGCGCGGGAGTCAGCGCCAGCTCGGCGCCGGTCGATCCAGGGGTGCCTCCGCTCACTGCCCACCTCCTTGTTAGGCGACTCTAACAAAGCGAGAGCTCTCTGTCAAGGGAGAGGGCCGATCTCCCGGTGCGGAGGTCGGTCGCCGCCCAAATTGCTGATTTGACTAGGGATTCCTAGAAGAGGGTGACGTCGCCGCAGCTCGGACCGAAGGTCGCCTTGACCCACAGGTCCATCCCCTGCCCGCTGCCCCCGAGCGTGATCCCCCCCGCATCGACCTGGACCACGGAATGGACCTCGAGGGAGCCACCGATGGGGCAGCTCTCGGTGTCGAGGACGATCTCCTGGAAGTCCGCGTCCAGGGTCTGGTGGGTGGTGACCCCGCCGCCGGCGTCCTGAACCCCACCGCTGACCGTGGCCACGTCGAAGTGCAGCTCGCCCGTGAGCGAGGTGTCGGCAAACGTCAAGCTGCCGTGCTCCTGCACCGTGACGGTGGTGTTGCCCCCCCCGGTGGCCACCCCGGCGACGACCTCGATGGTCAGGTCCATGGTCAACGTGTCGCCGTCCTTGGAGACCGTGCCGTCCAGCGAGGTGGTGGCCCCCGTGCTCCCGAAGGTGCAGTCGGTGTAGGTGATGGTCGAGCCGCGGTCGGAGATCGCGTAGCAGCCCTCCTCCAGGGGGAAGGTCTGCTCCGCGAGCACCGCCTGGCGGAGCGCGTCGACCCGGGTGTCCGCGGCCACCTGCTTGGCCACGGCCACTTGCTGGAGCTGAGCATAGATGCCGGTCACCCGCCCCAGCGCGACCTCGTCGCCCGGGTTGGCGTTGACCGTGCGCAGCTCGAGCGAGTGCTGGGTCGTGGTCGTGGCGGCCTGCTCGCCGTTCTTCGTGGTGGTACTTTCGGGCAATGGCTCGGCGTAGCGGGGGCCGCCTCCGCCGTCCCCGTCGGAGCAGCCGGCCGGCAGCCCGCTCAACGCCAACACCAGACCCAAAAGCGATAGGTGGCGGAGAAGTGTCATCGATCACCTCGGCGGCGGGGGAAGGGTCCGCGTGCTGGCCAGGGGCCCCCCTCCCCTGAGGTGCACGTCGAACCAGTATGAGGGTGCAGTCAGACGGCTACAAGGAGGACGGAAGTCCTGGCGGGGGTCCTCGGGGGCGGGCTTCCCTGGTGGAGCTGCCGGCGCGCGCGGGCTCCGGTCAGAGCTCGCCGCAGTCGGTGATGACCACGGGAGCGGACGTCCGGCCGCTCTGGCTGCCCACTGCCTCGATGGCGCGCACCACCTCGAGGCCCTCGGTCACGGAGCCGAAGACGACGTGCTTGCCGTCGAGCCAGGGGGTGGCCGCGGTGCAGATGAAGAACTGCGAGCCGTTGGTGTTGGGGCCGGCGTTGGCCATGCTCAAGACGCCGGGGCCGGTGTGCTTGAGCTGGAAGTTCTCGTCGGCGAACTTCTCGCCGTAGATGCTCTTGCCCCCTGTGCCGTTGCCCCGGGTGAAGTCGCCGCCCTGCAGCATGAAGCCGGGGATCACCCGGTGGAACGTGCTCTGGCGGAAGCCGAAGCCGTGCTCGCCGGTGCACAAGGCCCGGAAGTTCTCCGCGGTCTTCGGGACCACGTCGGCCCGCAAGGTCAGGACGATCCGGCCGGCCGGCCGACCGCCGATGCTGATGTCGAGGTAGACGCGATACGTCGGGCCCATGGCTTCCTCCTTGCTGTAGGGGATCCCTCCCCGTGGACCGGGCCACCCTAGACCATCGGAGTGACGGTGTCGATCCCCCCCGATGGCGCGGTCGGCCACCACCCGGCCGCAGCCGATCGCCGCCGCAACACCGTGGCCCGCCCGGGTCAGCCTGCTCCTCCCTCCCCTTTCGCGCTCACGCATGCTAGGGTAGCCGCCCCAGCGCGGGTCGCGGTCGCGCCCGGCCCCGGGGTGAAGGGAGGAGGATGCGGCTGCGCATCGGCCTGGACGTCCGCATGGTGGACAGCATCGAGACGGGCCTCGGGCGCTATGCGCGGGAGCTCGTCCGGCACCTGCCCGCGGTCGCCCCCCAGTGGGACTTCGTCCTGATCAAGCGCCCCCTCTTCGCCCGGGAGCGCCTCGCCCCCGCAGCCAACATCGAGGAGGCGGTGATCCCCGGCTACCTCGACCACCCGCTCAACCTGGCCACCGGCGAGGCGATCAACCGGCTCGGCCTGGACCTCTACCACTCGCTGCACCACTTCCTGCCCCTGCGGCTGCGCGTGCCCCGGGTGGTCGTCACCCTCCACGACCTGATCTGGGTCGAGCACGCCGAGCTCACCTTCGACACCCAGTTCTCCTGGCTGAAGTGGCGCACCACCCAGCTCTTCGGGCGGGGGACGATGCGCCACGCCCTCGAGCGGGCCGACCACGTCATCGCCATCAGCCATCACACTGCGGCGCGGGCCCGCGCCCGCTACGGTCTCCCGGACTCGCGCATCACGGTCGTCCACCACGGCGCGGATCACGGCTTCCTCCACACGGACGATGGTGTGCCAGAAGGGGAGGCTGCCCGGCCCTACCTGCTGTCCCTGGGCAACAGCAAGCCCTACAAGAACCTCCGGGCGTTGCTGCGGGCCTTCGCGCTCGTCGCCCCCCGCCACCCCGACACGCGGCTGCTCATCGCCGGGCGGGGTGACAGCGCGCGCAACCTGCGGACCTTGACCTGCCTGCTCGGCCTGAGCTCCCAGGTCGAGTTCTGTGGCATGATCCCGGACGCGGAGGTGCGCCGCCTCTTCGTCGGGGCCCGCGCCCTCGTCTTCCCCAGTCTCATCGAGGGGTTCGGCTTCCCGCTGGTGGAGGCCATGGCTGCCGGCTGCCCGGTGGTCACCTCGGACATCCCGGTGATCCGCGAGATCGTCGGCGACAGCGCGCTCTGCGCGGACCCGACCCGCCCCGAGCACATCGCGGCGGCCATGGAGCGGGTGCTCGACGATCCCGGCCTGCGCGCGCGGCTCCGTCGGCTCGGCCGGGAGCGCGCTGCCCGGTTCACCTGGGAGGCCTGCGCGCGGGCCACCGCGGCGGTCTACGGCAGGCTCCTCGCCGGGGCGCCGGAGGAGCCCGGTGCCTCCTGAGCCGCGACGCCCGCCATCCCTGGCCTGCACCCCGAGGTCGGCACCGGGGAGGAGCCGGCCCGTCCTCGCGCTGGTCCTGCTGGTCCTCCTCCTGCCCGTGCCGGTCGCCGGCGACCCGGCCTCCGCCACCCGGCCGGCCGCGCCGGTCACCGTCGACCAGATGCGGCTGCTCGACGCGACCGAGGGCTCCTTCCTCGACAAGTACACCATCGAGGCCCGCCTCGACGGGGGGGCGACGGTGTACTTCTCGATCCTCCACCGCAGCTTCGGCGTCGGGCGGACCGAGTTTTTGGTGCGGTCGGTCTACAAGGACGAGGCCGGTCGGCAGCACGCGGCCGAGGCCCGGCTGCGTCCGGGGGAGTGGCGGATGGCGGTCGGCGAGCAGCTCGAGCTGCGGTTGGGTGACCACGCGCTGGTCGGCACGCCCGCGCAGTGGACCATCGCCGTGCGCCAGGCGGCCCACTCCTTCTCGCTCACCTTCCGGCCCCTCGATCCGCCCTGGCGTCCGGCTGCGGGGCGCTATCGCTTCGGCCCCCGGCAGCAGACCTTCCTCGAGACGACGGTGCTCGCGCCCCGCGCCGCGGTGACCGGCACGGTCCGCGTCGGCGACCGGTCCCGCCCGGTGCAGGGCACCGGCTACGCGCTCCACACGGTGGCCAACCTCGCGCCCCACGAGCTGGCCGATCGCTGGCTGCTGTTCCGCACCGAGGTCGGTCCCCTCTCCATCTACCTCCGGGAGATCGACCTGACCGAGCGCTGGGGCGGCCGCCCGCTGCGCTGGCTGCTGGTGGCCCGGGAGGGCCGGATCCTCTTCCAGGGCAGCGACGTCGACCTGACCTGGGAGGAGGTCCGGCGCGACGAGCAGCACGCGGAGCGCTACCCCCTGCCCGGCGTCGTGCGCCTCCGGGCCCGTGCGGCCGGCCAGGAGCTGACCGGCACCTTCCGGGTCACCGCGCCCCGTACCCGCGACGACCTGCTCGCGGGGCTCTCCCTGGTCGAGCGGACCCTCGCGGCCCTGTTCGCCAAGCCCGTGAGCTACACCTTCCAGGCGTCCTACGAGCTCTGGATCGGCGACGGGGTGACCTCGCCCGAGCCCTACCGTGGTCAGGGAGTGCTCGAGCTGGACCACCTCAACCCCTGAGCGCTCGCCGGGAGCTTCACCTGCCCCGCGGGCCGCGTGGCCCTTGCGGACCCGCGCGGCGCCGGCTACGCGGGATCGGGGCGCGCGACCGCCAGGCGCCTCCGGGAGCGGGGAAGCAGGGATGGAGCGACGAGTCGGCGAGCAGGAGCCTCGCGGGGAGGCCGCGGAGGCGACCCCCGGGGGGCGGGCCGCGGCGCAGCCGGCGTGGGCGCGACCGGCTGCGGGGGCCCCCCTCGCTCGCTGCCACCTCGTCGGAGGCCTCCGGCCGGCCCTGGACGTGCTGCTGCTCGCGGGGCTGCTCGCGGGCAAGGCGTCCCTCTTCGCCGTCCTCGTCGGCCTCCCGGGCGGGCTCCCGGCGTGGCTGAGCAACGCCGGGCTGGCCCTGCTCGCGACCCTCCCCCTGCAGTTTTTGCGCCCCGGCGCGCGGCCCCGCCGGCTCGGCCTCGTGCTGGCCTACCTGCTGGTGACGCTCCTCCTCCTGGCCGATGTCTGGTACTTTCGCTACTTCGGAGACATCCTCTCGGTCCACATGATCCTCCAGCTCGGGATCGTGGGCAGCGTGTCCGCCAGCGTGCTGGACCTGGTCCGTCCCCAGGACCTGCTCCTCCTCCTGGACGCCCCCCTGCTCGTCCTCCTCGTGCGGACGGCTCCTCCCGCCGGGAGGCGTCGCTGGCCCGTGGCCGTCCTCTCCCTGCTGGTCGCGGCCACGCTGATCGGCCTGCCCATCGTCCAGCGCGCCCGGATCGGCGGGCTGGGCATGTACCGCAACGTCTGGTCCCGGGTCTTCTTCGTGACCCGGAGCGGCATCCTGCTCTGCCATCTCCAGGACGGCGCGAGCGCGGCGCGTGACCACCTCCTCGCCCCGGCCGCGCCGTCGGCGGCCGAGCGGGAGCGGCTGGCCGCCTGGTACGCCGCGCGGGACCGCCCGAAGCCACCTTCCCCGCTCGCGGGGCGGGCCGCCGGACAGAGCGTGATCCTGGTGCAGCTCGAGGCCCTGCAGGCGCAGGTCATCGGGCTGGAGGTGGCCGGCCGCCCGGTCACCCCGCACCTGAACCGGCTCCTCACGGAGTCCCTGTTCTTCCCGCGCTTCTACCACCAGACCGCGCAAGGCCGCACGGCCGACGCCGAGTACCTCACGCTGTGCTCCCAGCACCCTCTGGCCGAGGGGGCGGTGTTCTTCCGCTTCCCCCGGGCGCCCGTGAGCTGCCTGCCCCGGCTCCTCGCCCTCGCTGGCTACCGGACCGAGGCGTTCCACGCGTTCGACCGGGCGTTCTGGAACCGGGCCACGGTCTATCCGCAGCTCGGCTTCGCGCGCTTCCACAGCCGGGACGAGCTGCCGCAGACGGAGATCATTGGTTTGGGACTTTCGGACAGGGTCTTCTTCGCGACCGCCCTGCAGCGCCTGCGCGCACTGCCCCAGCCCTTCTTCGCCTTCCTCGTCACCCTCTCCAGCCACCACCCCTATCCGGACGCGTACCCCCCCGCCGACCTCTCCCTGGGCGCGCTCGACGGGACGAGCGTCGGCCGCTACCTGAAGGCGATGCACTACCTCGACGCGTCCCTCGGCCACTTCGTGGAGGGGCTGCGGGCCGCGGGCCTGCTCGACCGGGCGGTCCTGATCGCGCTCGGCGATCACGACCTGGGCGCGCTTTCGGACCCGGCGGGCCACCTGCCGGCCCTGTTCGGCCCGGCCCCACCCGGCACCCCGGCGGGGCTCGACTTCTGGCGGCGCGTGCCCCTGCTCATCCGGCTCCCGCACGGCGAGGCCGCGGGCCGCTACCCCCAGCTCGGCGGCCAGCTCGACCTGCTGCCCACGGTGCTGGAGCTGCTGGACCTCAACCCGCCCCGGTTCGAGGGTTTCGGCACGTCGCTGCTCACCGGCGGCCCCCGGACCGTGGTCTTCCGCGACGGCACGGTCCTGGACGAGGAGCTGAGCTACTTCCCGCCAGGCCAGACCGGGCGGGACGTGGGGGTCTGCCGGGAGCGCCGCACGGGTGCGGAGGTGCCCGTGGCGCGCTGCGCCTCCCTGGTCCAGCACGCCGCCGCGGAGCTCACCCTGTCCGAGCTGGTGACGCGCTACGGCCTGCGGCGGGACGAGCCTCGGCCGGAGCCGGGGACGCCATAGGGACCGGCCGAGGCCCGGGTCCTGGCGGGGATCCCCTTTCCTTCAGGGTAGTTTCGCCGGTGGCGGGGGGCCGGGAGGAGGCTGGCCGCGGCCCGCGGTCTGCAGCCAGCGCTGCCAGAGCCGGGGGCGCCAGGGGGTGTGCCGCAGGGCCTGGCCGAGCAGCGCATGGGCCGTCGCCTGGTCGCCCCCCGCGAGGACGCGCGTGGCCTCGTCCTCGTAGGTGGCGGCCAGAAACGCCCGCCGGGCGCCATGCCGGTCGAAGCCGGCCTGGTGGTGGGCGTAAAGGGCCAGCCGGGTGCGGAACACCCGATCGTCGCCACCGACCCCGCTGCTGGTCCACGAGTCCGGGTGACAGCGGTAGCGGAACAGGGGCTCCGGCACGTACTGGCCGACGTAGCCCGCCTCCACGAGGGAGAGGTAGAAGTCGTAGTCCTCGTTGCCGTCGCGGAACGCGTCCCGGAAGCCCGGGGTGGCGGCCCAGGCCGACTTGCGGAACAGGCTGCCGGCCCAGACGTAGCGGGTGCGGTACATCGCGGCCAGGTCGAAGGGGCGGCCCCGCAGGCGATCGGTGCGTGCGCC
>JAVEVO010000130.1:0-18601 GCA_034005005.1 Myxococcota bacterium
CCCCCCCCCCCCCCCCTTAGCGCAGGCTCCAGCCTCACCATGGTTCTGGAGACGCGGTCCGGCCGCTGGCTGGCCGCATCCAGCCGCCCTGGCCGCGGTCGCGCTGATCTGGGCCGGGCTCTCCTCGGGCCTCGTGGCCGCGCAGGACGGCTCGGACGAGACTCCCTACCACCATGCGCTCGGCGACGCTGCTCGGTTCTACCCGGACGTTCCTTTCGTGGTCACCAAGGATGCGCCTGAGGGCGGCCGGTATGCGGTAATGGAGGGGCTCCGCCAGGCGAGCGAGTCCAATCCCGTGGTCTACGCGGGGGGGATCGTGGTCCTCCCCAGGCAGCCGTACTTGCGGACCGCATCCGAGGAGGCCGCAAAGCCGAGGTTGGTGAGGACGTTCGTGCCGGAAGTGATCGGCGCGACCACGCGAGAGACGCTGGCGAGCACGACCGGGGAGGAATTGCTGCCGGTGATGCTCCGGATCGACGACCACGGGATCCCGGACATCCAGCAAGAGCTCGAGGAGCAGATCGTCAGGGGCCATGTCCAGACGGTCGGCGACCTGCACGATCTGCGGGCGGCCGTGGTGGTCGAGCGGCAGCGCGAGATCGCGGCCCGGCTGGAGCCAGTGGCCGAGTACATCGAGCAGATCTCGGGACTCCGGCCCGACCTCTGCAAGACCATGGGCTGCATGAACGCCTACCTCAATAGAGACCAGATCTTGGCCCTGGCCGAATTCCCGGGAGTGGTGCGGATCGACGAGGACATCGAACCGGGTGAGCCGCTGGAAAACATTGACGGACGACACGTCAGCGAGGGGACTCAGATCAAGCAGTTCTTGGACGACGACCCAGCGCACGACGGAGAGTACGGGGCGAGCACGGACATCACGTTCGCCATCGTGGACAGCGGTGGCCTGGATGACGAGCACGTCGGCTTCCTGGAGTCCTCGGGCGGAACGAGCCGGATCCGCGGGAAGTACGAGTGCGACGACTCTGGATGTCAGTCCGTTGCCGACTTCACCGACGAGTGGCCGCACGCCACGAAGTGTGCGGGCATCCTCTTCGGAGACCTCCGTGACGACCAGGACTCCGGCTATGGCGACCCCACCAGCCAACTCGCGCGTTCGGGATACGCCGGCGAGTCGAGAGGGTGGGTCTACGATGCCATCGAAACCCGCGTGGCCCATCGCAACGCGATGGATCACGCGATCTACCGTTCCCCGCTTCCCCACGTCATGAACCAGTCATGGGGCGTGAAAACAGAAGATACTACCTGCCTCGGCACGACGAATATGTGCATTGATGCCAACGACCTCTTCGAGAGCGGTGTCTTGCTGATCAACGCTGCCGGCAACACCCGAGGGAGTTCTTCGGACTGTACTGTATGGTCCCCGGGTACAGCGATCGGAGTGTTCACCGTCGGAAGCCACGGGGATGGCCTGACCGGGGGATCCTCCGACATCAAGACAGATCCAATCTACGATCAGGATGCAACACATGCATCCTCGTACGGAGGTGCCGACAGCAACTGGGACGAAGGGCACAATCGAACCATCATCGACCTCACCGCGTTCGGCTACCGGGACCTGCTCTTCGATGCGTCGGGCGGCTATAGCGAGGAAGCCACCGGGGGGACGAGCAACGCGGCACCCACGATCGCCGCGGGCGCGATCGACTTCATCGATTTCTATAAGACCCACCTCAGTTCGTCGATCGATAATCCAGGTCAACTCTTCGTCAACCTCCTACTCCTGGGCGACCGACAGGGCCAGGGAGGCAAGCTCTCGACGCGCTTCGACCACCTGTGGGGTGCTGGACGGTTCCTGATGCGAAAGTACGATGCGCCCGGGATGGATGCTCCCTGGGAGTACAACAACGGCTGGACGTGCATCGATGACTCCGAGGAATACACCATTCCCTTTGCCGGTGGCTCGGCCCTTTCTTCCGATATCAATTACTGCAAAGCCGTCATCTACTGGTATGATCGGCGGCACGAGGAAGGGATCACCTATATCGATGACATCGACCTGAAGCTCTACGGGGACGGGAGCCTGCTGGCCAGCAGCTCGGACGCCAACGACAACAAGGAGCGGGTCTTCTCCACCCTCGTGGGTGGCAAGGTGACCTCGCTGAAGATCATCGGCTACGACGTCACCGCGGACGAGGAGGGGTGCGGCACCAATTCTATGAAGGTCTACTGGGCCTACTTCTGCGAGGACAGCGCCAGAAACGACGGGGACGGCCCAGGGGCCGAGATCTCGCCGGAAGGTTGAAGCCATGAGCAACAGCACAAGCACGTCCCTCACCCGACTCGCAGCGCGCGGTTTGGCAGTCCTCTTCCTTGCCGCCTTGGCCGGCTGCGAGGAGGAGAGCAGCGCCACCGATGGCGGGGGTGCCCTGATCCCGACACCTCCCTGCCATGAGCTCCTCTCCGAGCCGGAGTGCACAGGCCGACAGGACTGCGCCCCGCTGAGCGCCTGGGAGTACATCCCGGAACGACGGTGTCGCACCGACGTCACCTGGGTCGGGTGCCAGAGCGTGGAATGGGGCTGCAGCCTGGACCCTGTCTACGCCCTGAGCACCGATGGAGGATGCTTCAGCTTCGGTGACTACTGCATCCCTCGCGGATGGATAAATCTGAGCGTGCACCGGGAGAGCCGGACCGCGGAATGTCCCCCCCCCGAGGAGGGGAGGGAAGGAGACTTACCCGTCTGCGCCGAGTGATCCTCGCGGCACCGGCTCGCCTCTCGGTGGCCCGCACCTGCGGATCCCCACCACCGCCCCCCCGGTCGAGCAACAGGCGCCCCAGATGCCTGACGACAAGAATGCATCAGGTGCAGATCATCTCGGTGAGCGAGCAGCGAGGCCTTGGCACAACTCCCCGCATGAAAAAAATTTTCTCGCAGAGCCGCAGAGCCGCAGAGGGCTCAGCCAGAGTGAGCACTTTTCTCTGCGGACCCTGCGGCTCTGCGAGAGATTTTGCAGCTCGAGCCGGGTACGGGAGGAGATTGGCAAGGAAGCCGCCCACTCGGACCGGCTGCACCCGAATGCATCGAGGTGGGCTCGCGGCCGGTCTGCTCGCGAAGGGCATCTCCTTGACACACCCGCTCTGGCGATGCACCATGCGCCGCTCCCGGCAGGGGGCAGGGGTCCCGCTCCCCTGGGGACGCCGGCCGCAGAGGGAGTGCGAATGCCCAAGGATTTCCGCAACATCGCCATCGTGGCCCACGTCGACCACGGCAAGACGACCCTGGTCGACGTGCTGCTGCGCCAGACGGGCACCTTCCGCGCCAACCAGATCGTGCCCGAACGGGTGATGGACAACAACGAGCTGGAGCGCGAGCGCGGCATCACGATCCTCAGCAAGAACACGGCCATCGACTACCGGGGCGTGACGATCAACGTCGTCGACACCCCCGGGCACTCCGACTTCGGCGGGGAGGTCGAGCGGGTCCTCGGCATGGTGGACAGCACCTTGCTGCTGGTGGACGCGTTCGAGGGGCCCATGCCCCAGACCCGCTTCGTGCTGCGCAAGTCCCTGGAGCAGGGGCACCGGCCGATCGTCGTCATCAACAAGGTGGACCGCCCCGGCTGCGACCCGGAGCGCTCGGTGGACGCGGTCTTCGACCTCTTCGTGCAGCTCGGCGCGACCCACGAGCAGCTCGATTTCCCCATCATCTACGCCTCGGGCCGCGACGGCTGGGCCTCCCTCTCCCTGGACGGGCCGCGCACCGACCTCACCCCCTTGCTCGACCTGGTGCTGGAGTGCGTGCCGCCGCCCCGGGCCGACCGGGAGGGCTCCCTGCAACTGCAGGTGGCCACCCTGGACCACTCCGACTTCCTCGGCCGGATCGCCATCGGCCGGATCTTCCGCGGACAGATCCGCCACGGGATGCGGGCGGTGCTGGTGCGCCGGGACGGCAGCCTGCTGCCCTTCCGGGTGATGAAGCTGCTCGGCTTCCACGGGCTGGAGCGGGTCGAGCTGGAGGAGGCCTGGGCCGGCGACATCGTGGCGGTCGCGGGCGTGGCCGACGTGACCATCGGCGAGACGGTCTGTCCCGAGGAGCAGCCCGACGGGCTCCCGCCCATCGCGATCGACGAGCCGACGATCTCGATGTTCTTCATCGCCAACGACGGCCCGTTCTCGGGGACCGAGGGCAAGTACGTCACCTCCCGCCAGCTCCGGGACCGCCTCTACAAGGAGACGGTGCGGAACATCTCGATCCGGGTGGAGGACACGGAGCGCCCGGACACCTTGCTCGTCTCGGGGCGCGGCGAGATGCAGCTCGGCATCCTCATCGAGCAGATGCGGCGGGAGGGCTACGAGATGCTCGTCTCCCGGCCCAAGCCGATCCTCAAGACCGGCCCCGCGGGCGAGACCCTCGAGCCCATCGAGGAGGTGGTCATCGAGGTCCCCGACCTGTACCAGGGGGTCGTGCTGGAGCGCCTCGGCCCCCGGCGGGCCATCGTCGAGCGGGTCGACTCCCTGGGCAACGGGCAGCTACGGATCACGCTGACCGTGCCGGCCCGCGGGCTCTTCGGCTACCGCTCGCAGTTCCTCACCGACACCCGCGGCGAGGGCGTGCTGGTGCGGGTCTTCCGGGGGTACGAGCCCTGGCGGGGGCCCATCGCCGGGCGTACCTCCGGCTCACTGATCGCGCTGGAGCAGGGCCTGACCACGACTTACGCCCTACTCAACCTCCAGGATCGTGGGACTTTCTTCATACCCCCCCGGGAAGCCGTCTACATGGGCCAGGTCGTGGGCGAGCACACCCGCCCCAAGGACATCATCGTCAACGTCTGCAAGGCCAAGCACCTGACCAACGTCCGGCACGCGACCAAGGAGGCGACGGAGACCCTGGCCGCGCACCACCCCCTGACCCTCGACGCGGCCATCGAGTTCATCGACGACGACGAGCTCGTCGAGATCACCCCGGCGGCCGTCCGGGTGCGCAAGCGCTGGCTCGACCCCAACGAGCGGGCCCGGCGGACCAAGGAAGAGGCGGTCTGATCAGGTCTCGATGGAGACGGTGTGGAGGGCGAACAGCTCTCCGCAGCGGGTCGTACCGAGGATGAAGACGTCGATCTCGATCTCGCCGAAGCGATAGACCACCAGGTGCTCCAGGTGGGCCTCCAGGAGCTGCTGGAGCTCGGCGTAGCGGGCGCAGGTGGCGATCTCCTCCTCGGGCGCACCCTCGTAGGGCGTGGTCAGATTCTCGAAGAAATCGACGAAGTCCCGCTCCTCGAACAGGGCGTCCGCGGGGATCGCGGCCAGCCGGCGAACCTGGCTCTCGGACGGCGCGAGGTTCCCTTCCCCCGGCCACTGCCGGATATCGAACAGGTAGTCCGACTCGGAGGTGAACCAGAGGTCGTCCACGGCCAGGGTCAGGGCCTCGGTCAGCTCCCCCGCGCAGAGGCCCTCGCCCTCACCTTCCGCGCCCTCGCCCTCACCTTCCGCTCCCTCGCCCTCGCCCTCCGCACCCTCGCCCTCGCCCTCACCCTCCGCACCCTCGCCCTCACCTTCCGCACCCTCGCCCTCGCCCTCCCCTTCCGCACCCTCGCCCTCGCCCTCCGCACCCTCGCCCTCGCCCTCGCCCGTGGCGCAGACCGTGACCGCGGGGTTGCGGGAGCAGTCGAAGTCGAGGCAGTCGGTGTAGCCGTCGCTGTCGTTGTCCACGCCGTCCGCGCAGACCCCGTCGTGGTTCTCCCCACCGCAGACCGTGACCGCAGGGTTGCGGGCGCAGTCGAAGTCCGCGCAGTCGCGGTAGCCGTCCCCGTCGTTGTCGATGCCGTCGTGGCAGAGCCGGTCCGTGTCCTCCCGGCCGCTCCCCTCCCCCTCGCCCTCGCCCTCAGCCACGTCGCCCTTGCCCTCGCCCTCGCCCTCCGCCGCCCCCTCGCCCTCGCCCTCCCCCTCGCCCGGGGAGCCCGAGCCGGTGGAGTCGTCGCAGGCCAGGCTGGCGAAGGAGAGCACGAGGAGAGAGAGCCCGAAGAACCAGCAGCGCGTCATGGTGACCTCCGTGTCCGGTCACCCGAGAAGGTAGCGTCTCCGCCCCGGGCCTGCAACGGTCGAGGCCCGACGCCCTACTTCGGCAGCCCCTGGAGACGCTTCAGCTCGTCGGCCACCCGCTGGGCATCGAGCATGGGGTCGACGTCCTTCTCGACCCAGCGGATCGTCAGCGTCGGGTCCAGGATGAAGGTCCAGCGCTTGGAGACCTTCACCAGGGGCAGCTTCGCGTCGAAGAGCTGGATGACCCGGGCCTCGGGATCGGCCAGCAGGGGGAAGGTGAGCCGATACTTGGCGTGGAACGCGGCCTGGTCCTTCACGGAATCCCCGGAGATCCCGTAGACCTCCGCGCCCAGCTCGCGGATCACCGCGTTGGCGTCCCGGAACGCGCAGGCCTGCTTGGTGCAGCCGGGGGTGTCGGCCTTCGGGTAGAAGAAGAGGACCGTCCAGCCCTTGCCCTGGCGGTCGGCCAGGGAGAAGGTGGAGCCGTCGTGCGCGGTGGCGGTGAACAGGGGCGCCTGGCTGCCCACTCCCGGGGCGGCGGCGGCCGTGGACGAACCGAAGATCGCGAGGGCCATGAGCAGACCTCCGAGGAGCAGGGTGCGGTAGCGCTGGACCATGGCGAGCCTTCCCGACGAGCTCGGGGGGACCGTCCCCCCGATTCCCCTTGCATGGGCACCCAGGCTGCGGAGATCAAGTCCCCGGCCGCACGGGAAGAGCGGTCACGGCGCGCCCGCAGCGCGTGAGCCCGGGGAGCGGCCGTCGAGCCCCCGTCAGCGCGTGAGCAGCAACGCCGAGAACGCGAACGCGAGGATGGCGTAGAACTCGGGGAAGACCGCGAGCAGCAGCACCTGGCCGAGGCCCATGCGGTCCTGGTTGATCGAGCGGATGCCCGCGGCGCACACCTGGCCCTGGTACAGGCCCGAGAACAGGCAGGCGATGCCGGTCATCAGCCCGGCGGCGAAGATCAGCAGGTAGCTCGCCTCGGGGCCGGGACCGGTGAGCTTCTGCAGGGCGAGGAAGCCGATCGCGAAGGCATACAGCCCCTGGGTCCCGGGGAGCACGGCCGCGGCCAGGGCCTGGCCCCGCCGCTCGGCGCGGGTGCCGGTGACCGCCGCGCCCGCGATGGACAGCCCCATGGCCGAGCCGGTGAGGCCGAGGCCGAGGAGCAGGCCGAGCCCGAGGTACGCCAGGACTTCCGGACCACTCCAGGCGAAGACGGGAGGTGTCATCGTGCATCTCCTTGCCGCGACGAGGCGCCCTGGGCGGCGAAGGGGAGGTAGGGCGCCCCGCCGCCAGTGAAGAACTTGTTGAAGAACTCGAGGAACTGGAGCCGGGCCGAGTGGATGGTGGAGCCCAAGGTGCTCATGACGAAGTTGAAGAGGTGGCCGACGAGCAGGATGCCGAAGGCCAGCAGCCAGCCCGCGACCAGCCCGGCCGGGCCGTGGGCCGCCAGCAGGTCACGCAGCATGAAGGCGAGCTGGTTGACCACCGCCGCGAGGATCCCCGAGGAGAGCCCCAGGCCGAAGAGACGCAGGTAGGACATCACGTCACCGAACAGCCCCATCCCCCAGTCGTACAGGCCCCAGAGCCCACCACCGAGCCGGGCGGCGAGGCCACGCCCCGGCGCCTTGAAGAGGACGACGAGCGCGAGCGCGGCCACCAGCCCCCAGGGTAGACCGGTGAGCACCAGCAGGCCGACCCCCGGCATCAACCCCAGCCAGCCGAAGCTGCCGAGCGCGGCCTGCCACTCCCGGCGCCGGAGCTGCAGGACGATCCGCAGGAGCAGCCCGAACCCGAGCTGGAGCACGCCGAGCCCGATGGCCACCTGGAAGAAGATCAGCGGGTCCGCGGAGAGCGGGAAGAGCAGCATCCCCGGCTGCAGCCCCAGGGCCTGCACGGCGGGTAGGGTGTAGAGCTGGACGCCGAAGACGTTGCCGAGCAGCAGGCCGACGACCACCGTGCTCAGGCCCAGGATCTGCAGCAGCCGGAACGCGAGCTGACCCGTGCGGCCGAGCCCGCCCCGCCGCAGCCGGCGTCCGAGGAGGGTGGCGCCGACGAAGAGCAAGACGCCGTAGGCCGCGTCCCCCAGGCACAGCCCAAAGAACAGCCCCATGAAGGGGGCGAACAGGGGGGTCGGATCCGGCTCCCGGTACTTGGGGAGCATGAAGAGGGACAGCAGGGGCTCGAAGGCCTCGACGAGGAAGTGGTTGCGCAGCAGGACCGGCGGCTCCTCGCTCGCCGTGGGATCGTCGAGCAGGAGGAGCCCCCCCGCGGCGAGCACCTGCGCCCGCAGGCGCGGGACCGCCGCAGCCGGACACCAGCCGGACAGGCCGCGCAGATCGGGATCGTCCCCGAGCTGGGCACGCGCCTCGGCGCGCCGCAGCGCGTCGGCGAGCCGAAGCTCCGTGCGCGCCAGCGCGGAGGTGGCCTCGGGCTGCAATATGGCGATCTTCGAGAGGATCTCGTGACGCCGGGCCTCCACGTCCTGGCGGTGCTCCTGCACCTCCCGGCAGGGACGCGGCGGCGGGGGGACGAGATCGCCGGGCAGCTCGGGCAGCTCCTGGCAGCTCACCACGAGCAGGTTCACCCGACCCCGGGGCGCCGGGGTCGTGAGGGGGAGCACCAGCCCCGCGCAGGCGGGGAGGCGCCCGACGGCCCGGCGCGGCAGGCAACGGAGCTGCAGCTTGCACCCGGCCTGCAGCAGGGGCTCGAGGTCGCCCTGGCCGAGGTCCCCCCAGGGACGGCAGGCGGCCTCTTCCCGTGCCAGCGCGGCGAGCTGGGTCTCGAGCTGGTGCTCCCGGGCCAGCAGCTCCTCGAGGGCCACCAGGCGCCGCCCATCGGCCGCCGCGAGGTCCTGCTCCCGGGCGTCCGGGGGGGCCGACGGGAGCGCGGGGAGCGACGGGCGCGAGGGGGCCGAGGTGGCCGCGCGGGCCGGGAGCGCGGCCAGCGGGGCCGCGAGCCGGGCCAGCCCGGCACCGAGGCGGCGCACCCGCTGTTGCTGGGCCTGGAGCTCGGCCGGGGGCTCCCCGACGGGGGTGCGGGGGACGAGGTGGAGCAGGCCCAGCTCCTGGAGGGAGGCCAGCAGGTCCTCCGCCCGGGCGGCGGGGACCAGCACCTCGACCCGCTTCATCTTCACGACGGCCATGGCTGGCTCCCTGCGCCCGGGGCCGGCGCGGCCGCGTGGCTCGCCAGCTTCGCCTTGGCGAGCTTGGCCCGACAGACCGCGGCGACCTGGCGATCGCCGAGGACGACGTTGATCCGCCGGATGTTGGCCCGCGCCTCGGGGATCAGCACCTTCTCGTAGAGGTTGATCCGCTGCGTGGTCTTGTCGAGCTGCGCCTGGATCAGCTCCCGCTCCTCGCGCAGGACGTCCCCCTCCAGGCGCAACAGGAGGGCCTGCTGCCAGAAGGCGAGCGCCTCGTCGACGAAGGGGGAGCTGCCCAGCAGGGAGTAGGGCACCGCGACGAAGCGGGCCCCCTGGAAGATCGGGACCTTCACGCCGGCGACGTTCCCCTCCCGGATCAGCACCTGCTGGAGCTGCACCAGGGGGCGGACCCGGGCGAAGGTGGCCGCGAGGAGCGGCGCCTGCGGCGCGGCCGCGGCGAAGAGCCCCGTCCGGCGCTGCTGGACCTCGGCGAGCTGCTGCTCGACCCCCCGCACCTCGAGCTGGAGCTGCTGCTTGCGCAGCTCGAGGGTGGGCAAGAACTCCTCGTACAGGCGCAGGGACTGCGTCTGCTCCCGCAGGGTGTTCCGGTTGAACTTGATCTTCTCGGTGGCCACCTTCCGCTCTCAGCTTTTCGGCCAGTACCGGTCGAGGTGGGCTTGCTTGACGCCGACCTCTTCGGGGGCGAAGCACTCGGCCATGGTCTGCCACCCGAGGTCGAGGGCCGCGTTCAGCGGGATGTCGACCCGCAGGTCCATGAAGCGGGCGACGAAGAGATCGGCATAGCGCAGCAAGCGCTCGTCCTCGGCCGTCTTCTCGAAGCCCATGGCGATCTTCTTCTTGGCGGCCAGCGCCCGGGCGTACAGCCGGATCATGCTGTTCATCACCGAGGGGTGATCCTCCCGGGTGACGATGCCGACGACGAGCTGCTTCAACCGGGACAAGCTCCCGAAAGGATTGATCATCCCGTCGACGAGGTAGTACTGCCCCTCGGTGATGTAGCCCGTGTTGTCGGGCACGGGATGGGTGACGTCGCCGCCGGGCATGGTGGTCACCGCGAGCACGGTGATGGAGCCCGCGCCGTCGAAGTCGACCGCCTTCTCGTAGCGGGCCGCGAGGTCGCTGTACAAGGAGCCGGGGTAGCCGAGGTTGCTCGGCACCTGGTCCATCGCGACGCTGATCTCCTTGAGCGCGTCCGCATAGGCGGTCATGTCGGAGAGCAGCACCAGTACCCGCCGGCCGGCGATCGCGAACTGCTCGGCCACCGCCAGGGCGAGGTCGGGCACCAGGAGGCGCTCGACCACCGGATCGGCCGCGGTGTGCACGAACATGACGGTGCGGTCCATGACCCCGCCCCGCTCGAAGGTGTTGCGGAAGAACACGTACTCGTCGAACTTCAGCCCAATGCCGCCGAGGACGATGACGTCGGCCTGGGCCTGCAGCCCCACCCGCGCCAGCAGCTCGTTGTAGGGCTCCCCCGCCTGGGAGAAGATGGGCAGCTTCTGGCTGACCACCAGGGGGTTGAAGACGTCGATCATCGGGATGTGGGTCTCGATGAACAGGTGTGGGACGATGCGCTTCACCGGGTTGACCGGGGGGCCCGCGACCTCGATGCGGGGGGCGTCGTCCAGGGGCGGCTTGCCGTCGATGGGCACGCCCGAGCCCGAGAACACCCGGCCGAGCAGCTCGGCGGAGCAGGGCACGTCCAGGGGCCGCCCGAGGAAGCGCACCCGGGCCCCGGTGGACAGCCCCTTGGCGCCCGCGAACACCTGCAGGGACACCTGGTCCCCCTCGATGCGGATGACCTGGGCCAGGGAGCTGCGGCCGTCGGGGTTGGTGATCTGGGCCAGCTCCCCGAAGGCCACGCCCGTCGCCTTCAGCTCGGCGAGATCGCCGATGATGTTGGTGATGCGGTTGTAGGCCCGGATCATCGCCCCGCCCCCTCCGCGAGCAGCCGCTCGACCCGGGCGACGGCCTCGCCGTGCTCCGCGGTCTCCTCGGTGAGATAGTTCTTCTGGTAGAAGGCGTCCTGCAGCCGGGCGAAGTACGCGCGGGCCGCCGGCTTGTCGGTGAAGGAGTAGGCGGTGTCCAGGGCCCGGGAGAGGAGCAGGAAATCCCGGACCTGGCGCTCGATGGTATTGGCCCGATCGACCGGGTCGAAGGCGTTCTGCTGCAGGTAGACCGCGTCGACGAGCTCGCCGAGGAGCATCTCGATCAGGTCCTCGAGGCTGATCCCCTCCTCACCGACCACGGTGATCATCCGGCTGATCTCCGCGGCGCGCCGCAAGAGCCGAGAGGCCCGGCCGACCTTGGCGACCCAGCCGGCCGCGAGCCGCCGGTCGAGGAACGGCTCGAGCTGACGCAGGTACAGCGACCAGGACTCGAGGGGGTCGATGGCCGGAAACCGACGCTCGTCCGAGCGCTTGCGGGAGAGGCCGAGGAAGGCCGAGACCACCTTGAGGGTCGCCTGGGTCACGGGCTCCTCGAAGTTGCCGCCGGCCGGCGAGACGGTGCCGATGAGGGTCAGCGCGCCGGTCGCGCCGGAGTGCAGCCGCACCAGGCCGGCCCGCTCGTACAGGCCGGCGACGCGGCTCTCGAGGTACGCCGGGAAGGCCTCCTCGCCCGGGATCTCCTCGAGGCGGCCGGACATCTCGCGCATGGCCTGCGCCCAGCGCGAGGTGGAGTCGGCGAGGAGCAGCACGTCCAGCCCCATGGCCCGGTAGTACTCCGCGAGGGTGACGCCGGTGTAGACCGAGGCGTCGCGGGAGGCCACGGGCATGGAGGAGGTGTTGCAGATCAGGATGGTGCGGTCCATCAGGGAGCCGCCGGTCTTCGGGTCTTCCATCTCGGGGAAGGTGGTGATGGTCTCGACCACCTCCCCGGCGCGCTCGCCGCAGGCGACGACGACGACGACGTCGACCTGGGCGAACTTGGCGAGCAGGTGCTGGAGCACCGTCTTCCCCGCGCCGAACGGACCCGGGATGCACGCGACGCCGCCCCGGGCCACGGGGAAGAAGGTGTCGATGAGCCGCACGCCGGTGACGAGCTGCTCCTCGGGGTACAGGCGCTCGGCGTGGGCGCTGAAGGCCCGCTTGACCGGCCAGCTCTGCCAGAGGGGCACGGGCCGGAGGCGGCCGAAGGGGTCGCGCAGCACCGCGACCTGGTCGTCCACCCGCTGGTCACCCGGCGGGACGATGCGCTCCACGGTCGCGAGCCCCTGGAGATCCACGGGGGCGAGGATCTGGTGGCGGCAATGGTGCTCCTGGACCCAGCCCAGCCAGCTCCCGGCCTGCACCGTGTCGCCAGGGCGCACCGTGGGATGAAAGGACCAGGATCGCTGGCGATCCAGTGCCGGAAGGTACTGGCCGCGCCGGAGGAAGAAGCCCTGCCGGTTGTCGAGGAGCTTCAGGGGGTTCTGCAGCCCGTCGTAGATCATCCCCAGCAGCCCGGGGCCCAGCTCGACGGAGAGCAGCTCGCCCGAGAACTCGACCTGCTGCCCGACCTGGACGCCGCGCGGGTCCTCGAAGAGCTGGAGCAGGGCGGTCTGGCCCCGGATCTTGATCACCTCGGCCTTCAGCCGCTCGTCGCAGCAGCGCAGGTAGGCGACCTCGTTCTGTACCAGCGTCCCGGTGGGGACGTGCACGGCGATCATGTTGCCGTTGACCCCGGTGACGGTGCCGCTGGTCTGGTCCGGCTGGTTCACGGAAACTCCTCGAGTAGCTTGGCGAGATCGACCTGTTCCGGCAGATCCCAGCGGTCCAGCACCACGGCCGCGGCGACGTAGGCCAGCACGGCGTCCAGGGAGAAGGGATCGGCGCCGGCGAGGTCGTCGATGACCTGCAGCCGCGCCGCGTCGAGCAGCCGCTCCCGGGCCAGGGGGTCGGGCTGCTCGGCCAGTTGCCCGAGCAGCGCGGCCACGGCCACCTCGGGGAAGGGGGGCGGGGGCAGCTCGTCCTCGACCGCGCGGCCCAGCCGGAGGCCCCGCTGGCGGGCGAGGCCGATGGCCAGGGAGGTCTCCCAGGCCGCGTACTCCAGGAGGAAGCGGCTGCCGCGCCGCTCTGCCTCCTCGGCGAGGCGCAGGAAGTACTGACGCCAGAGCAGGGCGATCTGCTCGGGCAGGGTCGACGAGGTCACCAGCTCGTCGCCGGGGGCCGGATCCCGCAGGAAGGGATACTGCTCCAGCAGCTCCTGCTCGTCGCGTTCGACCAGGGGCAGCTCGCGGGGCGGGAGCGCCGCGCCGGCCGAGTGCTCCCGGTCCCGTAGCTCCGCCTCCCGCGCCTCGACCCGGCCGCGGAGCAGCAGCAGGAGCACCAGCTCCCAGGCCGGCCCCGACAGCTCCTCCCGGATGTCCGCCAGCAGGGCGGAGAGAGGGACCGGCAGCCGCTGGGGGCTGCTGGGCAGAGGAGGCAGCAGGGTCAGCAGCCGGTAGTAGCGCACCCTAGCTCCCGGCGAGCGGCAGCTCGAAGAGGGGGGCGCCGGGGACCGCCGGGCCGACCGCGGCGAAGAAGCCCTTGCGGAAGCGAGGGGCGAGGAAGCGCCCGAGGATCTCGGCGAAGCCTTCGTCGCCGAGATCGAGCAGGTAGCCCTCGTCCCGGGGGCCGAGGCGGAAGCCGAAGCGCAGGGAAGAGTCGAACACGACCTCGAGGCCGCGGGCGAGGGTGCGCTGCAGCCGGGTGAGGAAGACGGCCTCGAGCTCGGCCTGCCGGGTCGCGGGCAGGAGCACCTGCAGGTCGGAGGCCTTCATTCCCCCGCGGGCGAAGGCCTGGACGAGCTCGAGGATCAGGCCCTCGAGCACCTCGGGACGGTCGAGCACGGCCTGCAGGGAGGAGTCGATCTCCGGCCGCAGCAGGTTGGCCTCGAGGGCCTGGCGGAACGCGGCCAGGCCGGCGCGGGCGGCCTGCGCCAGCTCCACCTCCAGGGCCGCCCGGGTGGCGTCCCGTGCGCGCTGGGCCGCGGCTTCGATCTGCGCGGCCTCGGCCCTGGCAGCCGCGAGGATGCGCGCCGCCTCGGCCCGCGCCTCGCCGAGGATCCGGGAGGCTTCTTGCTCACCCGCCTGCACGCCGCGCGACTTCAGCTCGGCGATGACCTGCTCGAGACCGTGCTGCTCCATGCTCCTCCTCACCTGGCCGTCCCGGATCCCCGAAGGGATACGCCGGGGGGGAGTAGTATAGCACGGGGCCAGCGGACTGGAGGCGGAATCGGACTCCGACCGGGGAGAAACCGTTTTCGGGGCCGGGCCAGGAGGGAGGAGGGAGGAACGAGGAACGAGGAACGAGCACGAGCGCTAGCCCACCTGGCCGCCTTATCCGAAGATCCCTGCCGCGCCCACCGCCCAGAGCACGAGCTTGCTCAGCACCTCGGCTGCGAGCAGGGCGCCCAGCAGCGCGGCGGCGAGGCGGCCGCCCCGCAAACCGGTGGCGGTGCGGAACCCCAGGGTGAGCCAGACGAAGAAGGCCCCCACGAAGGGGATGCCCGCCAGGGCGGCCACGATCACCCAGGGATCGAAGACGAGGCTCATGGCCTCCCGGGGGGTGCCGGCGACCGCGAGCTCCGGCGGCATCAGCGAGGCGAAGACCAACCCCGAGAGCAGCAGGGCCAGGCGGGATACGCCCACCGCCGCCAGCAGGTCGATGGGGCGGCCCGGCTTGCCCGCGATCCGGGCGGCGAGCCAGAGCAATCCGGTGAGCGTGAGCAGCGCGACCCCCTGATCGAGCAGCGCCAGCGACCAGCCCACCGGCCCGCTCGCCACGTGGACGTCCAGGGCGCCGTCGAATCGCAATCCCAGGCCGGTGGCCACGGCCAGGCTGGCCAGCACGGTGAGGGCGCCCACCGCCAGCGTCACCCCCAGGGGGAGGTGCCCGAAGGGGTCCGCCAGCATCTGCCACCAGGGCGGGCGTCGAGGCTGCTCCCGGCTGGCCAGCAGCCGGTTGGCTTCCTCGGGGGAGAGGCGGCCAGCGGCCAGCAACCCGAGGATGCGGCGCGTGTCAGCGGTGCTCATCGGCCTCCCTCCTCCAGCTTGCGGGCTCCTTCCTCCACACTCAGCTCGCCCCGGGCGATCGCCTCCAGGATCTCCAGCCGATGCTGCTCCTGCGCCTCCGTCCCCTCTGCCAGCCGGGCGATCAGCTCGTCGAGCCGGGCCCGGATGGTCGGATAGCTCTGCCGGCGGAGCCGAGCCATCTCCTTCAGGCTCCCCGAGGCCCGGACGAATTCCATCACGAATTCGAGATCATCCGGTGGCAGGTGCAGCAACCGGTGGATGTCGAACCGCCCGTCGAGCTGCATGCTGCACGTGGGGCAGGCCAACCGGGTGACCAGCAGCCGTCCGCTGCAGCTCGGGCACTGGCTGGGAAAGCGTGACATGGCGTTCCTCCTGCTGGAGTGACGTTTCATCATGATCACCATATCATTATTCATTCAGAGATCAACAATATTTATTCTTGGTTTGATTTTATTTTGCCAGAGGGCTGCATCTGCCGGGATCTGCCAGGCCGGCACGCGCCCGATCCGCACTCAACCGGCCCAGGGGCAGGTGCCGGCGCGGAGGCCGGCACCCACCAGAGCACCGGCAGCCAACCGGTGGATCGTGACTTCCAGGAACTTGTACTAGAGTGTGGGGTGGGCGTCGCGGAGGGGGCTGGGGGAGATCCTGGCGTACTTCTTCCGGAGTTGGATCGACGCCCCCGCCAGGGAGGTGCTCATGACGCTCGCCGAGCAGCGGTGGCCACGAGGATGGTAGGGGGGCCGGGAAGAGGGACGGCTGGAGAGCCGGCGGCGCTCGCCGGCGGGGGTGATCGACCGGTGAGCTCGGCCCCCCTCCCGGAGCTCTCTTGAGGCCCACCTTCGTCATCGACGCGGGGATCCCCTTCGGCGCGGAGGCATTCTCCGGCCTCGGCCGGGTGGTCCGGCTGCCGAGCCCGGAGATCGGGCCCGCGGCCTTGCGTGAGGCCGACGGGCTGGTCGTGCGCACGGTGACCCGGGTCGATGCGCGGCTGCTCGCGGGCAGCCGGGTCTCCTTCGTCGGCACCGCGACCATCGGCTTCGACCACGTCGACCGGGACCTCCTCGCGTCTCGGGGGATCGCGTTCGCGTCCGCACCGGGTTGCAACGCGGTCGCGGTGGCCGAGTACGTCGTGGCGGCCCTGCTCGAGGTGGCGACGAGGGAGGGTCGGCCCCTGGCCGGGCGCACCCTCGGGCTGATCGGCGTCGGGCACGTCGGGAGGCAGGTCGCCGAGCGGGCCCCGGCCCTCGGGCTGCGCGTGCTGCGCCACGACCCGCCCCGGGCACGCGCCGAGGGCGCCGCCGGCTTCGTCTCCCTCGCGGAGCTGCTCGCCCGGAGCGAACTGGTGAGCCTCCACGTGCCCCTCACCCGGGACGGGCGCGACCCGACCTGGCGGCTCGTCGATGGGGACTTCCTCGACCGGCTGCCACGGTCGGCCTGGCTCCTCAACACCAGCCGCGGCGAGGTGGTCGACGAGGAGGCCCTGCTCGCCCGGCTGCGCGGCGGCCTCCTGGGAGGCGCCGTGCTCGACGTGTGGGCCGGCGAGCCGCGGATCTCACCGGCGCTGGTCGCAGCCGCGGCCATCGCCACCCCCCACGTCGCCGGCTACTCCCTCGAGGGCAAGGTCGCGGCCACGCGTCAGGTCCACGAGGCTGCTCGCGTCCACTTCGGGGGCGCCCCCTGGGATCCGACCTCCCTGCTGCCCCCGCCCCCACCCCCGCCCCCGGGGCTGCCGGAGGGGCCGCTCGAGCAGCAGCTCGCCACGCTGACGACCGAACTCGTCCCCCTGGCGCGCGACGATCGCCTCCTGCGCCTGCTGACCGCCGGCCCCGCGGCTGATATTTCCAGTGGTTTCCGAAAATTGCGCGATGAGTACCCGATCCGTCGGGAGTTCGCGAGCCGCCGGATCCAGGTGGGGCCGGGCCAGGACGACCTGGCGCGCCGGCTCGCGGTTCTGGGGTTCTCGACGGGCTGAATCGGCGGTATAGTCGGCCTCTCGATCGGAGCAGGGACTCAGCCCAGGGAGGAGCGTCATGCCAGACCGAGAAGAGCTCCAGCGCGAGATCGCCAGCCTCAAGTCGGACCTCGCCGAGCTGCGGCTCCACATGGGCGACCTGAAGCAGAGCGTGGTCCCGGTCGCGGCCGACGCCGAGGCCGACGCCGACGCCCAGCAGAGCGAGGCCGACAACCTGCTCGAGAAGCTGCGCACGATGCTCGAGGGCGCCAAGGGCCAGGGCATCAAGGCGTACGATGCGGTGGAGCACACGGTCCAGGAGCGGCCGATCCTCAGCCTGGGGATCGCGTTCGGCGCCGGGCTGCTGCTGGGAAAGCTGCTCGACAGGAGGTAGCGTGCTGCGGACCCTCGTCGAGTACATCCTCTCCCTGATCGAGCTGCTCGAGGCCGAGGCCCGGCTGCTGCGCCGCGGGATCCTCGCGCTCGGCGTCAGCCTGATGCTCCTGGTGGTGGCCGGCGTCCTGCTGGTCGCCGGGCTCGGGCTACTGCTGGGTGGCCTGTACGTCTACCTCGCCAGCACGCTGCCCCCCCACGTGGCCCTGGCCCTGGACGGGCTGGTCGTGCTCGCCGTCGCCGGAGCGCTGATATGGAAGGCCCGCCGCCTCGCCCGCTGACCGTCGCCGAGGCCAAGGCGCGGCTCCGCCAGCTCGGCGACAGCAGCACCCACGACCTCCTCGCGTGGGTCCGCGACCAGCCGGCCGCGGTGGGGCTCGCGTTCGGCCTCGGCGGGCTCTTGCTGGGCACCTCCCGGGAAGGCCGGCAGACCCTCGTCCGCCTCATCCGCTGGCTGGTGCCGGATCGCCTGGACGACTGGCAGGAGCTGCTCCGACCCCGCCGGTGAGCCCTCTCGTCGGCGCGTCCCCGCCCGGCCCCGCCTGAGATTTTCCTTCGATTTCAATCGGGTGCAGATCATCCCGGTGAGCGAGCAGCGAGGCCTTGGCACAACTCCCCGCACGAAAAGAATTTTCTCGCAGAGCCGCCGAGCCGCAGAGGGCTCAGCCAGCTGAACACTTTTCTCCGCGAACTCTGCGGCTCTGCGAGAGATTTTGCAGCTCGAGCCGGGTACGGGAGGAGATTGGCAAGGAAGCCGCCCACTCGGACCGGCTGCACCCAGTTCAATCAGTCATCCGCCCATCCGCCGCTCTCTCCGTTGGGGCGTGGCGGGATGCGCGCGTGGCAGGGATCGCCGCGCCCCCGCATCCCTGGCCGTCCGTCGCGCCCACCTCCGGGTTCGCCCTTGCCCTCGCACCGCAGAGGAGTACAAAGGGCCCGGAGGGTAGGAACCGTGACCGATCGCTACCAGCACTTCGAGAAGCGACGCGCCGAGCTGCTGCTCGGCGGCGGCGAGGAGCGCATCCGCAAACAGCACCAGCTGGGCAAGCTCACCGCGCGCGAGCGGCTCGGCCTGCTCCTGGACCCCGACAGC
>JAVEVO010000131.1:0-18497 GCA_034005005.1 Myxococcota bacterium
CCCCTCCCTTTTCCCCCTCCCCCAGCCCCCTCCCCCTGCGGGGGAGGGGGGTCGAGGGACGTGATGGGCGTGGCCGGGGCTTCCCTTGGTGGATATTTAAGTTACTTGTTTGATTGTTGTAGGTGAAATCTTTCTTTGATTTAATTATTTCGGAATTTTTTATTGGTTATTTTATGAGAGATATGGTGAATATTGTCGTGGATCTTTGTTTATTTGGTTTGTATTTTAGGAAAAGATTGCCGATGGTGGACCTACGGTCGCCCCCTCGGACTCCCCCTCCCTTTTCCCCCTCCCCCAGCCCCCTCCCCCAGCCCCCTCCCCCTGCGGGGGAGGGGGGTCGAGGGACGTGATGGGCGTGGCCGGGGCTTCCCTTGGTGGATATTTATGTTACTTGTTTGATTGTTGTAGGTGAAATCTTGTTTTGATTTAGTTATTTCGGGATTTTTTATTGGTTATTTTATGAGAGATATTGTGAATATTGTCGTGGATCTTGGTTTATTTGGTTTGTATTTCAGGAAAAGATTGACGATTGGAGACATAAGTTCGGCCTCGTTGAGTTTTAATCCCTTCACCTGCTGGGGATGTGGTTTGATGGACTTTATGGTGGCGCTATGGGTTGTTTTGGAGCCCATTTCATGGAGTGACAGTGTGGTGTCCGGTGGCCTGCGGATCGTCGTGTGGCGGATGGGGGCCACGCGGCGGTCACAGATTCCTGACGGATCGGGGAAAAGTCGTCGTCCTCCGGGGCCGTAGGCGCGCGGGCGTTTGTGAAAAAGTCAACGAAATCATTGTTTTGCTTGGTGGCGTGAGACTTGCATGGAGAGAGGCCGGCTCTTGTGGCACCAGGAGGCGATCATGCGCACCATCTCCGAGCGATCCCACGGATTCCGACTTCCCGGCGGGGGAGTCCTGGCCGCCCTCGGCCTGTTGCTCGCCTGCGGCGCGGGCTGCGCCGAGGCCGAGGACCGCTCCGGCGGGCCGAGCCCGGCCGAGGACAACCTCGCGGCCGGGGTGCTGCAGTTGCAGGAGGAGGAGATCGGCACGCGGGTCACCGCCGAGGGGACCGTGGTCCGGCTGGTGCTCCACCGGCTCAGCAAGGCTGCGGTCAGCGGCCAGGCGCAGGTCGAGCTGCGCTCCCTCGCGGACGACACGGTCCTCGCCACGGCGCAGGGCCCCTTCGCGGCCCGGGAGCCCCTGACCCCGGTGGAGCTCACCCTGCCCTTCCGGCCGGACGACGATGCCTCCCCGGCCAGCCTCGCGGCGTTCGTCATCCATTACCGGGTGACGTGGTCCGAGCTGGCGATCTGGGGGCGGCGCTCCTTGTTCGCGTCCCAGCCCCTGACCGAGGTCCAGCTCCTCGGTCCGACCAAGCTGCTGGGGGGCGGGACCGCCCAGCTCCGGCTCATCGCCCGCCAGCCCGCGTCCGGGGAGCCGGCCGGCGCCCTGCCCGTGAGCGTCGCGTTCCGGCCCGCAGGGGAGGAGGCCGCCGAGGCGGCTCCCCGGGAGCTGTTCTCCGGGACCACCGACGCGCAGGGCAACCTCGTCATGCCCGTGGACATGCCGCGGGAGCTGGTCGGTCCGGGCACCCTGCTCGTGCGGGTCCTGGCCGCGGAGCGGCCCCTCGAGATCTCGGCCAACGTCGCGGTGGAGTCGCCCACCCGGGTACTGCTGACCACGGACAAGCCGATCTACCAGCCCGGGCAGCAGATCCACCTGCGCGTGCTGGCCTTGCGCCGGCCCTCCCTCGAGCCCGACGTGGGCCAGCCCGTGGTGCTGGAGATCTTCGACGGCAAGGGCAACAAGGTCGAGCACACCACCGTCACCACCGACGAGTACGGGATCGCCTCCACGATCTTCCGGCTCGCCCGGGAGGTGAACATGGGCAGCTACAAGCTGACCGCGTCCCAGCAGGGGGCGATCACCGAGAAGACCGTGACCGTGGAGCGCTACGCGCTCCCCAAGTTCGACATCGACCTCAGCCTCGACCGGGAGGTCTACCTGGCCGGCAGCGAGCTGCAGGGGACCGTCGAGGTGCGGTACTTCTTCGGCGAGCCGGTGCGCGGCGCGGCGATCGTCGTCAGCGGCGCCACGCTGGACGCCGGCACGACCCTCTTCGCCGAGGTGCACGGGACCGCGGACGAGCAGGGCCTGTTCGGCTTCCGGATGCAGTTGCCGCCTTACATCGTCGGTCTCCCCCTCGAGCAGGGCGGTGGGCTGGTGCAGCTCGCCCTGCAGGTCACCGACACCGCCGGGCAGCAGCGGACCGTGGCGAAGAGCGTGCGCGTCGCGCCGGGCCCGCTGGAGGTGGTCGTGGTGCCCGAGAGCGGCGAGCTGGTGCCCGGCCTGGTCAACCTCTTGCTCGTCCAGACCCGGGACGCGGCCGGGCGGCCGGTGGCCACCCACAACGTGCCCATCGTCGACGACGTCGAGGGCGAGGCCTTCGAGACCGACGCGCAGGGGATGGCCGCGTTCCCGGTCGCGGTGAGCGGTCCGGCCCTGCGGCTGACCCTGATCACCACCGACGACGCGGGCAACCGGGTCGAGAGCAGCCCGAGCTTCAGCGCGGGCAGCGCGGTGGGTGCGGTGCTGCTGCGCACCGACCGCGCCCTGTACCAAATCGGCGACGTGCTGCGGGCCGAGGTGCAGACCCTCGGGGTCAAGGACCGGGTCTACCTCGACCTCCTGCGTGCGGGCCAGCCGGTGCTGACCAAGGTCCTGGTCCCCGATGCGCAGGGGCTGGCCACCGCCGACCTGCCCCTGACGGCCGAGCACGCGGGGACGCTGCAGTTGGAGGCCTACACCCTCGCCCTGGGTGCGTCCTTGCGGCGCGATGGCAAGCTGGCCTACGTCGATCGAGGCGTCGGGCTGCAGGTCGCGGTGGAGTCGGACCGGCCCCTGTACCTCCCTGGCGAGCAGGCGCAGTTGCGCTTCCAGGTGACCGACCAGGACGGGGTCGGCAAAGCCGCGGCCCTCGGCGTGCAGATCGTCGACGAGGCGGTCTTCGGGCTGCTGGAGTTCCGACCGGGGCTCGAGAAGAGCTACTTCGAGTTCGAGGCGGAGCTCGGCGAGCCCCGCTACCAGATCGGCGTCCCCTCCTTGCCGGTGCTGGCCGCGGCGGAGGACGCGGCCGCGGACCCGGTGCGTCAGGAGCAGGCCCGGCTGTTGTTCGCCGCGAGCGACCCCGCGGCCGGATATCCCTTGGCGATCAACACGTTCCAGCAGGCCCAGCAGCAGGTCGTGGGCGTCGTGAAGGCGCCGCTCGAGGCGTTGATCGAGGGCTACTTCACCCGGCTGCGCGAGGCGGTGCAGAAGGGCTGGTTCGACGAGCGCACCTTGCCCGCGGCCATCCGCTCCGGCTACGGGACGACCTTCGACCCCTGGGGCCGGCCGCTGGTGAACCGGCTGGACGAGGAGGAGCAGGAGCTCACCGTGATCTGCCGCGGGCCCGACGAGATCCTCGACACCGGCGACGACGTCGCCGTCTCCACCTCCCTGTACCAGCTCTACAACCACTGGTGGGGGCCCGATCCCGCCGAGGGGGACTTCGACTGGGCCGCGGGCGGCGGGCGCAACGACGAGGGGGTGCCGATGGCCGACGCCGAGGGTGGTGAGGGGGAGGGCGATGGCGAGAGCTCGGGCGGGTCCTCCGCACCCCGGGTCCGGCGGGACTTCCCCGAGACCCTGCTCGTGCAGCCGAGCCTGATCACCGACGGCACGGGCGCAGCGGTGCTCGACGTGCCCCTGGCCGACAGCATCACGACCTGGCGGCTCACCGCGATGGCCAACTCCCGGGCCGGCCAGCTCGGCTCGACCGACTTCGCGCTCCGGGTCTTCCAGGACTTCTTCGTCGACATCGACTTCCCCGCGACCCTCACCCGGCAGGACGAGTTCGCCGCCCCCATCGCCCTGTACAACTACCTCGACGTGCCCCAGACCGTGGAGCTGGAGGTCATCACCGAACCCTGGTTCACCCTGCTCGGCCCGGCCCGGCAGACCGTCGACCTGGGCCCGGGCGAGGTGCGGGGGGTGCGGCTGCCGATCCGCGTCGACGTCGTCGGGCAGCACGAGCTGACCGTCTTCGCGCACGGCAGCAGCCTGTCCGATGCGGTCGCCCGGGCCGTCGAGGTGGTGCCGGACGGCCATCCCGTGAGCCAGACCTGGTCCGGGCGGCTCGACGGGGACGTCCGGCGGCCGGTCTCCCTGCCGCTCTCCGCGATCCCCGGCTCGGGCAAGCTGCTGGTCAAGGTCTACCCCGGCCTGTTCGCCTCCGTGGTGGAGGGGATGGACGGGATCCTGCGGATGCCCTCGGGCTGCTTCGAGCAGACCTCGGCCTCGACCTGGCCCAACGTGCTGGTGGCCAGCTACCTCCGGGAGACGGGCCAGGGCACGCCCGAGATCGAGCTGCGGGCCAACGAGTACATCAACGCCGGCTACCAGCGGCTGCTGACCTTCGAGGTCGCGGGCGGGGGCTTCGAGTGGTTCGGCTCGCCGCCGGCCCACGTCGTGCTGACCGCCTACGGGCTGCTCGAGTTCACCGACATGGCCCGCGTCCGGCCGGTGGACGAGGCGATGCTCGCCCGCACCCGGGCCTGGCTGCTGGCGCAGCAGAAGCCGGACGGCTCCTGGGAGGCGACCCGGGGGCTCGACGAGACGGGCAACCTCACGGATCCCGTGACGATCACCGCCTACGTCGCCTTCGCGCTGGCGGCCGCGGGCGAGCGGGGGCAACCCCTGGAGCGGGCGCGGGCCTATCTCGAGCCGCGGCTCAACGCGATGGGCAGCTACACCCTGGCCCTGTTCGCCAACTTCCTGGCGGCCTACCAGCCGGGTGGGGCGCTGACCGGCCGGCTGCTCGACGAGCTGGCGACCCGGGTCGCCGAGACGGTGGCCAACGAGTCCCAGCCCGGCGATCTGGCGTACTGGGAGACCAGCGAGCAGACGACCACCTACGGCAACGGCGAGCCCGCCTGGATCGAGACGACCGCCCTGGCCACCCACGCCCTGCTGGTGGCCAGCGCCCACCCCGACGTGACGGGCCGGGCCCTCGACTGGCTCGTCACGCGCAAGGACGGCTCCGGCGCCTGGGGCTCCACCGCCGGGACCGTCTGGACCGTCAAGTGCCTGCTCATGGCCCTCGGCGGGCGGGACGAGACGGCCGATGCGACCGTCGAGGTCCGCCTCGACGGCCAGCCCCGGGGCAGCTTCACGATCACCGGCGAGAACGCCGACGTCGTGCGCCAGGTCGACCTCTCCACCGAGCTGGTGGCCGGCGAGGAGCAGCTCGTCGAGGTGGTCTTTCGGGGCCAGGGCAACCTCCAGTACGGCATCGTGGCGGCCCACCACGAGCCCTGGGAGGAGGCGCCGCCGCCGGAGGGGCCGCTGTCCATCTCGGTGAGCTACGATCGGACCCAGCTCGCGGTCGACGACACCGTCACCGTCACCGTCCGCATCGCCAACAACGACGAGGCGTACGCCGACATGGTGATGGTCGACTTGGGCATCCCGCCCGGCTTCGACCTGGTGCACGACGACCTGCGCGCGCTGCAGGCCGCCGGGGTCTTCAGCCGCTACGAGTCGACGGAGCGCCAGTTGCTGCTGTACTTCACCCGGATCGCCCCCGGCCCGGCCCGGACCTTCCAGTACCGGATCGTCGCCCGGGACCCCATCCGGGCCGTGGCCCCCGCGAGCCGCATCTACAGCTACTACAACCCCGAGGTCGGGGCGCAGAGCGAGCCGGTCGACGTCGAGGTGGAGGAGTAGCAGGGATTCCGGGAGGTTGCGGGCTTTCCGCCGTGGCCCGCAGCCTCCCGGACCTGTCCGTCGGGGGTGGAAAACCCGGCCCGGAACGTCCAGAAACGTCCCCAAACCGCCACAGACCGCCACACTCTTTCTTCGCCACGAAGTGCTTGTCGCTGCTGGAGATAGGCTCGATGGCCTGGTCGCCAAGTCCTTGATCCTTGGTGACGGACCGCCACACCTGGCGGCATTGGCAGCACTCGGCGAAGCGGACCAAGGAGGGCAGCCGGGATGATGAGTGGTGAGCGGGGACGGTCAGGCCGATCTCCTCGCTGGTGCTTGGGCCGGTGATGATTCGATGCCTGCAGTTGGGATGAGGGCGACGATCAGGGGCACGTGGCTTGGCTTCCAGCAACGAAGGCAGCCTGGAGCTGGTGGTGGATGTCTTCTTCGATCTCCTTCAGGCCGGAGTTGCGCCTGCCGAACCCCCGAAGACGATATCCTTCCTTGTACCCGAGGATCGTGTTGAGCGCTTGCCGGTCGATGTAGCCTGACCTGTCGACGAACTCACCTGCAGCGTACCAGCGCCAATGCCGGGTTGTCCCGTCGGCGTAGGTCGTCGGAGGCCAGTTGTGCGGCTGGAGGGGGGTGATCAGTTCGGCCAGTCCGACGATGCCCTCCCGTCCCTCGAATCCGTTCGACTTCTTCCCCAGCTCCTTCCGGCCCGTCCTGCTCTCGTAGATCCAAACCAGGTCGCCCGGGGCCAGATTCTGCCCGACGTCCTGCCTGCCCTCGAACAGGTAGACGCCGGCGTCGACGTCATCGCCTCGGGCAGGCGGCCAATGCGTAGTAATCCAGTAGCGCTTCATGGTGACACCTCCGGGCGCTGGCCCTTGGACTAGGCCTTGACCAGCCGCCAACCCTGTGAAGCCAAGGCAGTTTTTACGAAATCGGGGTCAGACCCCAGCAATCCCTCGATCAACCAGCGAACAGCGATCTGCTTGCGCTGATCATCGCTGAGACGTTCCCACGGACTGAGTTTGTCCTGCAGTTCCCAGATCTTCTTGAGGGCTTCGTCCTGGTCTCCCTCGACCAGCCAGATCGGGCGGGTGGAGAGGTAGAAGCTCACTTCGTCCACGCCGGCCGCCTTCCCCTGGGTGCTGACGGCCTCTTGCAGCCAAGCGGGAACCACGAGCTCCCCCCCCGACGAGATCGCCAGGTTGACTCGCATCTTGTTGCGGCCAACTTCCACGACCAGGCAAGCGTCGTATCCGTCCTGGAAGAGGTACTTCAAGGCCGAGGGGATGGGTAGCAGGCCCCCGAGGCTGCCGATGTCGATGCTGCGGATAAGACGTCCTCTGGTTGATGCGCCCATGCTATTCCTCCTGCTGGCTTTCTAGGTTCCGACCCGACCACTTCTTCTACTAGATCTACCGGATCTAGTCAATGATCTCTTCGACGCACCATGCAACACGATGAATTTATGCTGCTTTCTTTGTGGGCAAATCCCGCAACTCAACAGGGCATTCCACCCCGCCCCGGCCGAAGCCGGGGCGGGGGTTCTCGCTGTTCTCCTACTTCCTCCTCTTCCTTCGTCCTGCCCGCCTACCCCACCGCCGCCAGCCGCCCTTCCTCCTCCCCGTGCGCCCACTGCCCCTCCAGCCGCCGCACCTCCACCATCCGCCCCCGGAACGCTGCCCGAGCTTGCTCCAGGTGCCGAGGCAGCAGCGCCCGCATCTTCTCGGCGTGCTGCCGCCCCCACTGCTCCAGGTCGCTGCTGCGGGCGATGTCCTGGAGCTGCTCCAGGTAGGCGACCATCGCCAGCTCGCTCTCTTCCTCCAGGGCGGACAGGCCGATCCCGCTATCCAGCCACCGCCGGAGCTGTCGGCCGGTCTCCACGTTGGGGATCAGGGGGTGACCGTCGAAGATGCGGGTCCGGTCCTTGGACGCCGAGGCCATGTGGCCATCCACGGACAGCTCCAGGACAGTGGTGAACTCGTACTCCACTCCCTCCCGCTGCTCGGGCTTGAGCCCGATCTTGATGGGCTTCTTCCGCCCCCGCTCGTCCTCGGTCACCTCCCACGCCGTCTTCGTGCGCAGGCAGGCGATGATGTGCAGGTCCGAGCGCAGGATGGCGTCGACCAGGGCGTTGTGCTGGGGGGTGACCTCCCGCCACGCCGACCACTCGTTGCCGCTGCGGCTGGCCTTTGCGAAGCGGTCCTTGAGGTCGAGCACGCCCCCGCTCCCGCTCCAGGCGTGGCTCAGGCTGTCCACGATCAGCACGCTGTAGCGGGCCTTCTCGGCCTCCTGGATCTTGTCGATGTACCGCTGGGGCTCGAAGGGCGGGTCCAGGCGGTCGTAGTCGTACTCCACCAGGTCGGCGTACAGCTCACCGCTCCCCGCCTCTGTGTCCAGCAGGGCCACCTTCTCCCCCTCCTGGATCAGCCCGCTGGCGACCAGCAGGGCGCTGTAGGTCTTGCCCGACCCCGCCGGCCCACAGAGGGCCAGGCGGAGGCGGGCCTGCTTCCGTTCGGCACGCTGGAATCCCATGTTCTCCTCCTGGTCAGCGGATGCGCAGGTGCTCGCCCTGGGTCATGCGGACGCCGGGCACGTTGTTGCCGGCCTTGAGGCAGGCCAGCAGGGTCAGGCGGTCGAGCTTGGGCGGCTGGGGGATCTTGAATTGCTCGGGGATCTGCTCCTCGTCGACGACGTCCACCGACGGCGGGTTGGCCTGGATGGAGACAGCGAACGTGCCGGCCTGGAGCTTGCGCAGCTCCATCCCCTTCATGGCCTCGTGCAGCCGGTGGGTGAGCCGCTCGACCAGGTGCTCCCTGACCTGCCGCCTCTCGGCCAGCCGCTTCTCCTCCTCCTTGAAGGCCCCCGCCTCCAGCTTGAGGCTGCGCAGGAACCCGCAGTAGTTGGACACCTTCTCGGGGATCAGCTCGTCGAGCAGCCGGGCCAGGATCTCCTCGGCCTCCGCCCGCTGCTCCTCGGTGGGGTTCTCGTGGTCGATGAAGTCCCGGACCTCCACGAGGGTGCCGGTCATCTGGTACAAGGTCAGCATCGCTCTCCTCCTTGTGATCTCTGGTCGTGCTGATGATCGGGTGGGATCAGGCGACGGCCTGGTCGGACTCGTCGGCGAACCGGTGGATGCGGTGCACGGCGGCCGGGACGATCCCCAGCCGGTGCAGCGTGTCGTTGAGGGTCTGCCGGGGCAGGCCCAGCCGCCGGGCAGCCTCGGCCTGGTTGCCGCCGCAGGCCCGCAGGGTGTGCAGGATGGCCTCCCGCTCGATCTCGGCCAGGGTGCACCCCTCGATCTTCACCGTCCCCCAAGCCACCCGGGGCTCGCAGACCTGCTCAACCGGCCACTCGGTGCGGATCGGGTAGGCCCGGTCGATGGCGGGGAGGACCAGATCGGAGGCCCGCAGGGTGCCCCCCTGGCAGCGCAGCCGGCCCCGGGTCAGCACGTTGGCCAGCTCCCGCACGTTGCCCGGCCAGGTGTGAGTCTTCAGCTTGGCGATGGCGTCCTCGGCGAGCTGGAACAGCCCTCCACCCTCCCTGCCCAGCAGCTCGGTCGTCAGCAGGGGCAGCTCCTCGATCCGCTCCCGCAGGGGGGCGATCTCGACGACGGCCACACCGAGGCGGAACAGGAGATCCTGCCGGAAGCGCCCAGCGGCGACCTCCCGGAGCAGGTCCCGGTGGGTGGCGGCGACCAGCCGGAAGTCGCTCTTCACCGGCTTGCCGCCCCCGGTCCGGTGGATCTCCTTGGTCTCCAGCACCCGCAGCAGCTTGGCCTGCAGGGGCAGGGACAGCTCGCCGATCTCGTCCAGGAACAGGGTGCCACCATCGGCCCGCTCGAATGCCCCCTCGTGCCGGCCGACCGCCCCGGTGAAGGCACCCTTCTCGTGACCAAACAGCTCCGAGTTGGCCAGGCTGTCGCTGATGGCGGCGCAGTTGATGGCGATCCAGGGCCGACCAGGCCGTCCGAGCTGGTGCAGCGCCTCGGCCACCAGCTCCTTGCCGGTGCCGGTCTCGCCGTGGATGAGGACCGGGCAGTGCTCTCCGGCGAGCTGCCGGATCTCCCGGAACAGCGCCCGGCTCTGCGGCGAGTTGCCGACCAAGCGGAGGCAGCGGTCGGTCTTGCTGGGGATGGGGATCGGGCGAAGGGTCCGCCTCGGATCGGAGTGGTTCATCTCCTTCCTCCGGCCCCGGGCCCCTCGTGAGGCCCGGGGCAGCTCGATGCGAGTCGATCAGGCGGCCTTCTGCTGGGGCTGCTGGTAGACGGACGGCTGCAGCTCCACGTCGAGCGGCAGGAAGACGGTGACCTGGAGCGGTCCGATGGCCCCCTGCAGCCACACGGCCCGCTCGCCCGAGCGGGGCGGACCGTCCCAGGTGCAGCCCAGCTGAACCAGCCGGCGCAACACCAGCTCGTGGTCGTTGTGCTCCCAGGTGTGGAAGGTGACGTTGACGTGGCCGCAGGGCATCGCCTCGGCGAAGTTCAGCACGCTCTTCTCCCGCTTGCGCATGGTTCTCTCCTCGGTGGGTGGATGGCGAGCACGGCCCCGCCCCGGCTGCGGCCAGGACGGGGTCTCGTGCTCTTGTGGTGGTCTCGAAGCTCAGATCCGCACGGGCATCAGCACCGCCCGGCGGTCGCCGGCCTGGGAGCGGAAGAGGGTGGGGCCGAGCACCCCGTCGGAGAGGGGCTTGCCCTCGGTGTCCTTCTCCAGCGCCGGGAACAGCCAGATCCCCCGGGTGCTCGCCATCTCGAAGGCGTCGGCCAGGTAGCGGGGATTGAAGGCCCCGACCACGTCCGGGCCGTCGTGGCCGAGCTGGGGGATGCTGGCCTTGCCGGTGCACCCCGAGGCGGGGTCGGTCCAGGTGAGGTCGATGCTGCCGTTGACGTTCACGGTGACAGCCGGGATCTTCTTCATCGCCCGCAGTGTCGAGCGGAAGGTCTCCAGCGGGATCGTCACCGAGGTGGGCAACCACTCCGCTCTCGGCAGCACCCGCCGGAAGTCCGGGAAGGGCTGCTCCTCGGCCGTGCTCCGCACCTCCCACCGCTGCCCCCGCACCTCCAGCGGACCGGTGGAGCCGGCAACCACGTCGGCCGAGGCGCCCCCGAGGAGCTTCGCCAGCTTGTGGATCAGCTCGGCCGCCGCCGCCGCCAGCGAGAAGCTCTTGGTCACGCAGGCCCCCGGCATGTCCGCCTCGTGCAGCCGGTGGCCGTCGGTGCTGACCACGAAGGCCGGCTTCTCGCAGGTCTCGGGCTCGAAGTGGAGCACCGTGATGCCGGGCCGGGCCTTGTCGGTGCTCATCGCCGGCAGGGTGTAGTCGATGGCGGTCGTGTCGAGGGCCAGGGTGGCGATCCGCTCGATCTCCCCGATCATGCCGGGGTAGACCGGCGCCTCCTCCGGGTTGGAGATCGGGTTGAGCCGGGTGCTGATCGCCTCCAGCTCGACCTGGAGCCCCTGCCCGTCGTCGGCCAGGCCGAGGATCACCTTCTCCTTCTTCTTCACCGCCTGGACCACGCCCGCCAGGTCCCGCAGGGGCAGGTGGAGGTCGAAGCCGGCCACCCCGCTGCCGGGGAGGTGCACCTTGGCCGCCACCTGGGTCTTGATGCCGATGGCCTCGATCCCCAGGCGCCCCTCCTCCCCGAAGACCCGGATGTTCGGCCAGGGGGCCTCGACGTGCGGCTTCAAGGCGGCGAGGAGCTGCTTGAGCTGCAGCCCGTTGACGGTGATCTTCCTGTCGATGGACTCACACGGGGGGGAGATCCCGGAGGTCGGGGTCGAGGGCTCCGTCGAGGAGATCGGCGGGATCGACGAGGGCGAGGTGACGATGCTGGCCGGTGCCTCCACAGCGGGTGCACAGGCCGGGCTGGTGGAAGGGACAGCCGGCGCAGGAGCGGCGACCGGCGGGGCAGTCGTGATCCCAGTCGAGGGCGCAGGTGCGCAGGGAGCCGGCTCCTCCGCAGGCAGGGCAGGGAGGGCCGGTCCGGAGGGCGAGGGCGGGTCGGGCGTGGGGCACGGGTGGTCCTCCTTGTGCTCGTGGGCGGCCTTGAGGATGGCCTCGATGACTTGGCAGGTCCGCCGCAGCACCTGGTGGCAGGCCTTCCGGATCGCCTCCTGCTCGTCGACCTTGGGGAACCACTCCCGGGCGTACCCGCTGATCCGCAGGTAGCTGTAGCCGGGGTTCCCCATCTGCCGGCCGACCATCTGGGCCAGCACCTCGGCGGCGAGCTGGGCGACGATCTCCTGGTCCGGGCGCTGCCCGCCCTGCAGGGGGCCGTTCACCTTCTCGTCGGCGGCGTGGGCGAGCTCGTGGAAGAACGTCTGCTCGTCGGGGGTGGCGAGCAGGATCTGGCTCTTCCCCGGGCAGTAGGAGCCGTAGAAGATGCCGTTGGCGGGGACCGCCTGGATGCGCAGGCCCCAGGCCTTGGCCACGTCGATCAGGGGGTGCTCGGGGACCTGGATCTGCTGGTAGTCGAGGGGCTCGCCCTCGGTGTCCTCGACCCGGAAGACGGGCACGGCCCGGAAGCCGACCAGCTTCATGGGCCGGTCGCCGTTGTCGCCGGGCTCGGCCCGGTGATCGGGGACGATGGTCGGGGCGAGGATGAAGAAGGCCTTCGCCCCCTTCTTCACGCTGCGCTTCACCTCCTTCCACTGGTGGAAGCCCCGGCCATCGATGGTGCCCGCCAGCGCCGCCAGGAAGCGGTTGTTCAGGCTCCACCGGGACAGGGGCACGTCGCAGGCCGGGAAGCTGGCCTTGGCGAGGGCCGAGGCCACGTCCCCGGCGATGAACTTCTGCACGATGAGATCGAGGGTCTCCTGCACCCGGTCCGGTCGCTCGCCGGTCACCGGGCACACGTCTGCCTGGTTCATGATCTTCTCCTCCTGATTCGCTGAGATACGGGCGTCGATGAGTGGATGGGATCGGTGGGTCGGTCGGGTCTCAGGTGATGCGGCTGTCGAACGCTCCGCAGCCCAGGGCAGCACCGGCCACGGCGCCCAGGAGGGCGCCAACCGCTGCACCGGGAATCCTGAAGACCCGACCGAACGACTCCCCGATCACCGCCCCCGCCTGCCCGCCGGCCACGGCCCCCATCAGGGCTCCGGCAACCATCCGGGCACCGTGGGTCGGGTAGGCCACGATCTGGGTTCTCCGCATGCAACAACCTCCTCGAAGTGGCTCCTACCTTCCTTATCCCAGGAAGAGATCAGGGGATTTCTGGAGGGCCGAGAGCGGAGAGGGGAGTTTTTCAGATCTTGAAGAACGCCTCCAGCGCCTTCGGAGTTGCCCTCTCGGGGAACCCCCGAGCTTCAGCAAGCTCTTTGATCAGCCACTGGTAGCCGTCCACTTCAGCCGTGCAGAATAACTTCACGTGGCGCAGGGCGTCCTCATACGTTCTCGGCGATTGGATCTTCCCGGGTGATGCACCCTGCTGGTAGGGATCGCAATCGCCACACCACCACTGACAGCTCAAGTTGTTGAGATAGACGGTGGGACGTGTCGCCATTGCGCCGCAGGGGGCGTCGTTCTTCCTGCCAGAGCAAGTTCGAGTGATAGGCTTCTGGTCGAAGATCGAGATGAGACGACGGGCTTCCCAGACGAAGGCTCCCAGGGAGCCACCAGGACTGCTCTGTGAGAGCGCCCACGCCACGTACTCGGGCGCTCGAAGGAGCGCCCATTCAACTGTCTTGCCAGTGTGCTTTCCGAAAGTGATCTTCATGGGTTGCCTCGAAGAAGTTGCTGTCCTCCAACTGGACGAAGACGATCGGATCATACGACAAGCGGCGAAGGATCAGGAGTCTGGGGGTGTCCGAACTGGGGCGGGTCGGACTTCGCAGGAGACGAAGAAACATCAACGTTTTCGGCACATTGCCATGCATGGCGCCCGCCGCCCCGGCTGCCCCCCCTCCGGAGGGCAGCCTTGATCGGGCGCTGGAGTCGCCAATGCCATGAGCCCGGCGGACCGAAGATGACGTGGTGCATCATGCGGTACTATTGCAGTGGGGCAGCCGGGGCACTCCAGCTAACCATTGACAATCAATAGACTATTGATGCCCATCATGTCGGGGCACTGCCCCGTTCGGTAGGGTAGCAAAGATCTTCCGTCAACTCCGCAATGGATCGAAGGGGATAGGCGAACGTGATCTGGTGGGGTAGGATCAGCAAGCAAGCGGCCCGGTTCGCCGAGCCTGGCCGTGTCGCTCGGCTCATGTGTCAGCTGGCGTGAGGGAGGCGTGGATGTCCCCGAGGAAGAGCAAGAAGGTCGTCCAGCCCGAGGTCGAGGCCCCGGAGGTCCAGGGTGAAGTGCTCCCGGCGGAGAGTGAGGCCTTGACGGTTCCGGGAAGTGATCTGCGAGGAACGGGCGAGGTCGACGATCAGCTTCTGGAGGAGGCCATCTCCGAGGTTCGGAGGATCCAGACCCAGAAGGGGATCGAAGCGGCCTTCGAGATCGGCACCTACATCCTGAACACGTTCTTCGGCGGCGACCTGACCCTGTTCCGGAAGGCCAGCAAGGACCACAAGACCTACCGGGCGCTGTCGTCGACGGAGGGGATGCCCAGCCACTCCTGGCTCTACAAGGCGGTCCACGTCGCTCAACTGCTGCCTACCTACCCGCAGCAAGTCCGTGAGGCGCTCCCCTTCAGCCACCATGCTCTGCTGCTGCCCGAGCACGATCCCGAGAAGCGCATCGAGTATGCGCAGAAGGCCGTGACCGCTGGGTGGACGAAGCGGACACTGGAGGAAGAGCTTCGGAAAGCACGGGAAGCCAAGGGTGGCAAGCGCCGGGGTGCTCCGCCGCTCCCCCCACTCGTCAAGAACCTGAGGCAGATGGTGAGGTCGCTGAAAGCGTTGACCGCACTGGATCTCGACTGGATGGCGAAGGAAATCTCAGGAGGCGATCCGCCCGACGAGGTCAAGGATCTTCTGGAACGGACGAAGACCGCCTGCAGCCAGATCACCCTGTTCGTGGAGGGCGCCGCCAAGCCGCAGGAACGTCGTCGCCCCAAGCGGAAGCAGTGACCAGGCTCGATTCTCCAGAAGAGGATTGGTTGTTTCCCCCGGGGAAACAGATTGACCCGTCTGGCAGAGTTGGATCTCCACTCGAGTCGTTGTTTTCCAAGAAAGAAAATCGAACATGTAAAAAGAGAACACAATGAAGACCCTGAGAGACATCTTCCGAGGTGGCCATATCATCAAGGCGCAGCTTGACATGATTGATCTCTTCAATGTGAAAGATACTCTTTTCCAGCGTGGACTCGAGTTCATTTCCGAAGACAGCCTCGATGATACGTTGCTTTCTGAGGCAACATACCCAGCCATTGTCGATGCCTCTGCTGAGAGGCAGGCAGCGATAAGGATGCTTGACAAGCTGGATTCGAAGGACTTTCGCATTCAAATACGAGCAATACTATTTGGAAGCAGTGGCGTTCAAGATCTGGAAGGATTGCATCTAGACAATAGCGAAGCCTGTAGGGGGAAGTACAGCAAGACCATTGAGCTTCTGCTTGCCTACTTGTGTGTGACGAAGCTCAAGGCCTTTTCTGCATCATTTGGCGTGAAGATAAAAGGAGCCCCCGAAGGGGGTGACTTCGATTGCATCGCCAACTTCCAGAACTCGCTCTTTCATTTCGAGGCCAAGTCCGGTGATGCCAGCAATCTGACCAGAAAAGATGTCGAGAACTTCCTCGCTCGCCATGAGTTTCTCAACCCGCACCCTCTGTGTCAACATGAGTGAGACAGCGGCCCCCCCGAAGATTAGTGTCGAGGGCGGGGGAGGCGCATGATGAGCAAGGACGAACAACAGCACGCGAGGTCAGCGGTGACGAAGGTGGAGACGGAGCAGGTGGAGGAGAAGCAGGCGGTGGTCTTGGACCTGCCCGCCAAGAAGGATCAGCGGCCGCTCCCTCCCGCGACCGAGGTGCTCGAGCGGCCCGCCCGCCGGCACTTCACTGCGGAGTTCAAGCGACGCATCGTCGAGGAGGCGGCCGCGGCCACGGAGCCCGGCGCCATCGGGGCCCTGCTGCGCCGGCACGGGCTGTACTCGTCGCACCTGACCCAGTGGCGGTTGCAGTACCAGGCCGGCGCGCTGAGCGGCCTGGCCCCCCGGCAGCGCGGCCCCAAGGCGGCACCGAAGAACCCCCTGGCCGCAGAGGTCGCACGCCTGACGCGCGAGAACACCCGGCTGGAGAGGCGGCTGGCCCAGGCCGCCGCCATCATCGAGTTCCAAAAAAAAGTCTCGGAAGTCCTGGGGATCCCCCTGAGCCGGCCCGACAGCGACGGGGACGCCTGATGGCCGCCACCACCGAGCTCGCTACCACCGTTGGCCTGGCCCCGGCATGCGCCGCGCTGGGCTTGCCCCGGGCCACCGTCTACCGCCGGCGGCAGCCCCCGCGGCCGGCGACCACGCCCGCACCACAGCCCCGTGCCCTGCAGCTCACCGAGCAGGAGCAGGTCCTCGCCATGCTGCATGCGCCGCGCTTCGTCGACCAGGCGCCCCGCGAGGTCTACGCCGCGCTGCTCGACGAGGGCCGCTACCTCTGCTCGGTCTCGACGATGTACCGTCTGCTCCATGCCCACGACGAGGTGCGGGAGCGCCGCAACCAGCTGCGTCATCCGCACTACGCCAAGCCCGAGCTGCTGGCGACTGGACCCAACCAGGTCTGGTCCTGGGACATCACCAAGCTGCTCGGACCGGTCAAGTGGACCTACTATTACCTGTACGTGCTGCTCGACATCTTCAGCCGCTACGTCGTCGGCTGGATGGTGGCTCAGGTCGAGAGCACCCAGCTCGCCCAGCAGCTTCTCGGCGAGGCCTATGCCCGGCAGGGCATCACCCCGGGCTCGCTGACCATCCACGCCGACCGCGGGACCTCGATGAAGAGCAAGCCCGTGGCCTTGCTGCTCGCCGACCTCGGCGTCACCAAGACCCACAGCCGGCCGAGCGTCTCCAACGACAACCCCTTCTCCGAGAGCCAGTTCAAGACGCTGAAGTACCGCCCGACCTTCCCCGACCGCTTCGGCAGCCAGGAGGACGCCCGGGCGTTCTGCCGCTCCTTCTTCGGCTGGTACAACGACGAGCACCACCACAGCGGCCTCGGCCTGCTCACCCCGGCGGACGTCCACTTCGGGCATACGGCCGAGGTGCTGACGCAGCGCCAGACCGTCCTGACGGCTGCGTGGCAGGCCAACCCGGAACGTTTCGTCCGTTCCCCGCCCAGGCCGCCGCAGCCGCCCACGGCGGTCTGGATCAACCCGCCGCCGCGTCCAGCAGGGGACGACGCGTCGCTGGAGCGCAGTCCACCCGGAGGATTTCCAGGGCCCCGGGAAGCGGAACGCTGCCTCAGTGTTCCGCTGACTGGGGCTGCCGCCGGCAGGCCAACTGGGCCCTCGGGTCAGCCGAACGACGCCACGGGCAAGTCGGAGACACACCGAGCATCGGCTGCGCAGGAGCGGCAGAGCGATGACGAGGTACACTAAATGTCCGCGGCGGTTGTCTCAAAATGGTTGACACGTTCCGGCAAGCATCAATCCTATTCTTGGATCATCAGAAGGTCTCTCCTGAAAAGGTGATCGGAGCATGCTCTGGCTTGAGAATTTCAAGCGCCAGAACTATCAATGTCATTTACGAATATGAAGTCGATGGCACTCATATCTATGTTTTGGATGCCGACATCATCATTAGCGACGTCAGCTCAAGAAATGATATCCTGTCTGGATTTCGAGCATCTATCCGATACCTAGAACGGTATGCCACCCGTCAACGTCGAAGCCTGTACCATGTTTTCGACCCTGCAGTAATGGGCTATCCTGGCAGAATAATCTGGACAAGCTGACAAACAGATGACTGCGGGAGTCCCTGAGCCAGCAAGCGTATGGACAGGACAACGACCAGCAATCGAGATGCGTTATTCACCCCTAAGTGAAGCATGGTGCTCTTCTACTGTAATCTGCAAAGCATAGACTTCAGCATCGAACTGGCACTTGAACGGACAGTGGACAACGTTGACCACTTTGAAGATTGGCGAATGCATGCTCAACGCAACATGTTCTCCCACCATCGGGATCCGAGCGAACCTGCGCTGTTCGTTCCTCCACTGCTCGTGAGGCGTTCGAGGATTCCTAGTATGGAGGAACACATCACAGGTCTCGCTCCGAGCTGATGTTCCGTCCTCGTTGCCCGTATACTCCTCGCCAGTCTCTGTCTCGGTCATATTCTAGCTCCTTTCCTGCGTTGAGGGCTGCTTGTCGGTCTTCACATTGGCTTGTTCGGGGGAAGGAAGTCCAGACGCCAGCTGTCTGGGCTCGTGCTTGTCGCTGGCCGCTTTTCGATTCACAAGTCGAAGAGCTAAGGAGTTCAAAAAAAGACCCGCAAGAATAACTCCAAGTATTGCTTCGCTGGCTATCAGCATCCGTGCCGAACAAGTCACAGGCACAATATCTCCGTAGCCCAAGGTCGTAATAGTGACACTACTCAAGTACAGCATCCTTTGCCATGTTCCAGGGATGTTGCTCAGATTGCCATTGCTCGCCCTTACCACGCCGCCAACAAACTCCTCTTGAACGGAATTCGTTATTATGAATTGTCTGTTCGACTTGGGCCGGACAAAGCCAGGGAAGAGCCGACCTAGGAGCGTGTCGCGGATAGAACCCCGGGATCGACAACGGGATCCAGGTGAGATATCTGGCTCGGCATGAGCCGAAGCTTCCGCCCCTGGCAACCCACCCAGAGCTACCTCTTCCCGCCGTCGCCG
>JAVEVO010000132.1:0-18410 GCA_034005005.1 Myxococcota bacterium
TGTAGCGATTCCGGAATCCTCCGCAAAGATCTGGGAGGTCATCTGGTACAAGCTAGCGCATCTCCAAGTTCGCCCACTCTACCTCAAATCATCCTGAGCGCCAGAACAGCTTAAGCTGATTCCTGCCTCCAAGCCATTGGGGGAAAGGGGGGAAACTACCTTTCAAACCTGATTCTATTCAAATTTGTGACTATTTGTTCAGTAGTTAGCCCGGAGAATGTCCAGTAGTCTGATGGATTAGATGGCCGCCGGGGGGGAGGATGAATAGTCCGGGCTGACGCCCCTCCCCTCACTCGCCCTCCCCTCCCCCCAGCACCTCCACCAGCTCGGCCACGATCCGCAGCTCCCCCTCCTCGAGGTCCTGCAGGACGATGGGGGCGAAGGAGGGGTCGCGCGAGTCGGGCTTCAGCCGGATCACCGCATGGCGCCAGCCGCCATCCTCGGTGGGGACCTTCTCGGACTCGTAGACCTTGACCGTGTAGCGCCCGTCGAGCTCGCTGTCGTGGATGGCGTGGTGCTCGGCGAGCACGACCTTGCCCTGCCGGCTGCCGCCCGGGCTTGCGCGCCAGAGGCACCAGGCCCCGTTGGGGATCCGGCGGTTCATGGACTCCCCGACCACCTGAGCGACGAAGAGCCTTGGCGCGGGGCGGGTGGCTCCGGTGAGCTCGACCCACTCCCAGTCTGCGTCCTCGACCTGCTGGGGATCGCTGAAGGCCCCGGCCGCGGCCTGCAGCGGGACGAGCGGGACGCAGGTGACGTAGCGCTGGCCGGCGTCCGGGACGACGAGCCGGAGTGCGGGACGCGGGCTCGCGGTGAACGGCCGGGCGCTGCTCGCGCGTCCCCCCTCGAGGACCGTGAGCCCGCTGGCGCCAGTGGCGCCGCAGCTTGCGGCACGCGTGAACCAGCCGGTGTCCTCGCGCAGCTCGCGCTGTTTTTCCTTTCCAATCAAATACTTGGCGATGCGAGCGATCGTGCGGACCATGGCGTCCTGGTCGTCGAGCTCGAACGAGCGGACGACGACGACTTCGTACCCCTGGCTGTCGAGCTTGGCCCGGATGGCCCGATCTTGCTCGGCCTGCTCGGGATTGCCGTGGATGTGGCCAGCCATCCCGTCCAGGTAGATGCAGATGCCCGGCTCGTCCTCGTCTTCCCCCTGGTAGTAGAAGTCGGGGATGGTGCCGCCGTAGCCAGCTCCGAGGTCGATCCGTTGCTGGCAGAGCGGCGCCGGGAGCCCGGCTGCGGCCAGCAGGTGCTTGAACCGGTTCTCGATGTACGTCTGACCCTGGCCGGTCGTGGACTGGGTCCTGGGCAGGTTCTCGGGGATCGGGTGAACCTCGACCAGCGGCCCGGCATGGCCCTCCAGGACCTGGAGGGCGACGTGCCGGTCCAGGTACTCGTGGTAGAAGCGGTTGCGGTAGGTCTGCAGGCAGTCGAGGCACGCGGACGCGCAGGCGCTCGGGCACTGCTGCAGCAGCTCGAGCGCGGCGTCGCGGACCTCTTCCCAGCGCTCGGCGAGCTGCGCGAGCAGCCCCGAGCCGCCGGGCATGGGGTCGTAGAGCAGCACGTCGCAGGTCTCTTCACCGGCGTGCCCCAGGGCCAGGAGCTGGAGGTCCTCGACCTCCATGTCGAGCACGCGTGCTGCGCCCAGGCGCAGCGCCTCGACGACGCTGAAGCCGAGCTTGCGGTCCTCCACGTCGTGCAGGCCGAGGACGTCCACCTCCACGTCCGCGTAGAAGCCGGTCGGCTGGACCGTGTGGCCACAGCGCTCCAGGTGCAGCTTCTCGAACTCCTCGCGAGACTTCTTGCTCGCGAACGGCGAGTGCGATTGGCCGCAGGCCAGGCACAAGGGGAACCCCAGCCGCGTCTGCTCCACCTCCTTGCGCGGCCCGACGTTCACCAGACGGAGCTGCACTCCCCGGCGGAACCGGAGGTCCAGGCCGCCCCAGGTCCAGGCGGTGCCCCCGCGATGGTAGCCTCGGTCCGTGCCATAGGTGGCGACGGGCATCTGGAAGCGGAACTCCTCTTCATCGGAGATCTGCGACTGCGAAGGGAGGATGACGTCGCACACCGGAACGGCCCGCAGCTCCTGCTCGGCCAGCGGTGCGCTCGCCGAGTCGGTGCCGAGCTCCTGGACCACCTGCTGCTCGACGACCACCCGGAAACGCCGCGTCTCCTCGGGGGTGAGCTGATACCGCCGGGGTACGAAGCGGAAGCTGTTGGCGTAGATGGCGTTGCCGGGCACGTACTCCCGGAGCGCCAGCGTCGGCGGGCGCGGGAGATCGAAATCGTCGAGGCCCTGGGTCAGGCGCGGCGGCTCTGCGGTGCCGACGATGCTGCCCGACTCGAGCCCGTAGCCGGGCAGGAAGCCCTCGCGGGCGAGCGCAGCCATCGTCTCGGAGTCGTCCGGGCCGCCTTGCGACTTGCCCCGGGACCGGACATGGGTGCCCTTCAGCCTGGCGATGACCTTCTCGCAGCGACGCTCGTGGGCCTTGTCCTCGGGATCGAGGTCTCCCTTCTTCAGCTTCAGCGCGCTCAGGCGACGCAGCTCGCCCAGCGCCCAGTCCAGACGCCGCTTGAAGCGCCGCAGCACGGCCTGGAGCGATGACGGCAGCTCGTCGAGCATCCGGTCGAGCAGGGCCGGCTGCACGGCCGCCGCATCCTCGTCGGGCCAGGCCACGGTGAACGACCGCTCGATGGCCGCGCGCAGGAGCTGACGGTGTCGCGCGACGAGGGTCCCCAGCTCGGAGACGTCGCGCACCCGGTCCAGCACCTCGCCCCCGGGCGTGAAGAGGTAGCTCCGCAAGGTGGAGGGGAAGCAGCGCGCCAGGATCTCCTCGATGGCTCGCCGGGCAGCCTCCGGCGACGAGCGCGCGATGCCGTGCAGGGCGGTCAGCACGGTCGCGTGCACGTGCTTGCGGATCATCACCTCGTTCTCGAGGTTGAAGCGTGGCGGCTCGACCTGGCCTCCGAGCAGCTTCAGCGGCTCCCTGAAGTAGGCCTGGTCGAAGCCGGTGGGCTGGGCGTACGTGACGTCGACCGCCATGCGATGTCGGCGTCCGGCGCGACCGGCCCGCTGCCAGTAGTTGGCCGCGGTCGGCGGCACGTTGCGCATCAGCACGGCATCGAGCGCGCCGATGTCCACCCCGAGCTCGAGCGTCGGGGTACACACCAGTGCGTTGAGCTGCTCTCCTTCACCCTTGAACTGGTTCTCCATCCGCTCGCGCTTCTCGTGCGGGACCTGGGCCGAGTGCTCGGCCACGCGGAGCATCGCGTAGTCGCCGTCGAGCACCCGCAGGTCGAAATCGTCCCGCGCCTCCGACTCCAGCATGAGCCGACCGCCGCAGCGCCAGGCCAGGCACAGGCCGGTGGGGCCCTGCCGGATGGTCGTGCGACGGCACTTCTCGCATCGGTAGCGTCCGGAGTGCCGGTGCAGCGTCAGCCTGCTGCTGTCGACCTGGTAGACGCCTACGCTGCCCTTGAGTGGCTTGCCCCAGCCCGTGAGCACCACCGGAACGAGCAGCCCCTGGGCGCAGAGTGCGTCCCAGAGCTCCCGCAAGAAGTCCTCGATGCTCTGTTCGGGCACACCCCAGGAGGCGATCGCGTTCCAGACCTGCGTCGGGCGCGTGCCCACCCACTGCGTGACCCGCCCGGGGAGGTCGGAAGGGGTGCGGCTGAGCTTGACCCCCTTCGGCCCGCCGGCGAAGGCGGGCACGTACCCGTACTGCACCTCCTTGTCACCGCTGCTCCACATCGTCTCGAAGAGCCGCGTCGGGTCACCCAGCGCACGCACCCGGCGCAGGTGATCGAGGAGCGCGGCGATCCCTTCGAGCAGCGCCGACTCGGCAACACCGAGCCGGGGTGCCCACCGGTTGACGAAGTCCAGCTCCGGGGTGAGGCCCCGGTAGTCCACCTGCAGGCGTCCCCAGGGCTCCAGACCGAGCCGCTGCTTCACGCCCGTCGCCACCTCGCGGAGGACCTGGATGCGCAGGTAGTAGAGCCGCTCCTCCCGGTGCTTCGTGCCGCTCTCGTCGAAGGGGACCATCTGCCAGACTTCGGGGAGCAGGGCCCGCGACAGCTCCCGGTCCCGGTCGAGCAGATCATCGAGGCCATACACGACATCGCCGATGCTGGTACCTTCGTCATGGATCTGCTGCGCCATGAGCGCCCGCAGCCGGAAGCGCCGGGCGTGATCGCTCATCCAGCCGGCCTGGAACGCCGCGTCCTGCCGGTTGTCGGCGAACACCAACAGGCGCGGTCGCTCGGAGAGGTGCACCATCGACTGGGCCAGCACGTGGACGTCCGAGACCCCGACGGCCCGGACCGGACGCGCGGGCTCGCGATAGCGGCCACCTCGCGGGCGCTTGCCCGGTGCCTGGCAGGCGACGCAGGAGTGCAGCAAGCCCGGGTACTCCGCCTTCGTGCGCACCGCCTGCACGGCGACCAGCGGGCGCTGGGCGTTGCAGGCGCCGCAAGCGTCGGCGTGCTCCTCCTGGAGCGAGCCGCAGCGGCTGCAGACGAAGACCGGATGCAGCCGCCGGTGCTCGAAGCCGTGGCCGGTCGGCGGCTGGACCTCGCCGTCCTCGTCGACCTCCTCCGCGTCATCCTCTTCGTCCGGGCTGACGACCAGGCGGTCCACGAGCACGACGCGGCTGCCGCCGGTCTCCTCGGGGAGGTGCTCCCAGACGCGGGCGCTGCCGACCCGATCGCCCCCCGTCGGGCCGGCCTTGGCGCCGGCCTGCAGCCCGAAGTCCTTGACCCAGGTCTCGTAGTAGTGCTGCCCGCAGGTCGTGCAGGTGATGATCGGGAAGCGCCACCAGCCCTCGCCCAGCTCGGCGTCGGCATCCTCGCCGGCCAGCCAGAGCCGGGCCGTTGCGTCGGGGTTCGAGAAGGTCACCACCGCGCCGCCGACGCCGCGCACGAAGGAGTGCACCACGGGGCGCAGCAGCGGGTCGTGGCCGCCGCGCCCGGTGGCCGCGCCCAGGGCGAGCCACGCGAGGATCTCGGCCTCGGGCACGGGGCGCCCGACCTGGTCGGCGAGCACCTCCGGCAGCTCGGCCAGCGCGCGGGGCCGGGCCAGCGCCCGGGAGAGCTGGTACACCAGCTCGTTGCTGGCGAGCTGGCTCGCCAGGGATTCTTGCCAGGCGTCCCGCAGCAGCCGGGCGCCCCCGAGCTCGACGAGCTGGGCCGAGATGAGGTCCGCGACCTGCTCGTCCGGCGCGTCCACGGCCTTCAGGAGCGCCTCCAGGACCGCGTGCGGATCGGCGGGCGGTCCGGCGGGGACGCCGCGGCGCTCGTTCCACCGCAGCTCGTCGTAGACCTCGCGCACCAGCGTGACGTTCGCACCCTCTACTCCGAAGAAACGCCGGGCGAAGTCCTTGGCCGCCTCGTCGCCCCGCTCCGGATCGGCCATGGTCGCCGAGGTGGCGATGTGGCGGACGTCCCCGGGCTTTTTGCCGCAGAAGGTCCGCAGCCGCCGGATCAGGCACGCGGTCTCGGCGCCCTGCGCACCGCGGAAGGTGTGCGCCTCATCGAAGACCAGGAACTCCAGGGGTGCGCCGGCGAAGATGCCCACGTCCTTGCCGCGGGTGAGCAGCAGCTCGAGCTGCTTGACGTTGGTCAGCAGGATGCGCGGCTGTCCACCCTCGGCACGCAAGGCCTTGCGGCTCGCGCGCTCCTCGGGCGGCAGCAGCGTCACCGCCTGCCCGGCCTCGCGGATCTGCCGCAGGCGCTCCTGGTAGGCGGCGTTCGTGGTGCCGGCCGGCAGCCGCTCGCCCAGCACCTGCGCCTCCTCCTCGGGCGTCTTGCCGACGTACATCCCGAAGGGGATGCCACGGCCGGCCAGCAGCCCCCGCAGCCGCTCGAGCTGGTCCTCGGCCAGGGCGTTCATCGGGTAGACGATCACCGCGACCACGCCGGGCGGTGCTCCGACGTCCTGCAGCTCGAGGCAGCGGCTGATGATGGGGTAGAGGAACGCCTCGGTCTTGCCGGACCCCGTGCCCGTGGAGACGAGCACCGTCCGGCCCGCGTGCACCGCGCGGATGGCCGCCTCCTGGTGGGCGCGCACGCTCGCGTAGGGGACCACCGCGTGCATCTGCGGGTGGAACACCCCATCGGCGATGAGGTCGGTGACGTGCGCACCCTGCTTGAACGGCCGGGACAGGCTGATGAACGGCCCCTTGCGCAGCGGGGTGTGGCGCGTCTGATCGAGCCGGAGCAGCGCCCGCAGTTGCGCGAACAGGCTCGGATCCGCCAGCGGGTAGGTCGTGAGCTGGTAGTGGAGGAAATCGTCGACGACCCGCTCGGTGAAGGTGATGGGGTTCAGGGCCATCGTCGGTCTCCTGCGGCCAGCCGGTTGAGCACGAGCGGCCCGCGCGACCAGTGCGTCTCGATGGCCTGGGTGAACGCGGGGCGCACGAGCTTGCTGCGGGCCACGGTGAGCCCCCCGGCCGCGCGGCGCAGGACGAGACCCTCGAGCGGCTCGCTGCCGACCTGCGAGGTCCCGAAGAGGGCCTGCAAGCTGGCCACCGTGTGCCGGCCGCGGTCGACGTGGGGCACCGCGCGCAGGCCGAGCTGCGCGAGCAGCCGATCCCGCCGCGCGGTGTCCCAGAACACGTCCTGCGCCCGGTCGTAGACGTCGAAGCCGAGGAACCAGTCCGGCAATCGGTCGTAGCGCACGCTGTGCACCGCGTGGCACCACTCGCCGAAGAGCATCAGGTCGGGCCAGAGCGCGTCCACCAGCGGCGTGCGGCAGGGCCCCAGCCAGGCGCGCAAGGGACGGAACTGCGGGTGGCACGCGTCGAGCTGCAGGTAGCTGCCCCGGTTCTGGCACTGCAGCTCCCCGTCCTCGGTCGTGGAGAAGCCCAGGTTGGCCCCATCGATCTTCTCCTCGACGACCACCTCGCCGTCGAGGAGCTCGTCCGCTTCCGGCGGCGACAGCACCTTGTCGTCCCGCGGCTCGCCCTCTCCGAGCCAGGCGAGGTGGGGCGTGTGGGGGAAGCGGAAGAAGGCGGTCATGATCAGTGCTTCTCCGCATACTTGGCGCGCAGCCAGCGTTCCAGCAGCAGCTCGAGGCGCAGCCCGCGAGCGAGGAGCCGATCTTCGATCTCCAGCCAGTCCGTGTCCGTGGCGTTCACCAGGCTGCTCTGCCCACCATCGGCCAGCAGCGAGGCGAGCAGCTTGCGGTCCGAACGGTCGAAATCGCCGAACTCGGCGGGGACGATCGCTGCACCCGTGGAATCGTAGCTGACCTCGACGAAGCGCGCCGAGGCCATCTTCTCGGTCACGACCAGGAGCCCGAAGTCCTGATCCGTGAGCTTGTTTCGGTACTCTTGATGGATTTTCCAGCCAGTATCCCAGACCATCCGTCCCGAAGCGTCCTCGCGGAACGCCGCGAGCCAGTCCAGCACCACCTGCTGCTGCTCCAGCGGCAGATCGGAGTCGGCGAAGGGAGAGTAGGGATGCGCCGCGCTGGCAACGAGCAGGACGTTGGTGTCGACGATGTGGTCAGCCATCGCGACCGACCGCTTGCGCGGCCTGCAGCCGCTCGATCATCCGCCGCACCTGGCGCTCGGTCTCGCCGATGGAATCGCCAAAGAAATTCTTGGGCCAGTTGGCCACCCGGCCGTACTCGTCGACCACCAGCCGGCGCAATTCGGCGGTCTGGTCTTCATTGCGATCCACGAAGTAGAGGCGGCATTCGTCCCTGCCGAGCTTCTGGTCGGCGATCAGAAACTGCAGCCGGCGAAACAGATACTCCGAGTGGGTCTCCACCAGGAACTGGACGTTGCGCTCCCGCGCCACCTCGGCCATCAGCTCCGCGAGGCCGACCTGGGCGCGGGGGTGCAGATGGATCTCGGGCTGCTCGGCCAAGATGGTCGAGCCGCGGGGCACGAAGTAGGCGAGGACCAGCATCGGCAGCACCTGCGAGATGCCGAAGCCCACGTCCATGATGTTCGCCTCCCGGCTCTCGGCCTTGATGATGACCTCGAAGTACCGCGAGCGCCCCTGCCGCTCCAGCACCAGGGAGTCGGCCACGCCCATCCGCGAGAGCCACGCCGACACCTGCTCGACGAGCCAGCCCTGGCCGCCCTCCTGCCCCTCCTTGCGCTTCTTCTGCGAGTTCGCGCTGGCCAGCAGGGCCTGCACGGCCCGTTCGCCGCGACTGCCGAGATTGCCCGGGCTCTGCCGGTTCCACATGTAGCTCCGCTCCGGACGCTCCCGCAGCGGACCGAGATACGCGACGTTCCCGACCGCCTTGCTCAGCCGCAGCCCGAGATCCTGCACGCGGCCGCCAGCCTCGGCCAGCTCGGCGACCGCCTCGGTGGAGAACATCAGGGAGCGCTCGGGCTGGAAGCTGCGCCGTGCGTCCGGGCGATTCCCCGCCATCCGGGCCGCATAGCCCGGAGCCTCGAGCAGGTACCCGCCCTTCGACTGCCGCTCCACGGAGAAGCTGTCGTCCGCCTCGTCGAACTGCAGCCGCTGCACCACCGGCGCACCTGCCGCCAGCGTGTAGGTCGCCCGGTAGGTGAGCCGCGTCGCCGCACGGCCGCGGCCCTCGCCCTCGAACTCGAGGCCCAATCCCAGGGAGCGGGAGGTGTCGTGGTCGTGGACGAGATCCTCGTAGGACCCCAGATCGAGGATATCCGTCGGCTGACCGCCGAGGTTCAGGTGGAGGCTGCGGTCCGGCGACTCGAAGGTCTGCTTGAGGAGCAGCGGGAGCTGCAGCAGCGAGGTCTTGCCCGCGCTGTTCGCTCCCAGCAGCAGCGTCACGGGTGCGAGCTCGACGCCTTCGTCCCAGAGCTGCTCGGCCCAGACCTTCATGTCGCGGACGAAGAGCTTCTTGAACATGATCAAGCTCCTACGACTCGATGTCGAACAGGGAACCCTGGGCCGGTGGTCGCTCCAACGGTCGCTTCGCGTGCTCGGACCGGGCTCCCTTCTCTGACAGCGAGGATACTCCAACCTCCGGCCTCCCCTCCAGGATCGCCTGCGCGTGCCGTTCGCACTCGGCCCAGCTCTCCTCGGGCGTCTGGGCGAGCTGCCAGTCGAGGAAGCGCTCCCCCATCCGGCTGCGGACGGGCTGCGGGACGCGGGCGCGGTCGTCGTAGTCGTCAGGATTCACGGTGCGAGTGAGGCCGAGGTCCGCGAGGCAGAGGGTCTCGGGGAGCATCCAGCCGTCGCCGTCGTGCTGGTCGCAGAAGGCCTGGATGCCCGCATCCCGGTCGCCGCCCGCGGCGGCGATGGAACGCTGCAGGTCGTCGAACGCGGCCAGGGAGAGCACGGTGTGGCGCAGCTCGGGGTCTGCCGTCTTGTCCACCCGCCAGAAGCCCTTCGGGTCGAGCTTGCGGCAGAAGGCCTTGTCGGAGAGGTGCGCCCGCGGGTGGTCGCAGTCCTTGAGGATCCAGGCGAAGTCATCGCGATCGAGGCCGTAGAGGACCGCGACGATGGCGTCGAGCATGCAGCGGAGGCGGAGGCGCTCGTGGGGGGTGAGGGCCCAGAGGCGGCGCCATGCCCGCTGCACCTTGGCGCTAGGGAAGATCGTGCCAGACCACCACGATGCGAAGCGCTCATGCCCTGCAGAAAGCCTCAGCACGATTTCGACTACAGCGAGAGGTATATGGTTCGGCGGCACCAGAGGACATGCTGCGAGGTAATGCAAGGTGAGGTGCAATCCAACGACTCTCTGGCGAATCAAATTATCGAATGCAAAGCTGTTCATTAGCATACATACACCAGCAGCCTTCAAAAGATCGCCATTCACATCAAATGTTGCCAAAGAATGACCGCAAGGTACGCGATCAACCAATGTTGCTATGGCTGTCCTAGTATTTATTGCGGCCGAGACGTCCATGAAGGCAACTTTAGCATAAGCATTTGCCATCCCCAAATGCTCAGGTGACATGAGATACTGCGGACCTACCAATTTGTTCGACCATGGAACCGCTTCCCAGATCGCTGTCCTTCCCTTACCCGACAACCAAGCCTTTGAGCTGAAGTCGAATTGCCCTATCATCCGCCCCTCATAGAGTGGAAGTAGAAAATTCCCGTAGTCATTAACCCATCTCCCATAATCGTCAGCCTTATACCCTTCAATTTCTGCTTTATCTCGAAGAATGAATAATCTAGAGTCACCAGTCATATGGAATTCAGTCGAGTACTTGATGCACCAACCATCTTGTTCATTATCGCCAACGACCATTCCATGTGCGTACATCTTCTCAATAATTGATAAATTACGAATAGAGCTTATCTCCAAGATGTTGCAGCTTCCTGGGCTGAATCTTTCGATGAGTTCTCGGTCGAGCATTAGTGGAGACCAGGCCGATTCAAGCTGTACAGGAATGTCGTCCTCTCGAGGAGATTCGCTGGGGCCAAGTCTAAAAACGACAGGGAGGGCACTTGTCAAACCGGACTTTGTTGCCAGGATTACACACTGCTTCTGGCTATGATGAACATCGCGGAAGAATTTTCTTTCATTTTGAAACACATAAAGTGCACGCCAGACACAGCCATCGAGGAGTAGGCGGCGCAGGCTTGAGGATCCATGGTCGCTATAGACTCCGCTTGGGACTACTAGTCCAAGTTGGCCTTTCAAGCGCAGAAGAGCATGGGCCTGCTCGATGAACATCTTATAGCTGTTCAGATCGGCGGAGCCTTGGTGCAGAAATGCATGCTTCGGATCGCTGGTGCCCTTGTATTTTGTCCTTCTCCCCCTCCAGCTCCGGTGGAGCACAGCGCCTTCCTTGCCCCGAGACAAACTGATGTCACCGCCACTGTGGCCAGCGACCTTCCCATCGCCGAAGGGTTCGGCGGCGTGCTTAACGAAGTTGCCTCGATCTTTAAATTCGCCGACGTATACAAGCCACTCTGCCTCGATCGTGGGATGGCTGTCGAAGATCGCAGCTTGGATTCTCAGTGCGTCTTGCTTTGCGTACGTGCGGTAGAGTGGATCGTGGTTGCTGAAGAACTCCTGACTCAGAGGCTTCTGCGTCTCCCACGGCGGGTTCCCCACCACCGCATCGAAGCCCGCCCCCTCCTCGGTGAACACGTCGGGGAACTCCAGCTCCCAGTGAAAGAAGCGCCGGCGTGCTCGCACCTGCTGCACCACGGCGCGCGCCGCGTCGCCCGGCGCGTGCAGGTCGCTCGGCAGCGGCATCACGTCGAGCTGGTCGAGCGGCCAGAACCACAGGGCGCACCAGGTGTCGAACGCCTCCCGCACCCGGGCGAGCGCCGCGTCGGTCTGGATGCGCTCCCGCCAGATCCGCGCCCGCTCGTCCGGACGCCCTGCAGGCACGGCCCGCAGCTCACGGTACAGCCGCCGGATCCGCTCCACCGCGGCCCTCAGCTCCTCGTCGCTGGTGGCCGCTCCCTGCAGCCGGAGCTGGCCCGTGAGCAGGTCCACCTGCTCCGCGATGGCCTCGCTGCGCCTGGCCTTGAGCGCCCGGTGCCAGACGTCGGCCGGGTGGTGGACGCCCTTGTACTTGAGGTCGGGGCTCTGCCGGTCGAAGCAGAGCAGCGGGTAGTCGCGGAACCGGTCGAGCCAGGTGCCCACCAGCGAGTCGCCGCAGCGCAGCTTGTGGTCGAGGAAGGTGAAGGGCAGGCGCCGGTCCAGGGTCTCGACCCACAACGCGACCCGGGCCAGCTCCACGGCCAACGGGTCGAGGTCCACGCCGTAGAGGCAGTGCTCCACGACCGCGCGGCGCACCACGGCCTCGAGCCGCTCGTCGAAGCCCTCCGTGGGCAGGCTGCGGTCGGCCTCGGGTAGGAGCGCGCAGTCCACGGTGGTCTTGCCGTTGTCCCGGGCGATGCGGCCGTGGACGTGCAGGGACTCGACCACGGCCGCGGTGAGCACACGCAACGCGGCCACGAGGAAGCTGCCCGAGCCCATGGCCGGGTCGCAGACCTTCAGCCCGAGCAGACGCTCGGGCTGGAGAGGGACGAGGAACGAGGAACGAGGAACGAGGGGAGGGATCAGGGGACGTGCAGCTTGGTGATCAGGCTGCTCGACATCTTGCTGATCTCCATGCACAACCCCAGCGCAGTCTCCACCGCCGGAGCAGGCAGCAGCTCCAGCTCCACGCAGAGGAGGAGCTGCGTCTCCACCTCGGCGGCCGAGCCTCGGGCCATCTGGAGATGATGCCGATAGTCCCCCGTCGCCATCCGGGAGTGGCCCTCGGCGATGTTGCTCGGCACCGACACCGCGGCCCGACGGAGCTGGCTGGTCAGCCCGAACCGCTCCTCCTCCGGCAGGCCGCGTGTCACCCGATACACCTCCTTGCAGAGCGCCACCCCCTTCTGCCAGACCATCAACCCCCGATACCCCTCGATCCTCATCCCCTGCCCCTCGTTCCTCATTCCTCGTTCCTCGCTCCTCATCCCCAGCCCCTCGATCCTCATCCCTCGCCCCTCGTTCCTCATCCCCAGCCCCTCGTTCCTCATTCCTCGTTCCTCGTTCCTCATACAACAGCGGCTCCAGGGTGCGCCGCACCGTGGGCAGGGTGAGCTGCGGTCGAGTGTAGAAGGTGCCTGCGCCCTTGCGCGTCCCGCCCCAGCGCACGAGGTACAGCTCCCCGGGGAGCTTCAGGTCCGCGATGAGCTGCCTGGCCGCCGCGTCGAGCTGGACCGCGAAGGCTTCCGCGCTGCCTGAGCGCTGGCCTCTCGGCTTGCTGACCAGCTTGCCCGCCAGCGCGGCACGCCGGGCCCAGGCCAGCGCGCGGGCGCGGGCCGCGGCCCGGGCGTCGGAGGGGAGGTCGGCCTCCTCCAGGGGCGCGTCGGGCTCGACCGCCACCTCCCCCGCCTCGTCGTCCGGACCCTCCTCGTCCTCGATCTCCTCGTCATCCTCCTCGTCTTCTCCCTCGCCTCCCTCCTCCCCCCTCGTTCCTCGCTCCTTGCTCCTCGTTCCTCGCTCGACGAGGGCCAGCAGCGCCTTGTCATCCATCCCTTCCAGCCGGTCGAGCGGCAAGGCCGGCTGGTCGCCCAGGTTGAGGAAGACCACCGGGTCGGCGCCCGCTCGCTGCAGCTCGTAGTCGAGCAGCCCCTCATAGAGGATGCCGATGTACTCGGAGGTCAGCTCGGTGAAGTCCACCGGCGCGGCCACCGTCCGCCAGACCGCGCCCTCGCGCACCCGCTGGGTGGTACGCGTCAGCAGCACGAGGATCCGGTGCACCACGTCGTCGTCGGGCGGCGCAGGCAGGGCCTCGAGCAGCGCCAGGGCCCGCTGCACGCCATCGCCTTCGGCATCGCCGGGGCGGAACAGGTCCCCGCCGTAGGCCGGCAAGGTCAGCGCGGGGTGCGGCGAGCCCTGGTGCAGCAGCCGGAACAGGGCCAGCAGCCGCGGCCAGGCCACCTGGCGCGCCCGGCGTCGCTCCGGGGTGAGGCGATCGAGCTGGTCGAGCAGCCCCCGCAGGCCGTAGGCCTGGTGGTAGACCGGGTTGTCCGTCGGGAGCAGCTCGCGCGCCTCGGCGAACAGGGTGACGACGAGGCGCATGACGAAGTGGCAGGCCGCCACGTAGAGATCGCCGCTGCCGTGGGCGCTCCAGGCCGGGCCGAGCAGGGGCTCGCGGCTGCACAGCAGCGCCTCGACCGCCCGGCGGACCCGCTCGCCGAGCTCCCGGCTGAGCTGGGCCTGGCCGCGACGGGTGTCGCGGATGGCCGCGAGCAGCGGGCTGGACTCGCCCTCCCGACGCAAGGCCGCGGGCGAGAGCACGCGGCGGAGCACCGCCAGCTCACCGGAGAGCTGATCGGCCGCGAGCCACCGATCGGCCTCCCACTCGACCCAGGCGAGGCTGTCCGGATCGGCCCAGCAGAGCCGCCACTGGCTGCCGTTGGTCAGCAGCCCCAGGGGCCAGGCCCGCCGGCGCAGGTACTCCACGACCTGCGCGAGGGGGCGACGGCCCCGGCCGACCCCCAGGCGGGCAGCCGTGCTGGTGAAGACCGCCAACCCCTCGCCGGACGACCCCCGCCAGATGCGGCGCGGCCTGAGCACGGTGCCGTCGAGCAGCTTCTCGGCGTCCGCGGCCCCCGGGGACCTGTCCCACCCCCCCTGCAGGCGGCAGCCGTCCTCCAGCACCACGTCGAGCAGCTCTGCTTCCCCTTCGCCCCTCGTGCCGTGCCCCTCGTTCCTCGCTCCTCGCTCCTCGCCCCTCGCCACGCGGGCGACGAGCGCGCTGCGCAGCCGGTCCGCCAGGTTCCGGGGGGCCGGCGGCGGTTCGGGCAGGCCCTCGAGGGCCATGGGGGAGAGCAGGTTCCCGCCATGGCGCAAGGCGACCCAGGCCTCGAGCAGGGGCTCGGGAGTCGTCGCCAGGCGGCTCATCGGGCACCTCCCGGGAGCCGGATCTCGACGGCGATGGGATAGACCCGTGCTTCGCCTCGCAGGGCATAGCGCCTGGGCAGCACCTGCTCGAGGGTGCGCGCGGCCTCGACCGCGAGGCGCTCCTGCACCTGCGCATAGTGGCTCTGACGAAGCACCAGCTCCGCGTCCAGATCGGCGAGGCGCTTCACGATCTCCTCGTCGAGCTCGGCAAACAAGGAGAGCTGCCGGGCCTTCTGGCGCAGCTTCTCGGCCTCCTTCGCAATCCGGGCGAGCTGGTTCTCGCCGATGGCCCGCTCCAGCTCCTTCCTCCGGCGCTCGAAGCGCTTCTGCTCCAGATCACGCACGGTGCGGCCCGCGGCGACCAGGCGCTGCGAGAGCGAGGCGGTCAGCTCGATCTGCAGCGAACGCACTCGCTCCTTCACTGCCGCGTCCACGTCGTCCCACACGTCTCGCGCGGCATCTCGATCACCGGCCTCCAGCCCGGCCTGCCAGGCGCGAGCCGGTCGGTGCGGCAGGGGAGCGCCGAGCGCGCCGGCCCGGATCGGCAAGGCCAGGGTGTGGACCCAGTGGTGGCACGGCTCGCGCAGCTCGTTGACGGCCAGCTCCTCCACGGTGAGGAGCACGAGGGCGTCGCAGCCTGCGGGCACCTCGCCCCGACGCGCGGTCCAGCGCGTCGCGGCGCTCGGCCCCCCCGGGAACCGGTAGCGGGCGAAGGTCGACATCACCCGGTGGTAGACCGCGTCCCCCAGGTGCAGCAGCCGCGAGTCCGGCTCCGGCTGGTAGACAGGGCGCCCCTGCGGGGTCCCGTCATGGGACCGGACATAGTGCGAAGGATCGAAGACGAGCGCTGGCAATGGTCCCGAAGGCCCACCCTCGCGCAAGGCCTGGTCCACCAGCTCCCGCCAGAGTGCGGGCACCGGGTGTACGAGCCGCTCCCGGCCCGCGCCGTCCGGCAGGAGCCGGGGACGGCCGGCCTCGATGGCCAGCGCGGTCTCGAGCGTCTCGCGCAGGGACGCGGGCGAGAGGTCGAGCTCGGCCTTCAGCTCCTCGAGCTGGGCCAGGTCCCGGGCCCCGGGCAGGGGGCTGCTCGCGGGGACCTCGTCGGCCGTGCTGGCCTGGAGCGCGCGGGCGTGGCCGATGACCCGCTCGAGCTTGCTCTCGCTGGCCTCGGCGTCCTCTTCGGCCTCGAAGTGGGCCAGGATCGCGCTGGCGAAGATCTCGTCGGTGATGACCCGGTCCTCCCGGGTCTGCGAGCGCTTGCGCAGCACCTTGCCCAGAAACCGCATCGAGGCGTCATCGGTGCTGTCGAAGTGGTAGACGTGGACGTCGCGCTGCTGCCCGTGGCGATCGAGCCGCCCGTTGCGCTGCTCCATGCGGGTGGGGTTCCAGGGGATGTCCCAGTGCAGCAGGAGGCGCGCCGCACGCTGCAGGTTCAGGCCCTCGCCGGCCGCGTCGGTGGCGAGGAGCACGCGGGCTGGTCCCCGCGGATCGTTGAACGCGCGCTTGATCGCGTCGCGCTCCGCGTCGTTCATGCCGCCGTACAGGACCAGCAGCCACTCCCCCTCGCCGTAGCGAGCCCGCAGGCGGGCCCGCAGGTAGTCGAGGGTGGCCAGGTACTCCGTGAAGACGACCAGCCGCTCGTCGGGTTTCCAGCCACGAGCCTGCGTGCGGAGCTGCGCGTCGACCAGCGTCTCGAGCGTCCGCAGCCGGGCATCCGCCTTCACCTGCGCGGCGCGGGCCGTGACCTCGAGGGCGTGCGTGTCCGGGTCGAGCGCGGGGGGGACCCGGGTGACGCCGATGGCCGCGACCTCCTGGTCGACCGCAGCGAGCTCCGCAGCGAGCTCCTCCTGCCACTGGCGGAGCCAGGCGCCCACCGTGCGGTCCGCGTGGCGCTGCCGGCTCTCCCGCTCGGCGTCGTCGTCGGTGTCGTCCGCGTGGGCGTCACGCACCCGGGCGACCGCGCTCGCCGGTGCGCCCGTCCGCTCCTCCGCGAGCCCCTCCATCATGGCCAGCCAGCTCTGCCCGAAGGCCCAGGGGCCGGAGAGCAGACGCTTCTGCAGGACCTCCGTCGCGAAGTTGGCCGCGGTCCGGTCCTGGTGTCCTGCTCCTCGCGCCGCCTGGCGGAGCGCCTTGCGGAAGTCCCGGAACGCGAGCTGGAGCGCGCGCTCGTGGCTGCCGAAGTGCAGCGCGGGCAGGGCCTCGACGTGGCGCTCCGAGAAGCGGGCCGGCTCGCCGAGCAGGGTGTAGCAGCCGTTGATCTCGCTCTTGAGCCGGCGGATCACGGCCTCCCCGACGCGCCGCCGATCCTCGTCGTCCAGCTCGGACTTCCGGGTGAACCGCACCGGGTCGAGCGCCTCGAGCAGGCCGGAGAACGAGCGGGTGTGCCCGTTGTGGGGCGTGGCCGTCAGGAAGAGGCGGTGCTCGAACCAGGGCGTGATGCGCTGGAGCATCTTCGAGAGGTCCGAGTCGGCGCCGAAGCTGGCCGGCGAGAGGTTGTGCGCCTCGTCGACCACGAGCAGGTCCCAGCGCAGCCGGCCGTCCTCGCCGGGCTCGGCCGTGCTGCGGAACTGCTCGAGGACGTCGGGCTGCTTCAGGTAGTGGTAGCTGGTGATGATGCGCTCGTGGGTGCGCCAGGGGTTGGCGTCGACGCCGAGCTCGCGCTGCAGGCGGAGCGTCTGGGGGCGGTCGACCACCTCGAAGGGCAGCGCGAACTTCTCCTGCAGCTCGTCGCGCCACTGGGTGCGCAGCGCTGCCGGGCAGAGGACCAGCACGCGCCGGATCCGCCGGCGCAGCATCAGCTCGCGCAGCACCATCCCGGCCTGGATCGTCTTGCCGAGGCCGACCGCGTCCGCGAGCAGGATGGCCACCCGCGGCATCTCCAGCGCCCGCAGCACCGGGACGAGCTGGTAGGCCTCCGGGTAGATCGCGCCGTACAGCGGGGCCGCGATCGCCGGGCGGTCCTCGTCGAGCCCCGAGAAGGGGAGCGAGGGGGTCAAGGCGGACCATCGAGCCGCCCGGACCATGGCGTCGAACTCGCGAGAATCCATGGGCGGTGTCTGCTCGACTCGCGGCAGCGCGGCGGGCTCGAGAACCTCGGTGCCGGGCTCCACCTCCCAGAGCAGCGTGTCGGCCTCCGCTCCCGTGCCGTCCGTGTACTCGACCTCGACCAGGTGGGTGCGGCCCGCCTCGTCGGCATCGAAGGGCTGGACGCCCAGGATCATCGCTCGCCGGTTGCGGACGACCGCCATCATGCCTTCGCGGGGGGCTATGGTGGTCATTCCACCCCTCCACGCTCCGCTTCGGGTTGCTTTGCTCCCCCGGTTCGCACTCTGCCGTCGACGTCGCCGAGCTCGAGCTCCCAGAGCCGATCGACCCGGTGGGCGGGCACGCCTCGTTTGTCGATCCGGCGGCAGACCGCGTCGCGATCGATGCCGAGGTGGCGGACGACGGTCTCGACGGACACCCACGGTTCCAGGTCGGGCATGAGCAGGCTCCCATTACGAGCAGGCCGGATCGCCGAAGCGCAGCCCCGGTCGGGCGCCTGACCCTAGCACGGTCGAAGAAGACCGCTCAATCTCGAGGAGGATCAGACTGTAACCCGTCACGAAGTCTGCAGACGGGCCCCCAGGGGGGTGGGACCGGGCTGAACATGGCGGGACATGCGGGGATGAGGGGCGTCGAACCCATTGTCTAGCAGAGCAGTGGATTTGCGGAAAGTTTCTTGGTTTTGGCTGCCACGTACTTCGCGAGTACGATGCAGTCCAGCAGATTACTGGACTACCCGGCCAGCGGAATGTGACACAAAACGGGACAAAACGCATCCTATTCGCTGGTCCAGACCTGGAGGCGCCAGTCCGTGGGTGGACCGCCTCCCCACCCCAGCGAGATCTCGAACGCGGTGGTGGTGCTGCTGGTCCGCTTGATCGACGTGAACCCGGCGCCCATCGAGGCGATCCCCATGGGCTGGATGGTGTCCTGCTCCTGCGCCCGGAACTCGAGCTGCGTCATCGAGATGGTGGAGGCTCCACCCGCGGGGTCGATCCCCACCGCGACCCGCAGGGCGAAGCCCTCGCCCACGGCGACGCCGAGGAGGTACAAG
>JAVEVO010000302.1:0-3842 GCA_034005005.1 Myxococcota bacterium
TCCTTCCCCGGCAGTTGCCGCAGGGCACCACCGGGGCCGCCCTCATCGTCGAGGGAGACGGCTTCGAGGCGGGCCTCGCCGCGAACCTGGGAGAGGGCATCACGATCAAGCGGCTGCTCCTCGATCAAGGGGAGCAGCAGTTGATGCTCGAGGTGGACGTCGCCCCGGATGCTCCCCTCGGCTGGCACGGGCTTCAGCTCACTCACCAGCATGGGCTCTCGGCGACCTTGGCCGAGGGGCTCGAGGTCGTCCCCGGCGGCGATCCGGTGCTGACCAGCCTCTGGCCGAACGAGATCGTCGCGGGCAGCCATCTGTTCCTGCAGCTCTTCGGCCGCGGTCTCGAGCGCGAGGGCCTGCAGCTCGTCTTCGACGGCGAGGGCGTCACGATCGTGCGGGTCGATCCCGTGGACTCCCAGGAGCTGATCCTCGAGGTGGACGTCCTCCCCACGGCGGCGGCTGGCCCGCGTCGCCTCTCGCTGCGGACCCGGGACGGCCACGAGGTGGAGCTCCCGGACGCCCTGACGATCCGCCTACTCACGGACGGCGAGCCCCCGGCCGGCGACCCCGGTGACGACGACGGCTGCACCGTGGCCCGGGGGGACGGGCCGGGAGCCGGACCGACGGGCGTCGGGTTGCTCCTGCTGGCGCTGCTGCTCGGCCGCCGCCGGGTCGAGGGAGGGCGAGGATGAGCGGGCGATTGCGGACTCTGGTTTCGGCGCTCCTCCCGGCCGTGCTCACGGGGGTGCTGCTCCCCGCGCCCCTCGCGGCGAGCCCGCTGGACGAGCTCCCCCTCGCGAGCCGGCTGGCCACCATCCGGGAGCTCCTTTCCCCCCTGCCGGACGTGGCCGGGCGGTCGGCCGACCTCTCGGAGGTGGACGCCACCACGCGGCGCCACCAGGCGTTCCAGCTCTTCCGGACGCTCCCTCCCGAGGCCCAGGCCGAGGTCGGCGATCTCTTCGCCCCCCCCCAGGAGGGCTACGAGTGCCTGATCTCGAGCCGGCTGCCCTTGCGCTCCTGCTACCTGGCGCGCCGGCCCCAGGCGATCCCCCGGGCCGAGGAGGTCCTCGCCCTCGCCGAGGAGGCCTGGGATCGGCAGGTGAGCGAGCTCGGCTTCTGGCCGCCGCGTAGCGGCACCGCGGCCAAGCCCTACGCCGGGATGGACTTCTACGTCGGGGATGCCTACTCCTACGGGGCGTCCGGCTACACCTCGCCCTTCGACGTCGACACCACGACGCCCCAGCACGACTGCCTGGCCTACATCGTGATCGAGGAGCGTCTGGACAGCGCCGACGTCGGCCACGTGGTGCGCCACGAGTTCAACCACGGCTGCCAGATGGCCATGGACTGCGCCGAGCTCGCCTCCTCGATGGAGGCCACCGCGGTCTGGCAGGAGGCGGCCACCGCGGAGCAACCCGACGGCTACTTCCACTGGACCGTCGCCTACTTCCAGGGGTTCCCCGAGCGACCGATCCCCTGGGACGGCACGGACGCGCTCTACAAGTACGGCTCCTCCCTGTTCTTGCGCTTCGTCCACGAGTTCCTCGGACAGGGCGATCCGCGCACGGTAGTCTCCTTGTGGGAGAAGACGGTGCAGTACGACGAGGTCAACGAGCCCGACCTCCTCGACGCGATCCTCGAGCTCGCCGGGGAGCAGGGGTACGACCTCGGCGAGCTGCTGCAGGCCTTCGGCGAGTGGCGGCTGTTCCTCGGCGCGCTCGACGACGGCGCTCACCTCCGCTTCGCCGGCGCGCTCGAAGGCGCCGAGGTCAGCATCGCCAACCAGCTCTACCTGCAGGACCCGGCCCAGCTCCCGTTGACCCAGCGCATCCTGCTGCCCCAGCTCGCCTACTATTATGCTGACCTGCAGGTGGATCCGGCCGCCTTCCCCCTCGAGGGGCCGGGGCTGTTGACCATCGGTGGGGCCCGCGACTCTCTCGATCGCTGGGCGCTCAGCCTCTGGCTGTTCCGGGCCGGCCAGCCGGCCGAGTCCTTCTCGACGGTCCTCGACTGGGACGACGCCGAGCCGCTCCAGGTGCCCGCGGCCAAGCTCGCCGGGATCGAGCGGGCGATCCTGATCCTGCACAACGCCCAGCTCGACACCGACTGGGATCCCCCCTGGGCCGAGGATCTGTTCACCCTCCAGGTCGACTGGCGGGTCCCCCCCCAGGTGGTCGCCGCGGATCCGCCGGCGCTGGAGCCCGGCGCCCGGCGAGAGGTGGTCTTCTCCGGCAGCGGTTTCGCCACCGGCGCCCGGGTGGCCCTCTCCGGCGGCTGCGAGCTCGACGGGGCCTGTCGCTGGCGCTCGAGCAGCGAGCTGGTCTGTCCGGTCCGGGTCGCCTCCGGCGCCGCGCCGGGTCCTTGCCAGGTCCACGTGGACAACCAGCCGGGCACGGCCGGGCTCTCCGGTGACGCCACCGGGCTGCTCCAGGTCGTCGCGCCCGCTGGACCCGTGCCCTGCAGCACGCGGCCCTCCCGCGCGACCGTGGGGGAAGAGCTGCTGCTCCAGGTGCGGGGTGAGAGCCTCGACGGCCTCGTGAGCTGCGCGTTCTCCTGCCCGGGGGTCACGGTCCAGTCTCTGCACCCCGTGGACGCGGGGCTGCTCTACCTGCGCGTGGCCATCGCGGCCGAGGTGGCTCCCGGCGCCTGTGACCTGCTGGTGCAGGACGGCTTCGGTCAGGAGGCGCGCCTCGACGCCGCCCTCGCGGTGGTCGCGCCGGTCGCCCCCACTCCCCCGGAGGACCCGGTCGGCGACGACGGCTGCCAGGTCGTGCGGGCGGGGCAGCCTTCCGGGGCCATGCTGCTGCTCGGGCTGGTCGGGCTGTCCCTCCTCGCGACGCGGCGGCGCGCCCGCTGACGAGCCCGCGACGCTCTCTTCCCGGTTGCCCGGGACCCTGCCCGGCGGGCCAGGCCGCGACCTGCGACCCGTGATCCCTCTCCTCAACCGCGCATGGACCTCGGCCGCAGATCGCGCTACACCATCCGCCTCGCTCGCCTCCCGGGGAGGTCCTCTCTCCGGCGCGTGAGGGCGAGTCGCGAGGAGACGACGGCATGAGCATGCAGAACCTGTTCATCGGGATCGCCGGGATGATCGGCGCGGGGAAGAGCACCCTCGCCAAGGCCCTCGGTGAGCACATGGGCCTCGACGTGCACTACGAGCCGGTGGCGGACAACGAGTACCTGGCGGACTTCTACCGCGACACTCCCCGGTACAGCTTCGCGATGCAGATCTATCTGCTCAATCGGCGCTTTCAGCAGCACCAGGAGATCATCTGGCGCGGGCGGCCCGCGATCCAGGACCGGACGATCTACGAGGACGCGGTCTTCGCCAAGATGCTCTCGGACACCGGCCTGATGGATCCTCGTGACTATCGTACTTATCTGCAGCTCTTTCGTCACATGTCCAACTTCATGTGCCGCCCCAACATCATCATCTACCTGGACGTCGATCCCGAGACGAGCATGAGCCGGATCAAGGAGCGCAGCCGGGGCGTGGAGAGCGGCATCTCCCTGGCCTATCTCACGGCGCTGTATCGGGAATATGAGACCTTCGTCCAGGACATCAGCCGCACGGTCCCGGTCATCCGGGTCTCCTGGAAGGAGTACCGGGACGCGGAGGAGATGGCCGGGGTGATCAAGCGGGAGTACCTGGACCACAGCTTCCTGCGCACCGTGACCCAGTGGAGCTACGCCAAGGAGTAGCCTGGCGCCTAGCGGCGGAGCTGCTGCGCGGCGTCCTGGACCCGCTCGCACGCGACCGCGGAACCTTGCTCGCAGGCCCGCTGCATGGCCGCCCGGGCTCCGGCGGCATCGGCCTTGCCCCCGGACCACCTGCGGAAAGGGCT
>JAVEVO010000303.1:0-3827 GCA_034005005.1 Myxococcota bacterium
CTGTACTGTGCACCCAAGACGCGCCTCCGGTCGTGTAGCTCTTAGAACTCACAATCCCAGAGATTACGCTGAGTTGGATGGCGCGTCTACCCCGATTTCGCCGGGGAAGGTGAATAAGGCGGGTTTAGCTCTTCGCGATCCCGCCGGGGGGACGGGGTAGGGAAACGTGGTTGGACGTCCCCGGCCATGGCGATTCATCTGTAAGTAGATGTAGGTGCAGATCATCCCGGTGAGCGAGCAGCGAGGCCTTGGCACAACTCCCCGCACGAAAAGAATTTTCTCGCAGAGCCGCAGAGCCGCAGAGGGCTCAGCGAGCTGAGCACTTTTCTCTGCGAACTCTGCGGCTCTGCGAGAGATTTTGCAGCTCGAGCCGGGTACGGGAGGAGATTGGCAAGGAAGCCGCCCACTCGGACCGGCTGCACCCAGTAGATGTGCGCAGAGGAGGACATCGGGGCTACAAGGGAAGCTGCAAAACAGAGCCCTTGGAGGCCCCCGATGTCCACGAGTCTGCTGTACCACGCGTTCGGTGCCACCGCCCACGACTACCTCCGGACCGAGTACTGGGGCGGGGCCGTGCACTTTCACCTGGAGACGAAGGCCAGCCGCCTGCGCTGCGCGGAGTGCGGCAGTGCGGAGGTCAGCAGCAAGGGACGGGTGAAGTGCATGCTGCGAGCCTTGCCCATTGGCTTCCGGCCCGTCTTCCTGGTGCTGTGGCTGCGGGTCCTGTTCTGCGATCGCTGCAAGCGCGTGCGGCAAGAGCGGCGTCGCCTGGCGGACCAGCGCAAGAGCTACACCCGAGCCTTCGCTCGGCTCGTGCTCAGCCTGGCCGGGGAGATGGCCCTCTCCTCGGTGGCCAACCTGCTGCAGGTCAGATGGAGCGTGGTCCGGGACATCGTGAAGGGCGACCTGGACCGCCGGGCCGAGCGGCTGAGCCTCGCCGAGGTCCGCTGCATCGCCATCGACGAATTCGCCATCCGCAAGGGGCACCGCTACGCCACGGTCGTCGTCGAGATGCTCACCGGCCAGGTGCTGTTCTGCGTCGAGGGCCGTGACCACACCTGCCTGAAGGCGTTCTTCGACCGCCTGGCCGAGTCCGGAGCCAAGCTGGAGGCCGTCGCGGTGGACATGAGCGGAGCCTACGGCAAGGCCATCGAGCTGTTCGCGCCAGGCATGCCGATCGTGTTCGACCGCTTCCACGTAGTCTCCCGGATGAACGAGGCGCTCGACGACCTGCGCCGCAGCGAGCAGAACCGGCTCGAAGGTGAGGGAAGCGCACGATCAAAGGCGCACGCTACCTGCTACTGCGGGCCAAGGAGAACCTCCAGAAGACGCCCGAGAAACAGGCCCGGCTCGACCAGCTGCTCGAGGCCAACGAGCTGTTGCACAAGGCCTACCTGCTCGAGGAGGACCTCCGGCTATTCTGGGACCAGGCCAACAAGCAGAAGGCTGCGGCCTTCATCGACCGGTGGGTCAAGGAGGCCAGGGAACTGGGCTCCAAGATCATCGCGACGGTCGCCGAGACCATCGAGAGGCATCGTCAGCGCATCCTCGCTTGGTACGACCACCACATCACCACTGGACCGCTCGAGGGATTGAACAACAAAATCAAGGTCCTCGAGCGCAGAGCCTACGGCTACCGGGACATGCCCTTCTTCCTACTCCGCGTGCTCTTCATTCACGAGACCCGGTTCCGGCTCTCGGGGGTGTAGGTGGATGTCGCCCCCTGCTCGACCGCGAAGAACCCCAAGTGGAAGAACCCCAAGAAGGCCGGCTGAGCCCGCCCGGCTCCCCTCCCCCGACCTTGCCGGACGGCCGCCCCTGGCCTACCCTGTCCGGGATCATGGCGTCGCCCCCACCGCCCCGCTCCCCAACACCTTCCCGGCGGGCCCACCCTGCCCGCGGGCCAGCGCGGAGGCCGCGGCCGGCCGCGCGGCCGGCCGCCTTGCTGGCCGCCTTGCTGGCCACCGGGTGTAACGCCCCCGGCCCGCCCGGGCCCCCCGCAGCAGCAGACACCGCGGAGTACCTGGTCGCGGCCACCACGGCCCCGGCGACCACCACGGCCACGCCCCCCCCCACGGCGGCCGAGCTCCGCACCCTGGTGGCCCGGATGCCGGAGGGCTGGCTGGACGGCAGCGGGGCCGGCGCGGCCGCGGGCGCGGCCGCTCCCCCGGCCCTGACCCAGCCCCCCGACGAGGCCCTGCTGCCCGCGGACCTCGCCCCGCTGACCCTCTCCTGGCCGGACCCCACCCCCACGGGGACACGGGCCTGGCTGCTCACCCTGGAGCTGCCCGCCTGCGCCACCCGGCTGCACGTCTGGACCCCCGAGCCCCGCTGGCTCCCCGACCCGGCGACCTGGGAGCGGATCAAGCGCTGCTCGCGGGAGCAGCCGGCTCGTGTCGGCCGGGTCGGCCTCGGCCGGGGGGAGCCGCCGGCGCTGCAGCAAGGCGCTCGCGCCACCCGCTTCGGCACCTCCCCCGACCCCGTGGCCGCGCCGATCTTCTACCGCGACGTGCCGGTCCCCTTCCTCGAGGCCCTCGCCCACATGGAGGACATCCGCTGGCGGCTGGGAGACCCGGCCTCGGCCGAGCCGCCCCGGGTGGTGCTGGAGAAGCTGCCCGTCTGCGGCAACTGCCACTCGTTCTCCGCGGACGGGCGATTGCTCGGCATGGACGTCGACTACGCCAACGACAAGGGCGCCTACGCAGTCGTCCCCGTCCTCCCGGAGACCGTCCTCGCGCAGGAGCAGGTGATCTCCTGGAGCGACCTGGACCGGGACGCGACGCGCCCGACCTTCGGCCTGCTGTCCCAGCTCTCGCCCGACGGACGCTACGTCGTCAGCACCGTGCGGGACCGCTCCCTGTTCATTCCCCGCTCCGACCCCGTCTTCTCCCAGCTCTTCTTCCCGGTGCAGGGGATCCTCGCGGTCTACGACCGGGAGACCAAGACCTTCGCTCCCCTTCCTGGAGCGGACGACCCGGATTTCGTCCAGAGCAACCCGAGCTTCAGCCCCGACGGCCGGGAGCTGATCTTCGCCCGCGCCCCCTTGCAGCACGAGATCTTGCGCCGTATCGCGGGGGAGACCGCCACGGTCCTGACCCGCCTCGACAGCGACGAGTTCACAAAACCAAAGTACCACATCCAGTACGACCTCTACCGGCTGCCCTTCAACGAGGGCCGAGGCGGAACGGCTCAGCCCCTCGCCGGAGCGTCGGGCAACGGCCGGAGCAACTACTTCGCCCGCTACTCGCCGGACGGCCGCTGGATCGCGTTCGCCCGGGCGCCCACCGGCATGCTGCTGCAGCCGGGGAGCGAGCTCTTCCTGCTGCCGGCCGGCGGCGGCGTCCCGCGCCGGCTGCGGGGGAACCAGTCGCGGATGAACTCCTGGCACTCCTGGTCGCCCAACGGACGCTGGCTCGTCTTCGCAGCCAAAGGAGACTCGCCCTACACCCAGCTCTACCTCGCCCATGTCGACGAGCAGGGGCAGGATGCGCCGGCCGTGCTGCTCGAGCGCTTCGGGGCCGAGGGCCGGGCGGCCAACATCCCGGAGTTCGCGCCCGGCGCGGCCCGGAGGATCCTGCGGATCACGGAGCGGTTCGTCGACGATCACTCGTACCTGCGGCTGGGCCTGTTCTCCCTCGATCAGCTCGACCGGCCGGCCCGGGCCGAGGCCGAGCTGCGCCGGGCCCTCGCGCACGACCCGGCCAACGCGCAGGTGCTCGACAGCCTGGCGCGCGTGCGTGACCGGCGGGGCGATCGGCGCGGGGCCCTGGAGCTGCTCGAGCGCTCGGTGAGGGTCGCGCCGCAGCGCAGCCAGGGAGATCGGAAGA
>JAVEVO010000133.1:0-18225 GCA_034005005.1 Myxococcota bacterium
GACGCCACCCTCCCCTTCGGTTACCATGATCCGGGATCCCTCTCTGGAGGCGAAGATGAGCCAGCAGCCAGCCGACGAGTTCCCCCTCTCCTTCATCGCCCGGCGCAACTTCTTCAACTTCTTCGGGATCACCTGCAAGATCCTGGCGATCACCGGCTCGGTGCTGTTCTGGGTCAAGCTCAAGGCGTTCCGGCTCAAGGAAGACATCACGATCTACCGCGGGACGATCAAGAAGGAGCCGATCCTCAACATCAAGGCCCGGCAGATCATCGACTTCGCGGCGGCCTACGACGTGGTCGACCTGCGCAGCAACGCGAAGGTCGGCGCGCTGAAGCGCAAGGGGCTGAAGTCGATCTTCCGTGACGAATGGTTCATCATGGACGAGTCGGATGAGACCATCGGCTCAATCAAGGAGGACAGCCTCTTCCTGGCCATGCTGCGCCGGGTGTTCGCCAGCCTGATCCCCCAGACCTACGTCTTCACCGTGGGCGGCCAGCGCGCCGGCGAGGCGCGGGGCACCTGGAACCCCTTTCTGGTGAAGTACCTCGTCCGCTTCCTCCCCTCCGCGTCCCTGGACCCCCGGCTGGCCATGGCCAGCGTGGTGCTGCTCATGGCCATCGAGGGCAAGCAGCGAGGCTAGTCGCCCATGGCCGCGCCCGGCAGCCCCCTCGACCTCCCGCGCCGCCGGTGGTGGCTGGCCTGCTGCCTCGCCGGGCACCTCGGCTGGCTCGGAGCCCCCGCCGCGCGGGCGCAGGTCCCCACGGGGTCCACGGAGGCGGATGGGGGCGGGGACGCGGCCGACGCCGGGGACGAGGCCCACGAGCCCGACGGGGACGAAGCCGACGACGACGACGGGGACGAGGCCCACGAGCCCGACGGGGACGAGGCCGCGGCCGACGGGGACGAGGCGCCCGGTGCCACCGCGGCCCCCCCGCGCTCCGGCGCGGCCCGGCCCCGGGCCACGCCGGCCAGCTTTCCCCAGCGCGCGTCCCGGCTGGCCGTCGCGGGCGCCGGGGTCCCGGGCCTCGGCCACCTGCTGCTGGGGGAACCGGTCGCGGCCGGGCTGATCTTCACCGGGACCGTGGGCCTGCTCGGCTCCTCGTTCCTGGTGGACTCGACCGCCTCCCCGCTGAAGATGCAGGGGCGCGGCTTCTTCCTCGCGGAGGGCGGCACCGCGCTCTGGCTCTGGAGCGCGTGGGACGCCTACCAGCTCGCGCAGCGCCGCCCCCGGGAGGGCCCGGGAGGCTACCAGTCCATCGGGGACCTGGCCGCGGCGCCCTTCGCGCCATCGGTCCTGTCCCGGCCGGACGTGTTCTTCCCCTTGCTGCTGGTGGGGTTGTTCGCCTCCACCGGCACGAGCTTCACGGACGACGGGAGCCTGGTTCGCCCTCGACCAGGTCACCCTCTTCGACCGGCCCGTGCGGCCGGCCCTCGCGCTCCCGGTCCAGGAGGCCGGCTTCGCGTTGCTGGCGCTGGAGGCCGGGGTCGGCGAGGAGGCCTTCTTCCGGGGGCTGCTGCTCGACCTCTTCTCCCAGGGCTTCGGGCCGGCCCTGGGCAACTTCGCGCAGGCGACCGTGTTCGGCCTGATGCACCTCCCCAACCCCTACCTGCTGGGCGACGGCGGGACGGTGGAGGACTCCCTGAAGACCGCCCTGCTGACCGGCGTGCTCGGGGGCTACCTCGGGCATCTGACCCACCGCCACGCCGGGGACCTGCGGCCGGCCGTGGCCTTCCACTTCTGGTACAACTTCCTGCTGCTGACCATGGCGTACCTGGGGGATCCGCAGCAGATGCCCTTGCGGCTGCAGATCGCCTTCCCCTGGTGACCGCCCGGCGGTGCGCTCGCCGCAACTTGACCTGCGGCCGCGTCCCGTTGTACGAAGATCCGCGGGTGCCCGAACCGAGGAGTCTCCATGCGATCTCTCTCGACGACGACCCGCCCGACGGCGCTCCTCGCGCTCCTGCTGCTCGTCGCGGGCTGCGCCGGTGCGGCCAAGAGCCGGGTGCCGGCGGAGCACACGACGAAGATCCTCAGCGCCACCGCCACCGCGGAGGAGGACCTGGTCGCCGCGAAGCAGCTCATGCGGGAGGAGCGCTACCTGGACGCGTTCCGTACCGTACTCAACCGCCTGAAATCTCTCGATAATCAGATCTACGACGAGTACAAGCTGAAGAGCGCGGCCTACCTCGAGGGAGACCTGCCGACGGTCCGGGGCTACGCCGTGCTGATCGGCGAGCTCGAGAAGGCCGAGGACGCGCTGCTCCAGTACCTCAACGAGCCCCTGACGGTGGTCCTCGAGAAGATCCTGCTGAACAACCCCGATCCCCGGGCCAAGGACGAAGCCCTCGACGTCATCGCCGGCTCCGCCAACGAGGTCTTCACCCAGTTCCAGGAAGGCTACCGGCAGGACCTGCTCGACAACCTCGAGGTGCGCGCCAAGGGCGAGACCGACGTGGCCTTGCGCACCAAGATGCTCAAGATCATCGAGACGTTGAACGCGATCTGACCCCCCCCGCCAGGCTCAGGAGCTCATGGCCAGATCGAGGTCCTGCAGGTCGGGGATCTCCTTGCGCAGGAAGGCCTTGAAGCGCCCGAGCAGCCGAGCCTCGAGCTGGCGGGCCCGCTCCCGGCTGACCTTGAAGCGATCGCCGAGGTCCTGCAGGGTCAGGGGGTGCTCGGCCACCAGCCGGGTCTGCCAGATGATCAGGTCCCGCTCGCCGAGGGTCTGCTGGAACTCCTGCATCTTGCGGGAGATCAAGGCGGTCATCTCCTCGGCCTCCACCTGCTGGTCGGGCCCGCTCTCCTGGTCCTTGATCACGTCGATGAGCGTGCCGCCCTCGTCCTCGGAGGACAGGGGCGAGTGGAGCGAGACCTCCGTCCCGCCCCGCATGCGGGTCTCCATCTCGCGGATGTCCCGCTCGCGCACGTCGAGGGAGTCCGCGAGGGCCGCGGTGTTCGCCTCGATCCCCATCCCCTCCAGCCGGGCCTTCTCCTTCTTCAGGTTGTAGAAGAGCTTCCGCTGGGCCTGGGTGGTCCCCATCTTGACCAGGGTGAAGTTGTCCATGAGGAACTTGAGGATGTAGGCCCGGATCCACCACTGGGCGTAGGTGCCGAAGCGGTTGCCCTTGACCGGCTCGAACTTCTGGAGGGCCATCATCAGGCCGATGTTGCCCTCCTGGATCAAGTCGAGCACGTTGCGGTAGGCGTGGCGGTACTCCAGGGCGATCTTCACGACCAGGCGCAGGTTGGACGTGATGAGGGCGTACGCGGCCTCCGGGTCGCGCGTCTCCTTGAAGCGCTCCGCGACCTGCCGCTCCTGCTCCCGATCGAGGACCCGGTACTGGCGGACCTCGTCCATGTACCGCCGCAGCGGGTCGATCCGCGAGAAGTCGCCCCGGGATTCGATGGGCACCGGGAGCAGGGAGGGCTTGCGCGACGTGTGCCCCTCCAGGTCCCGGGAGGCCTCCAGCTCGACGACGATGCCTTCTTCTCCTTGCGCCACTTGGCCTTGCTCCTCTCGCTCACCTTGGCCGACCGACCAGGGGCCGAGCCGGCGCCGCAACCGGGCACGGGTCCTCGCCGGGTGGCCGCGAGCGCAGCCCGGGGTCGCGGCAGGACGGGCTCTTCCCGGGAGCTATAAGATGCTGGGTCGCGCGGCCCGCGTCAAGGCGGGGTCGGAAGTGGCCGCGACGCTGCTTGACAGGCCCCCGAGCGCTCCTTACGTTTCACTCGGACTGGGTGAAGGTCTGCGGCGGCATGGCAACTGATAGAGATTACTACGAAATCCTCGGTGTGGCGCGCAGCGCCAGCGAGAAGGACCTCAAGCGGGCCTACCAGAAGCTCGCGCTGAAGTTCCACCCGGACCGCAACCCGGACGATCCCGCGGCGGAGGAGCGCTTCAAGGAGGCGAGCGAGGCCTACGAGGTCCTCGCCAACCCCGAGAAGCGCCAGATCTACGATCAGTTCGGCAAGGAGGGGCTCCGGGGCCGGGGGATGGGCACCCACTTCGACGACGTCTCCGAGATCTTCAGCAACTTCGGCGACGTCTTCAGCGAGGTCTTCGGGGACATCTTCGGCCAGGGACGACGTCGGGGCCGGCGCGGGCCCCGGCCGGGCAACGACCTGCGCCACGACATCGAGATCTCCCTGGACGAGGCCTTCGCCGGCGCCCGCAAGGAGCTCAACCTCGAGACGCCGGTCACCTGCGCGGAGTGCCAGGGTACGGGCGCCAAGGCGGGCAGCCAGCCCCAGACCTGCAGCGCCTGCAAGGGCGCGGGGCAGGTGCGGGTGGCCCAGGGCTTCTTCGTGCTCACCACCACCTGTCCCGAGTGTCATGGGCAGGGCGCGGTGGTGCGTGACCCCTGCCCGAAGTGCCGGGGGCGGGGCCGCGTCGCGGAGGACCGCAAGGTGACCCTCCGGATCCCGCCGGGCGTGGACGACGGGGTGCGGATGCGGGTCCAGGGGGAGGGTGAGCCGGGCGATCCGGGGGCACCGCCCGGAGATCTCTATGTCTTCCTCCACGTGACGCCCCACCCCCAGTTCCACCGGGAGGGGCGCGACCTCCACGCCCTGCTGCCGGTGACCTTCTCCCAGGCGGCGCTGGGGGCCACCCTGGACGCCCCGAGCCTCGGCGAGCCCCGGGAGGTGAAGGTGCCCGCGGGCAGCCAGCCGGGCGACGAGCTGCGCGTCCGCGGGGCCGGCATGCCGAGCCTCAACGGGACCGGCCCGGGCGACCTGATCTACCACCTCAAGGTCGTCGTGCCGAAGAGCCTCTCCCGCCGCCAGCGCGAGCTGATCAAGGAGCTGGCCAAGGAAGAGAGCCCCATCGCCGAGCAGGTCACCGAGGAGAAGCCCGGCTTCTTCGAGCGCCTCGGGCAAATGCTCTGCGAGGACGGCAAGGCCTGACCGGCCGCGCCCGACCAGGCTTCAGTACCCTCCTGGCGTCCGTCTGCTGAGAAAGGCAGGAAGAAAAGAATGCAGGAAAAGTCATCTCTGTGACTTTCTTCCTGCTTTATTGCATTCCCGAGGGATTCGCCTGGGTGCAGATCATCCCGGTGAGCGAGCAGCGAGGCCTTGGCACAACTCCCCGCACGAAAAGAATTTTCTCGCAGAGCCGCAGAGCCGCAGAGGGCTCAGCCGCTGAGCACTTTTCTCTGCGAACTCTGCGGCTCGGCGAGAGATTTTGCAGCTCGAGCCGGGTACGGGAGGAGATTGGCAAGGAAGCCGCCCGCTCGGACCGGCGGCACCCGATTCGCCTTCGTCCCCAGGCCCGGACTACTCCGTCGCTGGTGAGCCGGCCGGCGCCGGGGAGCCGGCCGGCGCCGGCGCAACCAAGGAGGGCGCCGGGAGGAGCACTTCCAGGCGCGCGAGCAGCTCCTCGAGGGCCTTGCCCACCGCACGCTGCAGGGGTCGGCAGGCCTCCGCGCCGAGCTGCCCGCGCAACCCCAGCTCGAGCTGCTCCGCGTGGGAGGCGATGACCCCGGCGCCGATCTGCCGGGCCACGCCCTTGAGGGTGTGGGCCAGCCGCTCGGCCTCCCGCCAGTCCTCCGCCTGCAGGCTGGCCTCGACCCGCACCCCGAACTCCCGCTGCCCGTCGACGAACTTGCGCAGCAAGGAGAGGTACAGCGGCAGCTTGCCGAGGGCCAGCCGCAGCCCCGTCGCAGTGTCGAGGCCGGCCTCCCCGAGCCCGGCGAGCAGGGTCGCGGCCGGGTCTCCGGGGGCCGCGTGGGGCCCCCCGGTCAGTCCGGCGGGGAGCTGCCACTCCCCGCTGACCCGGGGCCGGATCCAGCGCGCCAGCTTCGCCACCAGCTCGTCGGGATCGATGGGCTTGGCCATGTGGTCGTTCATGCCGGCGTCGAGGCAGCGCTGCCGGTCGCCGGGCAAGGCGTTGGCCGTCATCGCCACCACCGGCAAGGTGGCCAGACCGGGCACGCGGCGCAGCTCGCGCGTGGCGCTGAGCCCGTCGAGCACCGGCATCTGGACGTCCATCAGGACGAGGTCGTAGCGGGTGGCGACGACCAGCTCCAGGGCCCGCCGCCCGTCGTCGGCGACGTCGACGACGAAGCCCGCCTGCTCGAGCAGCTCCCGGGCCACCTCCTGGTTGAGGTCGTTGTCCTCGACGAGCAGCACCCGCGCACCCTGCAAGGGAGCGAGCCGCCGGACGGCCGGGGACGGGTCGAGCCCGGTGGGCGCGCGAAGGGCAGGCCGGGTCCGGCCGAGCACGCGCATCACCTCGTCGGTCAACTGGGACGGGGTCACCGGCTTGCCGAGCACGCCATCGATGCCGGCGTCGCGGGCCGCCCGGGCGAGCTCGTCGTGACCGTAGGCCGTCACCATCACCAGCCGCGGCGGATGGGCCAGGGTGAGCCGCCGGATCTCGGTCGCGGTGGCGACCCCGTCCAGGCCCGGCATCTGCCAGTCGAGGAAGACGACGTCGTAGGGGTGCGCGTCCGCCGCGGCGCGGCTGACCTCCTCCACCGCGGCGGCTCCCGAGGGCACGGACCGGACGGCGAAGGACAGGTTGCCGAGCAGCCCGACGAGGATCTCCCGGGCATGGGCGTTGTCGTCGACCACCAGCACCGAGCGGCCGCGCAGGTCGAGGGAGGGCAGCAGGGATGGTCGCCGGGCCTCGCCGACGCCGAGGCGCGCGGTGAACCAGAAGGTCGCGCCCACACCGAGCTGCCCGGTCGCGCCGACCTCGCCGCCCATGAGCTCGGCGAGACGCTTGGCGATGGCCAGGCCGAGGCCGGTGCCGCCGTACCTCCGCGTGATGAGGGCGTCCGCCTGCTCGAAGCTCCGGAACATGCGCGCCCGCTGCTCCTCGCTGAAGCCGATGCCGGTGTCGGACACCTCGAAGAGCAGGAGCACCTCCTGCGCGAAGCGCTGCACCACCGAGACCCGCACCGTGACGTCGCCCTGCTCGGTGAACTTCACCGCGTTGCCCGCGTAGTTGATGAGCACCTGCCCCAGGCGCAGGGGGTCGCCCACGAGCTGGGTCGGCACGTCCTCGGCCACGTCCACGAGGAACTCGAGACGCTTGGCCGCGGCGCGACCGCCGATCAGGGCCGCGAGCTGATCGAGGACCTGGTGGAGGTCGAAGCCGATCCGCTCGAGCTGCATCCGCCCGGCGTCGATCTTCGAGACGTCGAGGATGTCGTTGATCAGGCCGAGCAGGTGGCGGCTGGCGGCCTGGATCTTCTGGAGGTAGCCGTGCTGCTGGGGGGTGAGCTCCGTGCGTAGGGCGAGCTCGGCCATGCCGACGATCGCGTTCATGGGCGTGCGGATCTCGTGGCTCATGTTGGCCAGGAAGTTGGACTTGACCTGGGCCGCCTCCTCCGCGAGGGCCCGGGCCCGCAGGGTCTCCTCGAGGGCCTCCCGCTCGGCGCTGATGTCGTCGACCATCCAGACGGAGCCCTTGCCGGGGTCCGTGACGTCCACCGCGCAGGCGGTCAGCCGGGCCCAGAGCACGGAGCCGTCCCGCCGGCGGACCTTCGTCTCGTGTCGGATCAGCTCCCCGGTCCAGAGGGCGGGGTACAGGGCGCCGGCCCGGGCGTAATCGGCCTCGTCGACGTAGATGATCCGGGTCTCCTGCCCGACCAGCTCGCCCGGCGGGTAGCCGAGCAACTGGTGCATCCGGCGGTTCACCCGGCGCACCCGCCGCTCGACGATCAGGGCGATCCCGGAGGAGGCGGAGTCGAAGATGGCCTGCTGCTCCTCGTTGGCCCGGCGCAGCTCGTCCCCCCGGACGTCGAGCTCGCAGCGGGTCCGGCGGTAGTCGTCGAGCACCCGGGCCAGCTCGACGATCTCCGCCGCGTCCCGCTCCCGGACGAACTCCACGCGGCGGTCGCCCTGCAGGAGCTGGCGAGCCTGCCGGGTCATCCGGGTCAGGGGCCGGAGGACCCACCGCCGGAAGACCCAGGACCAGGTGACCAGGACGGTCACCACGTTGAGCGCCAGGGCGATCAAGGCGAGCCAGCCGGCCAGCCGGGAGCGGGCCGCGGTGGCGGCGACCTCCTCCGCCTGCCGCCGGTCCAGCAGCGTCAGGGCCTGCTCGATGGGCCCGAGGATCCGCGCCTTGCTCGCCTGGTACTCGGCGCCGTAGACCAGGGCGAGCGCGCCCGGGCGATCGCCGGCCGCGGCGAGGGCGAAGGCGCGGTCCTCCAGGGCGATCAAGGCGTCGGAGTTGCGCTTGGCCTCCTCGATCAGGGCCAGCCCGACCACGCCGAGCCGACGCAGCTCCTCGAGGGCCCGGTCGCGCGAGCGGACGACGTGCTGCTCGTGCCAGAAGGCCTGCCGGTAGCGCTCCTCGCCCGTGGCCGCGAAGGCGCGCACCGCGTCCGTCAGCAGGTCGCTGCCCTGCGCCAGGCTGCGGGCCGCGGTCGTGGCACGATAGTACCGGGTCCAGGCGCTCACGCGCTGCTCGTAGGCGTGGACCGCGAACAGGTAGGTCCCGACGCAGACCAGGGCGAGCAGGGCGAGCAGCCCCGTGGTCAGCCGACCCGCCAGCTCCAGACGCATGGCCCCTCCTCCTGGCCCGAGGACCCGGCCTACCGACACCCGGACCGCCGGCGGGCGTGCGGCCCGGTCGGCCCGGCGAGGTCGTGCGGCCGTCCCCCGGAGCAAGCGCCACTGTACCAGGAGCCTCTGCACGGGACCACTGCGCGGCCGGGCGGCGAATGGGAGGCCGGGCGGCCGGTGACGTGGTATACTGTGGAGCATCGAGGTCATCTCGCCATTCCGGGAGGGTCCGGTGGAGCGCCAGCAAGCAGGCCAGCAGGAGTTCGCGGGCGCCCGGGTGCTGCTCGCGGAGGCCGACCCGCTCTTCCAGGAGATCGCCCTGGAGCTGCTCGCCCAGGCCGGCCTGGACGCGGTGCTGGTCACCAGCGGCGCGGCCGCGGTGGCGGAGGCGCGGCGCGTTCCTCACGACCTGCTGCTCTGCGCGCAGGAGCTGGCGGGCCGGGAGGACGCGGAGCTGGCCCGGCAGGTCGCGAGCCTGCGGGCGGCCGCGGGCCCTGGCCCGCGCCTGGTGGCCCTGACGACGGACGAGGAGGAGGGGCCGGCGCGCTGCCTGGCCGCGGGCTTCGACGACGTGCTGCCCAAACCCCTGGACCCGGACCGCCTCCCCGCCCTCCTCGCCCGCTGGCTCGCGCCCCGCACCACGGCGCCGACCCGCCAGCGGGACGACGCCTGGCCGGCCGGACTCGCACCCTGGATCGAGGTCGACGAGGGGCTGCGGCACGTCGCCGGCAACCAGCGGCTGTACCGGGAGCTCCTGCAGCGCTTCGCGGCGCGCCACGCCGACGGCGGCCGACGGCTGCTGGAGGCCCTGCGCCTACCCGCGGCGGACGCGGCCCGGCGCGAGCTGCACACCCTCAAGGGCGCCGCCGCCACCCTGGGCGCGCGCCGGGTCGCGACGGCCGCCGCCGCCCTGGAGCGCGCCCTGGACGACGAGGCCGCGGACCGGGTGGCCCTGGACGCGACCCTCGGTGCGGAGCTCACCGCCGCGGTGACGGCTCTCACGTCGCGGCAGGCCCTCCTCCCCGCGAGCCCCGCGACGCCCGCTCCCCCCGGCGAGCTCGCCGACCTGGCCACGGGCCTCCGGCGGCTCCTCCCGGGCCTGGACCAGCAGCGCGTGAGAGCCGTGCGGGCGGCCCTGGCCGAGCTCGAGCCGCGGCCCTGGCCGGCCCCCTGGCCGGACGAGGTCCGGTGGCTGGGCTCTTTGATACGAAAGTACCAATACCCTGCCGCCCAGGCCCACGTCCAGAGCCTGCTCGCCAGGCTCCCCGCGACCACCTCCGCCCCGGCCGGAGAGCCGGCTCCGGGAGGCGGGGCCACCGCGTCCACGGTGCTGCTCGTCGACGACACCGCGGAGAACCTCGAGCTGCTCGTCGAGACCCTGGGCGACGAGCACGAGCTGCTCGCGGCCCTCGACGGCGAGGCCGCGCTGCGGCTGGCCCGCGAGGCCCTGCCCGACCTGGTGCTGCTCGACGTCATGATGCCCGGGCTCGACGGCTACGAGGTCTGTCGGCGGCTCCGGGACGATCCCCTGACCGGGGAGGTCCCGGTGATCTTCCTCACCGCGCTCGCGGACGGCGACCACGAAGGACGCGGCCTCGCGCTCGGCGCGGTGGACTACGTGAGCAAGCCGTTCGATCCGACCCTCGTCCGGGCGCGGGTGCGCAACCAGGTGCAGCTCCAGCGCTCCCGGCTGGAGCTCGCGCGGCAGCGGGACGCCAGCCGCGACGCCTTGGCGGCCCTGCAGCAGGCCGAGCAGCTCCGGGACGACCTGGTGCAGATGGTCGCCCACGACCTGCGCTCGCCGCTGATGAGCATCTCCGGCAGCCTCCAGCTCGCCCTGCTGGAGCAGCCCACCCTCCAGCCGGCGGTCGCCGAGCTCCTCGAGCAGGCCCTGACCGCGAGCGGACGCCTCAACGAGCTGATCTCGTCCTTCCTCGACGTCAGCCGCCTCGAGGAGGGCCGGCTGCCGGTGGAGCTCAGCGAGCTGGACCTGCGCGACTGCGTCCACGCGGCCCAGCGCCAGCTCGGCGGGCTGCTGGTCGGCCGGCGAGTGCAGCTCCGGCTCCCCGCCCACCCCGTCCTGCTGCGTGCCGATCAGGCGCTCAGCGAGCGGATCGTGCAGAACCTGCTCGGCAACGCCCTGAAGTTCACGCCCCACGAGGGGCTGATCCAGGTCGAGCTCGTCGAGGAGCCCGGCTGGGCACACCTGACCGTCCGGGACGACGGTCCGGGCATCCCGGAGTCCCACCACCACCTCATCTTCGAGAAGTTCGGCCAGGTCGAGGCGCGGCGGGAGGGGCGCCGCTCCTCCACCGGCCTCGGCCTGACCTTCTGCAAGCTGGCCACCGTCGCGCAGGGCGGCAGCATCGAGGTGGAGAGCCGGCCCGGGGAAGGCGCGGCCTTCCACGTGCGGTGGCCGCGCACGGCCGGCACGCCCCTCACCCCCGCGGACGCGCCCGCCGCCGGCCCCGGCCTCACCCCGGAGGAGGAGCAGCGGCTGCGCGAGCGCCCGCTGCGGCTGCTCCTCCTCGACGAGGACCGCGCGTTCGCGGCGTCCCTGCGCCGCTACCTCGGCCAGCACACGCGCTGGACGCTGCTGCCCGCGGACACCCTCGAGCGGGCGCTGCGGGTGGCGCGCGAGCACTCCCCGGCCCTCCTGCTCGTCTGCGAGGACACCTGCCCGGGCAGCTCACCGGAGAGCGCCCGGCTGCTGAGCGGCAACCCCGCCACCCGTCACCTCCCCCGGCTCGCCTACCGGCGACGGGCGCCCCCGCCGCCCCCCGGCCAGCGGTCCGCGCCGCCCCAGGTGCTGACCCGCGCCGCGCCCCTGGCGTGCTTCCTCGAGGAGATCCTCGCCGCGCTAGGCCGGCCGGCGGCGCCGCCCCCGTGAGCCGGGCGCTCAGCCGGGGAGAGCTCCCGGCCCGCCCACGGGGATGCGCACGGTGAACCGGGTGCCCTGCCCGACCTCGCTGTGGCAGGTCAGCTCCCCGCCGTGGCGGGCGACGATGCCGAGGCTGATGGAGAGCCCCAGGCCGGTGCCCTGCCCCACCTCCTTGGTGGTGAAGAACGGATCGAAGATGCGGTGCCGGAGCCCCTCGGGGATGCCGGGGCCGTCGTCCTCGACCTCCACCACGGCCCAGCCTCGCTCCTGGCGGCTGCGCACCGTCACCCGGCCGGCCGGGCCCACGGCCTGGACCGCGTTGTTCAGCAGGTTCATGAAGACCTGGTTGAGCTGGCCCGCGTAGCAGAGCACGGGTGGGTCCTCGGCCAGCTCGCAGGTGAGCTGCACCCCGGCGGGCACGCTGGGACGCAGCAGGTTGAGGGTGCTGCGGATCCCCGCGGCCAGGGCGACCTCCTGCAGCTCGGCCTCGTCGAGGCGGGAGAAGCTGCGCAGGTCGAGGACGATGCGGCGGGTCCGCTCGGCCCCGTGGCGCATGACCGCGATCATCTGCTGGACGTCCTCGGCCGCCGCGGCGAGCGGGGGACCGCCGGCGGGGTCGGCGGTGGCCGACGCGGCGTCCCCCGCCGGCTGCGGGAGCGCGGCGATGAGCTCCCCGACCAGCTCCTGCAAGGGTTCGAGGGTGTTGAGGATGAAGTTGACCGGGTTGTTGATCTCGTGGGCGACGCCCGCGACGAGCTGCCCGAGCGCGGCCAGCTTCTCGGACTGGACCAGCTTGGCCTCGGAGGCCTGGAGCTGGGCCAAGGCCTGCTCCAGCTCGGCGGTGCGCTGCCGGACCTTCTCCTCGAGGGTGGCGTTGAGCTGCTCGATGGTCTCCAGCTTCTCCTTGAGGTGCACCCGCAGCCGCTCGAAGGCGCCCGCGAGCTGCCCGATCTCGTCCACCTCGCCCACGGGCACGGGACGCTCGAGGTGGCCACCGGCCATCTCCCGGGCCTGGGCCGCGAGGCGCTGCAGGGGGCCGGTGACCTCGGCCGCGGAGAGGTGGACCAGCCCGGCCGCACCGAGGAACATCAAGGACATGAAGAAGATCAGCAGCCGCAGGTTCTCCGTGGCGACCCGGGGCCGGGGAGCCACCAGCACCAGGCGCCCCGGTGCGGTGTTCTGGGGCGCCGCGGGCACGGGGCTGACCGCCGCGAGCAGCCCGCGCGCCGAGAGGGGATGCACCCCGGCGCCGAGCTGGGCGAGGCCCGAGAGCTGGCCCGGCGGGAAGGCGGCGCCCCACTGCGCGACGAGCTGCCCGTGGCCGTCGAACAGGGCCAGGCCCTCGCCCTCGACGAGCTCCGGCGGACCTCCCCGGGCCAGGCTCGCAGCGAGCAGCCGCACCCGGTCGCGGCTGCTCGCCGCCTGGAGCTGGTCCACGAGCTCGTGGGACTGGACGAAGCTGAGGAACAGGGCGAACGCGCAGGCGAAGAAGACCAGGGCGGTGAAGCTGAGGGTCATCTTCTGGCGGAGGGAGTGGAGGACCCGGGGCGCCGCGCCGGAGCCCCCGGCCGCGGGCGGGCTCACGAGACCCACCGCCCCCCCCCGCACGGAGAGCTCCTCGAGCACCGGGCCCAGGGCGAGCCGCTGAGCGATGAGCTGATAGACCGCCGCGCCGAAGGAGACGACGAAGGTGCCCAGGGCCAGGCCGGCGCCCCGGAGCCCGGTCTCGTCGGGTTGCTGGCTGCCCACCACCCCGAAGCCGGCCGCGAGCAGCAACCAGAGCAGGACCGCGAGCACGGCGGCGCGGTACGGGAGCTCGAAGGCCGTCCGCTGGGCCGCCTCGAGCGCGGCGGCCGGGAGCGCCAGCGGTCGCGACCCCGAGTCCGGCTCGGCGGCGCGCCCCCCGCGGGGTACGTCGGCGAGCTGCCACAGGGGTCGGGCCAGCCGGCGCAGCCCCAGCCAGCCACCGAGGCCGAGCAGCAGCAGCAGCGGCGAGTTCCACAGCACGAGCTGCAGCAAGGCCGGCAGGTCGAGCTTGAGGATCAGGTGGAAGAAGAGCAGCACGACCGCGAGCCCGACGCCCTGAGCCGTCGCGGCGATCCGCCGGGTCTGGCGGAGCGCCGGGAGGACCGTGGCCAGGGGCGCTGCTCCCGGGGCCGGCCCTAGCGGTTGGCCGTCAGCCACTGCACCACCCGCTGACGGGTCGCCTCCTGCTGCGCGAGCAGGGCGAGGCCGTGGCTGCCGGTCCCCTCGACGCGCCACTGCTCGGCCGTGGGGAAGCCCTGGGCGAGGGACGCGAGGGCCTGGCTGGAGAGCCGATCGTCCGCGCCGGCGACCAGCAGCAGCGGCAGCGCACGGGGGAGGAGGGCCGCGAGCTGCTGCAGGTCCGCGGCGCCGAGCCGGTCGACGCCCCCCTGCAGCGGGCCGAGGAGCACGGCGGCCCGCCCGGGGGGGGCTGCGCCGAGGTAGCGCAGCAGCCCGCCCGCGCCCACGTCGCTGCCGAGGAAGAGCCGCCGGTCGAGGTCGAGAGACCACTCCTGCCGGCGCGCCTCCAGCAGCGTGTCGAGGCGACGTAGGTCGAGACGCAGCAGGGCCCACTCGGCCGCACCGAAGGAGGTGTAGAGGTACGGCTCCTGCCGGGGCGGGACCTCCTCGCCCTCGCCCTGGGGCTCCGTGCAGCGCTGTGCGACGCACTGGCGGCTGCGGCACTGCCCCGGCTCCTGGCAGGGCTCCCCCGCGAGCCCCGTGAGCTGCCGGAACTTGCTCTCCCCGTGGCCGCGCAGGTCGTGGGTCAGCACGGCGAAGCCCTGCCGGCGCAGGCTGTCCACCAGCCCGCCGGGTGTAGTCACGAAGTCACGGCGAGTCTGGCCCATACCGTGGGTGAGCAGGACGAGAGGAGCAGGATCCGGGGCGGGCGAAGGGAGGAAAGTACCATAGATCAGGACGCCATCTTCGGTCAGCAGCGGGCCGCAGGGGACGGCCGCGGGCAGCTCCCCGGGGTAAGGCACGCCGCCATCCGTGAGGCCGGCGAGGTCCGGGTCCTCGACCACGGGGGGGAGGGGACGCTCGTCGGCCGTGCAGGCGGCGAGCAGCCCGGCGAGCAGCACGGCGAGCAGCACGGCGAGGGGCGGCAGGGGCAGGGAGCGGCTCAGCAAGGCCCCCCTCCGTGCGCCGCCACGAAGCGGCGGAGCTGGAGCAACTGGCGCGCGGCCTGGGCCACCGCCTCGTGCCGGTCGATGAGGTTGCGCAGCAGGGCGCCGCCGAGGAGCAGCAGCTCGCTCGCCACGCCGGTCCGCAAGAGCAGCGCCGCGGGCTGCCCGCTCGCCGCGTCCGGGAGGCCGGCGACGTCGCCGGCGTGGCGCCGGGCGAGCAGCGCGGGCGCCTGGGGGTCGGTCCCCGGCCGCAGCTCCTCGACCTCGCCCGTGAGCACGAGCACCAGGGGCGGATCGGCCTGGCCCGGCGAGACCACCGTCGCCCCCGCCGCCAGGGAGAGCGGGCGCAGGACCGTGGCCACCTCCTCGCGCACCGCCAGGGGCAGGTCGCGGAACAGGGCCGCACCACCGACCAGCGCGGAGATCTGGCGCCGGACCCGGGTCGAGTCGAGGACCTTGTGGAAGCGCGGGAAGGCGTCCAGCACGGGCCGGAGGAGCTGCCGGTCGAAGACGAGGAGCTCGGCGGGCTCGAGCGCGACGACGTTCACCGTGGCGGGCAACCCGAGCAGCAGCCCCGTCTCGCCGAAGAAGCTGCCGCGACCGAGCAGGCCGAGGTCCAGGGGAGGGCGCCCGGCGAGGTTGCGGGTCGTCTGGAACTTCCCCTGCAGCACCAGAAAGAGGCTCTCGCCCGGCTGCCCCTCGGACAGGGCCTCCTCCCCCGGCTGCACCAGCAGCCGCCGGGCTCCCCGCAGCAGGCCCAGCAAGGTGGCGGTGTCCAGCAGCCGGAGCAGGGGGATGGCCGCGGGCTCGGCCGGCCGGTCGACCAGGCTCCCCTGGAGGCCACGCGGGACGGGCACCGGCGGGAGGGAGGGCTCGGTGACGAGCCGCTCCAGTTGCTCGGCCGAGTGCTGCGCCAGTTGCTCGGCGATGTGCTGCCAGCGGGGCGGCAGCTCGGCCAGGGAGATGGGCAGCTCGGGCGCGGAGGAAGAGCTCGGGGGCAGCGGTGGGGGGAGCTGCGCCGGGACCGCGACCAGCTCGGGCTTGCGGCTCGTCCGGCCGAGCTCGAGGGTCGCGTGCGCGCTCGCCGGGACCGGAGCCGGGGCCGGGGCCACCGCGGGCGCCTGGGGCGGGGCCGCACCCTCCTCCTCGAGCAGATCGGCGGAGTGCAGGAGGATGTCCTCGAGGGGCACGGGGGGCTGGCGGTCGGCCGGACCGGACAGCGGCCGGGTCAGCAGGACCGGATCGTCCAGCCGCGCCGGGGGGAGGGCCACGGACGGGCTCCCCTCCGGGCTTGCGGGCTCCGGGGTGGAGAGCCCGAGGAGGAAATCGAGCAGCCGGACGATCTCCGGATGATCGGGGGCGAGCTCGAGGATCGAGGTGCACGCGCTGACCGCGCCCCAGGTGTCGCCCTCCTCGAGGAGCTGGTGCGCGAGCATCTGGTACTCGTGCACGGCCTCGTCGACCCGGCCGAGCAGGCGCAGGGCCCGGGCGATCTGCAGGCGGGAGGCGAGGTCCCACGGCGAGCGGAGCAGCCGCTGCCGGTACGCGTCGAGGACGCGCTCGAGCTGCGCAGGAGAGGGGCCCGTCATCGGCGGTCTTCCTCCAGGGCCCGCCACGAGCGGTCGCGGCAAGCCACCGTCAACGCCCCGCCTCCAGGCGGGAGCGCGCCGCGGGAGAGGAGACGGGGCCGGGCCCGGACGGGCGCGCCCCCTACTTGAGCCCCTTGAACAGGGCCTCGAGCCGGGAGCGAGCGTCCTGCTGCTCCATCTCGTCCTCTTCCTCGGTGTCCTTGAAGGTGAAGAAGTGACAGAAGTTGGCCCGCTCCCGGTCGCGCACGAAGCCGGCGTGGGGCTCCATGCACTCGTTCTGCCGGCCCGGGTCGTAGAACTTGCAGTTGAAGCAGACGTGCAGATCGGCGTAGCAGTTGGCGCAGACGTCATCGCGCCCGATCTGGACCTCGAGGTCCACCTCCTGCTTGCACGAATGGCAGATCTTCATCGTTGCTGTCCTCGCGGGGCCTGCCGCCCAGTGCGTTCGCTTCCAGGCGTCGCGTGGCGGCCCGCCCGATGGCCCCATCTTACGCGGGAGGCCACCGCCGTCAAGCGGGCAGGGCCGCGTGCCCTCCGGGCGCGGCCCACGACCCACCAGGAGATCGTGGAGAACAGCGAGACTGCCGGCCGTGTCCCGGGCCTTCGGGCAGCGGTCGGCAGGACGCGACCCCGGCCTTCGGGCACCGGTTGCCACCGAGCACCCTGGTGGCTACGTTGAAGCCATGAATCTGCCCGCTCCCCCACCCTCCCCCGACCGTCCCGGACGCCGGCTCCTGCCGCGCTTCCTCCTCGCCCTCCTGCTCCTGCCCCTGACACCAGCGGTCGCCCACGCCCAGGGGATCGGCCTGCGCCATGGCGGACACAACCTGGGCATCGGCCTGGCCGCCGGCTCGGGCTACCTGACCGCGGCCGGCTCCTACGGCTACTTCGTCACGGAGCGCGTCGAGCTCGGGGGCGCGGCCGAGGTCTTCCTCGGCGACCAGGCGCTCGACTACGGCCTGCTCGGTCCGTACGTCCGCCTGTTCGCGCTCACCGAGCCGCCCCTGCTGCCCTTCGTCAAGATCGCCGCGTCCCGCCTGTTCATCCAGGACGTCGACGATGGCTGGTTGCTCCACGGCGGGGTCGGGCTGGGCCTGCTGCTCGGTCGCGGCCTGCTGATCTCCGCAGAGGTCTACCGAGAGTACCAGCGCTCCGGCGGGACGGACGGCTGGGAGCCGCGCAACGACTACCGGCTCGGCCTGAACATCCTCTTCTGAGCGGACGGGCAGGGCTCTGGGGGGAGGCTCGAGCAGCCACCTGCTTCCTGCTACAGGAGCCTGGGGGGTGCCGGCCCCCGCGGCCTGGTCAGTGCCGGCCGCCGCGGCCCGCTCCGTGCCGGCCGACGGAAGGCCCCTCCGCGCGGACCGGCGCGCAGGCCTGAAGCGACCTGGATTCCAGTACCTCGACACGGCGAAGGTGACCGGTTGGCAGACAGAGGGTGGCTGGTGACGACCGGCCGGTGGACCTCTACCCGGACCCCAACGCGACAGGCAGGGACCGAAATGTCGCGTTCGGTAGGGGGTAGACGTCTACCTGGACCCCAACGCGACAGGCAGGGACCGAAATGTCGCGTTCGGCAGGGGGTAGACGTCTACCTGGACCCCAACGCGACACGCAGGGACCGAAATGTCGCGTTCGGCAGGGGGTAGACGTCTACCTGGACCCCAACGCGACACGCAGGGACCGAAATGTCGCGTTCGGCAGGGGGTAGACGTCTACCTGGACCCCAACGCGGGGCCCACGCCCGCCGGCTGCGGCCAACCGGAAGGAGGTGGCGTGAGGCGCACGCGTGGGGCCAGATGCGGCATTCCGGACGGCCCCCCGGGAGGGGGAGCCCGAGGGGGTGACCGTAGGTCCCCCCTCGGACCTCTCCCATTAAAATACAATCAAAAAATCTAAAATATCACACAAACTCACTCTTTATCATTCACTTATTAATGAAATCAAAAAATCAATGCGAAACAACCGAAATCAACCATGATTTCACATCCAAAAACCAAACAAGTAACTCAGAAACCCACCAAGGAATGCCCCGGCCGTGCCCATCCCGTCCCTCGAACCCCCTCCCCCGCAGGGGGAGGGGGC